>JAURQI010000018.1 GCA_030836155.1 Crocinitomix sp.
CGCCGTGATTTCATTTTCGCAACCATATTCATTGGTGATATGCAAAGTGATATCATAAAACCCTATTTCTGAGAATTCATGAGCGACCATTTCCATATCGTTATAGATAGATCCATCAATGGTCCAAACCGCAATGTCGCCTGCTAAAAGGTCTGCGTCAAAATTAACTGTTGTCGGCACGCATCCTGCAGTTACATCAGAAGTAAAAGAAGGTACAGGTACAAGGCGAATGATTGTAGATACACAAATGGTCTCTGGTGTCGTTTCGCAACCATCATTTACAATAACACAGTATTCCGTATCTTCATCTGGATTGACGTCAATTTCATTGTCTGCATCAAAAATTGGTGAACCTTCAGCACTCCATGTATATTCGTAATCGCCATCACCTCCACTTGCAACCACAGTATGTGAAGAAGGGAATCCAGGGCAAATAGAATCATTTTCTGTAATGACAAGTGTAATTGGATCCATCAAAGTAATTTCAATCGTTTCTTCAGCTGACTCACAACCATTTTCATTCGTAACACTAACGGTCACAATATAAGGAGAGACAACCGGATTAACCGTTTGGATTGGGCCATCATCGGCACCATCAATACTCCAGTCATAGAAATAATCAACTCCGCCTGTTGCAGATGCTTCTAATGTTGCCGTACCATTTTGACAGATCAATGTATCAGACGAAACGGTAATGACTACTTCATCAGGATCAACTAATTCAATCGAACTAGTGTATTCGCAGCCAAAAGCGTCTCTTGAGGTTATGTCATAAGTGCCGGCAGGTAAATCGTTAAAGACATTATCTGGCTGCCATGGCCCTCCGTCTAAGCTAAACTCAACACTAGGCAAGGTTCCTGTTCCTGTAACTGTAATTGTTCCATCACTTGATCCAAAACATAATGGATCCGTTGCCTCAAGGGTGTGTTGAGCTTCAGAAAATGTAATGCGAACCGTGTCAACTTGATCTGGGCAATAACCGCTTAAGTCAGTTGTTGTAATCATAATGTCATAAACACCGTCAGCACTAACTTGTAAACCAGGATTCAGGACATTATCATCAGGAGACCAAATTGTAGCCGGTACTCCAAGTCCGAAAAATTCGGCAATATCCCATGTAATAGCAACGTCATCTTCATCTGTTTCAATTGTCGCATCATCAAAATTGTAAGGAACTGCGATATCATGACAAATTGTATCATCCATACCTGCAAAAGGGTTAGGAGGGAAAACAACAAATACCTCATGCACTACATCCCAAGTGCTATCTGGCGATATAATCGTACATGTATAAGTCGTTGTGTCTGGAGGCCAAACTTCAACAGTAGGTCCTCCCGCAGGATCACTGATATCAGTAGCAGGATCCCAACTATAAGTTAACGGTCCAGGTGGAAGATCTTCTAATTCTAATTCAACAGTATCCCCTTCACAAATCGTAGGAGCACATGAACCCACAACGACTAAATAATCTTCTGTTTCTCCATAGGTTTGAAAGTCGCAAGGATTAATTGAAGCCCCACTAACCGCATATTCGCTTCTCACTCGCATATTGAAAGTTTCTCCAGAAGTGACATCACCAGGAACGGTGAAAGAACCTGTAAACACTTCATCTCCAAAAGTGGGAGAAGAATATACTTTTTCAACTCCTTCGAATAGATCATTTTGATTCCAATCTATCCAAATTGCAAAGCCTTGATCAAAAGCGGCAGGTTGACATTGAACATTCGTTTCAATGACCATACCAGGGCAAACTGTAACTGCCATACCTGTAAACCAGTAATTGTCTGGTAAAAGACAACAGTCAGTATCTAAATTATCGATATCTGTCAAGCCACCTACAGTCCAGAAACTGTCAATAACGTCATAAGTAATTCCACCGCCACCGGTATAACAAACGGTACCGTATGTTGGGATACAAACTTGCGCGTTAACCTTATTGCTCCAAGAGAAAACGGCCAAAAGTGTTATAATAAATAATCTAAATTTCATATTCTAATTGCTATAATGGAGTCTGCTGCTTGCAAAAATACAACCGAAAAGTCTATGGCTTCTATTTTTTCAAGCACTTTTAAGACGTTAATTAAAACTGATAGGTTGCCCATATTAGCGAGGAATATTGAGGTATTTCGACGACTTTGCTGAATGGAGAGTTAAGGTGCGGGAATTAAGTGTTTTACACCTATATAAAACGATTAACCAGTGTTATTTTTTTGCGTGTTTGACAAAGAATTCAAGCGCTAGAATAAATGCAAATCCAAATACAGCAAGCACGATAGTCATCCAAAGATGTGCTTCGCTGTTTTCACCAATACTGATCATATGTTCAGAATATGTTGCGGGCCCCACATTTTCTTGAACCAATGGGACAATTTCTCCATCAGGTTTAGTGAAGTACTCTAACGTTCGTTTCCACGGCCATATTTTATTCAATGATCCAATAAGGAATCCTGTAAGAATAGCAATAGTAAGATCATGCGCTTTCTTAAAAAGCCAATTTAATAGTTTCGAAAAAGTGATTAGACCGATAATGCATCCAGCAATAAAGACCAATAAGGTCAGCCCATTACTCATGACCATTTCAAAATTTCCGTCTTTGAGTGATTTTATCGTTTCACTAACTGCTCCAAGAACAGTTTCATAGGCCCCCAATAATAGCAAAATAAAACTGCCGCTAATGCCCGGAAGGATCATCGCACAGACAGCTATAGCTCCGCATATAAAAATATAAAAGAGGTTATGGCTTTCTTCCGAAGGCCCCATTACAGTTATGAAATATGCCGCCATTGAGCCGCCAATGACGCCTGCTATTGTTTTTACATTCCATTGGTTGACGGTTTTGCCGACGAGCCAAACAGAGGCGATAATCAAACCAAAAAAGAATCCCCAAACTTGAATAGGGTAGGTTTCTAATAAATGTTTAATGAGAATAGAAAGTGATGCAATGCTAATGATAATTCCAGAGAATAAAGCAAAAAGAAAACCAAAATTACCGGCTTTCCACATGGCTTTGAAGCCTTCTTTTTTCCATGTTTTTAATAATCCAAGGTTAAGGTTGCTAATAGTCTCGAGTAGTTCTTCGTATATCCCCGTTATGAAAGCGATTGTACCTCCAGATACGCCCGGTATAACATCCGCTGCGCCCATTGCAATTCCGCGAAGACCTACTCCAATAGGATTTTTTTCACCCTTATTGGTCATTTATTCTGCTTTTTGTTTCAGCTGTTGTTCAACTTCTTCTGGTAAGAACTCGAAGAAAGTATCACCTCTTAGTCCAAGACGCAAACACTCTAATGGAATAATCTCGTAAGGCGCAATATTTCCAAGGTTGACATTTGGGCCGAATAATCGAATAAACCAAACTTGTTGCGTTTTCTTAGGAGCTTCCCAAAGAATGCGGTTAGGATCTATTTTGGCAATTATCTTATTAATCAGATAGGTGTGTGCTGTACCATTGGGTCTGAAAACACCTACTGTTCCGCTTTCACGACCTTCAGCAATTACTTTCCAAGAGCCCGCTTCCAATTCAGTGCTCATCATTTTAATCCATTTTGCTGGACTGATAATGATACCTTCATCTTTGGATCCTACTTCAGACATTACCGTTCTATTTTTAGACAGTGTGCTGATATAGTTCAACTTATCCTCATGTTTCAGGATGATTGAGCCGTCCGATACCTCACAGAGGTCCAAGTCGTACTTGTCCAATAGTTTTTGAAAGTCGCTAAATTTATTTCTAGCGATAAACAATTCAAATAACGTACCGCCAAAATATGGTCGGATATTCGCTTCTTTGTAGAGTTTAATTTTTTGTTCTAAATCCTTTACAACATAGGCCGTTCCAAAGCCTAATTTGGCAATATCTGTATAATCACCATTTGCTTCAATGAAGTTTTCAACTTCACGTAAGCTCAGACCTTTGTCCATCATCATTGTGACACCAGCTTCTCTTGGTTTTTCTGGACGTTCTGGTATGTAGGGTAATTCAAAATTCTTAGCCATTGTGGGTTTCGATTATTTGTATAAATTCCGGAATCTTTTCGGCTTCTGGAAAGTACAAAAATAGGGTTTTTGCCGAATCTTTGTCGATTAAATACTCTTTCTTAAATAAAAGCAAAGCATCCGTGAATTGACGTACCTGCCATAAAACGGTAACCAAATAAATGCGCACCTCCTGCGAGAGTTCTTGAATGTTTTCAAGACTCAAGAGAAAATCAACAGCTTCCTCTATGCTATATATAGCCTTAACCTTTGCTAAAAGAAGGATAGCATCGCTGTAGCTCGGTGACAACTGAATCGTTCTTTCCAAGGTCGCTTCTGCTTCAATATAATGCTCTATTTTGAATAATGCCTCTGCTAAAACATGATGATAATTGGCATTCTCAGGTTGCAATTGAACAGCTTGGTTTAAGTAACTAATGGCATTTAATGTATTGCCCTGCATATCGAGAACAATACCGGTGCCCAGCCATGCTTCTGCTAGTTCTGGATTTATCTCACGACTTTTATTATAGTGTTTTAAAGCCTCGTCAAATTCACCTAAACGTTCATGAGCTTCGGCTAAATAACTCAAGGTGAGTGCATCGTTTTCGTCGATGTTTAAACAATTCAAATAAGCTTCTTTTGCTTTGTCAAATTCTTCAATTTGCATGTACACATTTCCTAAGTTAAAATGGGCCGAAGTGAATTCATCATTGATTATGATTGAATAATCATATGCCCAAATAGCTTTTTCAACATTGCCTTTAAGGAAATAAATATTCCCTAAATTATACCATGCTGTAAATGAATAAGGATTGTTGTCTATATATCGGTTATAAAACTCGATGCATTTATCAAAGTCACCTGTTCGTTCATAACAGTATGCAATTTCATAAATGGCAGCTTCATTGTCTGGAGAGTGACTGAGTATTTCCTCTAAGACTTCGATAGCCTTGTCAAATTTGTGTATGTTTTCGAATTCCATGGCCAGGTCGAAACGGATTTCTTCCAGTTCCTCCGTTAAGTCATAAGAATTAGCAATCTCAATTGCTTTTTGGTAATATTTGATTGCCTTTAAATGATCACGCAATTGACTAAAAACACTAGCTTTTGTGATAAAGATTTCCGGGTTATACGGTTCGATTTTTTCAAGTTCTTGTAGAAGCAAGAGACTTTCCTTAAGCTGCCCCATAGTGGACATGATCTGCGCTTTCCGCAATTTAAAGTTTGCGTTAGTTGGATGCTGGTTTAATCCAACACTAACTGCTTTCAGTCCCTTCTTGAGCTGATTATTGATAATGAAATGTTCTATAATTTGCTCAAGGATTTCAGCATCAAAATAGATGGACGATTCTTCCATCATCATTTCTTCGAACCGTTTTAATTCAGAATTAAAACGTGCATCCGACATGCCTTCATTGTCCTCATTTTCCTCTTCGTCAAACATAATTTTTGATTTACGCCTAAAACAAAAATAAAACTATCACCTCTTACAAACAGTAATCTGTCTGAATGTTATTAACAAGCTTTTAAACAATTGATTATTTACCAGCTCTTTTTCTTAGGTTCTCAGTTAACAAGACTTTTCTGATTCGGATGCTCTCTGGAGTTAACTCAACGTACTCATCTTCCTGGATATATTCCAAAGCTTCTTCGAGAGAAAAAGTAATTGGAGGAGCAATTTTCACTTTGTCATCTGCTCCGGAAGAACGCATGTTAGAGAGCTTTTTTGTCTTCGTTACATTAATAACCAAATCACCAGCTCTTGTATTTTCTCCAATTACTTGACCTTCATAAATATCTGCGTTTGCAGGAATGAAGAATTTACCTCTTTCTTGCAAGTTTGATAAAGAGTAAGGGATACTCGTTCCTTTTTCCATTGAGATTAATGATCCATTTTGTCTTCCTGGGATATCACCTTTATATGGCTGATACTCGATGAATCTGTGCGTCATAATTGCTTCACCAGCCGTTTGCGTCAAAAGGTAGGTTCTTAATCCAATTAAACCTCGAGAAGGAACGATGAATTTACAGATCATACGTTCTCCTTTTGGTTCCATGCTGACCATTTCACCTTTTCTTCTTGTAACGGCATCAATAGCTGTTCCTGAAAAACTCTCTGGTAAGTCAATGGTTAAATCTTCAACAGGTTCGCATTTAACACCATCAATTTCTTTAAGAATGACTTTTGGTTGTCCTACTTGAACTTCATACCCCTCTCGGCGCATTGTTTCTAATAGCACAGACAAGTGCATAACACCACGTCCGTAAACATTCCATTTATCAGCAGAGTTGCCTTGTTCAACACGTAAAGCAAGGTTCTTTTCCAATTCTTTATCAAGTCGTTCTCCAATATGTCTAGAAGTCACAAATTTCCCCTCTTTCCCAAAGAAAGGAGAGTCATTAATTGTGAAAAGCATACTCATTGTTGGCTCATCAATTGTAATTGATTTTAAAGGCTCTGGGTTTTCTGCATCACAGATGGTATCACCAATTTCAAACCCTTCAATTCCAGTTACCGCACAAATATCGCCTGTTTGAACAGTCTCCACTTTTCGCTTTTCTAATCCTTCGAAAACAAATACTTCTTTGATTCGCGATTTTACTTCACTTCCATCACGTCTAGCTAAAACAACCGGCATATTCGGTTTTAATTCGCCACGTGTCAAACGACCAATTGCAATACGACCAACGAATGATGAATAGTCAAGTGATGTGATTAACATTTGAGTTGTTCCTTCATCAAATTGGCGTGGTGGAAAATAGTCTAGTATTTGATCTAAAAGAGGTTCAACGGTACCAGTAGGTGTTTTCCAATCACTTCCCATCCAAGAATTTTTTGCAGATCCGTAGATCGTCTGAAATTCAAGTTGATCTTCTGTAGCGTCTAATTCGAACATCAATTCAAACACTTTCTCATGAACTTCTTCAGGAGTACAATTCTCTTTATCTACTTTATTGATAACTAACAAAGGCTTCAATCCTAGTTCAAGCGCTTTTTGCAGAACAAAACGCGTTTGTGGCATTGGGCCTTCAAAAGCATCTACCAACAGACAAACACCATCAGCCATATTTAAAACACGTTCAACTTCACCTCCAAAGTCACTGTGACCCGGGGTGTCGATAATGTTAATTTTAGTTCCTTTATAATTAACGGAAACGTTTTTTGAAGTAATGGTAATACCTCTTTCACGCTCTAAGTCGTTGCTATCCATGATTAATTCACCATCACTTTTGATTGGTGTTTCACCAGCTTCAATCATACGGTCAACCAAAGTTGTTTTACCGTGGTCAACGTGTGCGATTATGGCAATGTTTCTAATTTCCATTTTGTGTAATTATTTTGCTACTGACTAATGAATAAGTTTAATTTGTTCTTCTGTTACCTTTTTGGCTTCGTCTTTTGCTGGGGCCATCTGGTCGGCGATTGCCTCCAAATCGATTGCTAGAGCGATTGCCGGAGCGATTGCCTGAACGGTTTCCAGATCGATTTCCTGAGTCTCCGCCGCCTTTTGTTTTTTCAATGTTGAAAGATTTTCCGTCAAAGTTAGCATCTTGCATACCGTCCAAAATTTGACTTGTAATCTTAGGATTCGCGTCAAAAAATGAGAATTTCTCGAGGATATCAATTTGACCAATATCTTTTTTGGCAATACCCGCATTATCACAAATTAAACGAAGTAATGCACCACTGTTAAATCCATCTTTTTTGCCAAGGCCAACGAAGAATCGTTGTGCGTTCGGATCACTTTTATATTTGCTTTTGCCACCACGACCTCTATCACGATCTCTATCTCTATCGCTACCACCTCTGTCTGAGGCTTTAGCATTTAGATCACGTGCTTTGTCGTAGTATGAAAGGAATTTATTGAACTCTACAGCTAGAAAACGTTGAATCAATTCTTCTTTCGAAAGGTGATCCAATTTTTCTAAGAGCATTGGAGCAAATTTTTTGATTCGGCTTAAGTCTTGATTTTCATCCAAAATAGCATTCACTGAATGAGAGAGTTGCGTTTCGCAAATATCATCTGAAGACGGAACCGTTTTTAGTTCAAATCTTGTTTTGATTATTTTCTCGATACTATTAATTTTTCTACCACCTCGGGTATTGATCAAAGCAATCGATACACCTTTTTTACCTGCTCGAGCTGTTCGTCCACTACGGTGGGTGTAGTTTTCAACATCCTCAGGTAATTGGTAATGAATAACGTGTGTAATATCGTTTACATCAATTCCACGTGCAGCAACATCTGTTGCGACTAAAATTTGCAAGGTTTTGTCACGGAACTTCTTCATCACACGGTCACGTTGTGCTTGAGATAGATCACCATGAAGTGGCTCTGCATTGTATCCAGCAGATAATAATTGATCTGCTACATTTCCAGTATCACGTCTTGTTCGACAAAAGATCAAACCGTATATATCTGGATTAAAATCAATGATACTTTTTAGAGCGTCAAAACGATCACGCTCTTTTACCACATAATAATGGTGTTCGATATTCTTGTTGGTTTCGTTTTTCCCTCCGACTGTAATTTCGTGAGGATCAACCATGTAATTCTTTGCAATTTGAGCTACTTCTTTAGGCATTGTAGCCGAGAATAACCAGACGCTTTTGAATTCTGGAGTTTGATCTAAAATAGAATCAATATCCTCTTTGAATCCCATGTTGAGCATTTCATCCGCCTCATCTAAGATGACCGTTTGAACTTCCCAAAGCTTTACTTTTTTACGATTAATTAAATCAAGCAATCGACCTGGAGTTGCAACAATAATCTGCGCACCTCTTTCAATTTGTTTGATTTGCTTAACAATATCCGTACCTCCATAAACTGGAACTACTTTTAATTTCGGGATATTCTTAGCGTACTCATCTAAATCTCTGGAGATCTGAATACATAACTCACGTGTTGGACAAATAATGAGTCCTTGCGTATTTTTTGATTGGTCGTCTACCTGATGAATTAGAGGTAAACCAAAAGATGCTGTTTTACCAGTACCCGTTGATGCTAGACCAATAAGGTCTCCTTCTTTTTCTAATAGGTAGGGAATGGCTTGCGCCTGAATTGGAGTTGGAGTTTCATACCCCAAATCCTGAATAGCTGAAAGGATTGACTTTTTCAGCCCTAGTTCATTGAATTTCATTTTCTTAAATTTAGTTATCCTGGCTTGATTCCGGCCCTAACTAAATTCACAAAAGTTATCGACAACGAACCACTATCAAGCATTGCTCTAAAAAGCAAATTTTCTGCAAAGGTACTGCTTTTTTAATCTATCGTGGTCATCCGCTTGCTTTTAATCCACTTCGAATCGTTAGCAAAAACATTTAAGTATCAGTTAATCAAGTGTTTACAACGGTATCCGCTACTGTTAAAAACTGTTAATAGGTAGTGCTTAGATAGTAGAGATAGCCTTGTTTTGCTCGAAATATGTATCTTTGCGACGTTCGAGAACAAAGTAACATGAAAAAAATCACCTCAATTTTCATCACCATATTGTCACTGACATCTGTCTTTGGCCAGAATTCATTCTTCGATCCTATTGATACGGTTGAAACACCAAATGGCACAATGTTAATCTATGCGGATAGAACATGGTGTTATCAAGAGGAAAAAGATTTTGAAGGTGTCATGAATGATTATGTTCATGATATGGTTTGTAATGATACAGCTTACGCTTACAAATCGTATTGGAATAATGATGAAGTAATTACCTGTACAACAAATGACGTTACTCTATTAAAAGATACGATATGGATGTGTGTATTGGATTCTCTTCACGATAATTATGCCATTCCTTTTGACGGATTGATGACATCGCGATATGGTTATAGAAGGGGTCGTAGACATAATGGTGTTGACATTGATTTAGAAACTGGCGATACGATATACGCTGCTTTCGATGGCAAGATTAGATACGCACAGTATCATGACCACGGTTTTGGAAATTTAATAGTGATGCGTCATTACAACGGTCTAGAAACATATTACGCACATTGTTCAAAATTGCTTGTAGCGCCTAATCAGGACGTTGTTGCTGGGCAACCGATTGGTCTAGGCGGAAATACGGGTAGGTCGACAGGATCTCACCTACATTTTGAAGTTCGTTTTTATGACAATCCGATTGACCCTGAATTGATTTTTGATTTTAAGCATAAGGTGGTAAAAGATAACTTACTTGTTCATAGTGGGGTTTTTCATCCTTCTGGAAGTTCTTCGACGCGAACTTATACTTCATCTAGTTCGCAGCCGGTTGACAAGAATGCTAAATCACATCGCGTTCGCAACGGGGAAAATCTTTGGATTATCGCTCGGAAATATGGAACTACAGTTGATAATCTTTGCCGCTTAAATAATCTAACAGAGACGGATGTTATTCATATAGGTCAAGTGATTCGTCTGCGTTAATGAAAAAGATCATTATAGCAATTGATGGGGGTGGAATCCGAGGGATTTTACCTTTGGTATTGTTGCGAGAGATTTCAAAGCACAGTAGTATTGATTTGAATCAACAACATGTTCAGTGGTGGGGAACTTCGACAGGCGCTATAGTTTCAGGAGCATTTAGTATTCAAAAACACTTTCATTTTGATCGGGCCATACAGCAAGTTTTGGATTTGTATGAATTTCGATCAGCTGCTTCTATTCATCCTGGTAAAATACCTCACCCGGCAAGGGCATTTAATCAGGTTATTGACGCTAACTTTAGTGGTTTAAGGTTAAAAGATTTTTCTCAGTTTCATTGTGTTGTAACGGATGTAGAGACAAACGGAGCGGTTGTAGTTGATTCAGGGTGGGGTGATGGTTTAGATGATGCAATTCGCGCGAGTTGCGCATTTCCTGGATTGTTTCCGCCAGTTAAGCTAGGCGAGAAATTGTATGCAGACGGCTATATTGGCGCTAAAAATCCTAGTGAAATTGCTTTTGTTTATCACCAAAATGCGGGTTTTAAACCGGATTTATTTCTTAGCTTAGGAACGGGCCAGATGCGGGTTACTGACAAGGTGGAGCTGGCAGTTTCTGCTGTGAACGAAAAAATGAAAAATAAATTAAACGAGTTGGGTATACCTTATTACCGATTAAATCCAAAGCTCGTATTTGGTGCGGATGATATGCAGAATATCACACCAAAAAACATTCATCATCTCAAACAAGATTGTTTAAGTTATATTGAGGAGAATGAGTCTGTTATTATGGAAATAGCCGAATTGATCGATCGTTGAATTTAATTTGAGTGTTTTGTATTGATCAACAATTTATCATAAAACGCCGACCACGCTTTTTTTACCGTTTCCTTTCCAAAACGATCTGCAATGGGATTAATTAAATCCTCTTTTTTGAACGACTTGTAAACCCCGGACATTTTGATTATAGCTTCTTTGAGGTTAGTTGAATTTTCGCTGATTTCGATTAAAATTCCATTGTTGGTATTGACGAATTCCTCTGGTCCGCCGCAAGTTGTGCTAATCACAGGTTTGCCGGCGAAAAGTGCTTCCGCCACGGTCATTCCGAATGTTTCAAAATTTGAATTGCAAATATAGAAATCACAATCTTGTATGGTTTCAAGTACTATCTGGTGTTCTAGTCGCCCGGTGAAGTGAATCGTGTTGGGCGGAAAGTTCAGTAACTTGGCTAAATGATGAATCTCGTCGCGATCAGGACCGTCGCCTACAATTGTGAGATGCATATTATTCATTTCCGTTAAAGCTGCTCTGTATGCCTTCAATAAACCTGAGAAATTTTTTGTAGCATCATGGATATCGCCAATTGATAAAAGTTTGATTTTTGCATCATTATGGATTACGCCATTCTTTTGACCTTGTTCGATATAGTTGGGTATGACTACTGAAGTCTTTCCCGTATTATATTGAAAGGCATCTTTAAGCTTTTGGCTGACCGTGCTGATAACACTTGCTTTTTGAACGATTCGTTTATATAGCCACTTGTCGAAACTATTTTTCCGACTAAATGCTCCGTTTATATGTCCGGACCAATGTTCTGTAATAGCAAATGGTATTCCTTTTTTACGGTTCAGTTTTAAAGCGGGTAGGGCAGAGCGATAGGGAACATGAATATGACAGGCATCAATGTTTTTTGGGCAAAATTTAAGTCCCATTTCCTGTGCCTTTTTATAACGGTAAAAATTGGTAATTTTTCTAAAAGGACCTTTTGCTGATCTGAAGTAAACGACATGCTCAGGAAATCCTAAAGTTTCATTTGACTTATGCTGAAATTTTGAAGGCAAGTCTTCTATAGCCTGGGCATAGACGACATAAAAATCATGTTGTTCGCGCATTAAAACCAACTGGCGTTGAATAAAAATTCCAAGCTGGATATCCAATTGATTTGGATACCAGCGTGGCAAGACAAGGATTTTCTTTCCTTTGATATTTTTGATTTCTTTTTTCTCCAATGGATTATTGTACGTTCTTTTCAAATACGCCTGTTTCATTCACCCAAACAGATCCAGGACTCATGCTGCCATGTGGTTCTGGTCCATATTCAGCATGTCGGTAGATGCGTCCTATATTTGATCCAAAAATAATGGTTTTATTCTCTGGAACAACGATCTCTACGGATGCATATTGCGCTCTAATTTTATCCTCTGCAGGAATACGCATGTAAGGAGGGATGAATAAGACACCATTTTTCACTTGGATAGGGTAATTGATTCTTTCAATTCGTTCGATTGCAGAAGCGATAGAAGCGCCGCACGAATGTTTGGTGATGTTAACGCTAAAGTCGCCACTATCAGCAGTTGTTCTGAAAGAGAGTTCGCTCCAACCCATATAAATATATTGTCCATCTGTTTTGATAAGTTCGGCTGAATTCCAGTGGTTATAAGGATCAATTAAATCAGAAAATTGATCATCATGTGCTACGTCTACATAAAGTGTATCATTTGCTAAAATAGGATCTTCGATGCGTTCAATTATTTTTTGATTTGATTTAAAGTCGCTGGCAAGTTCAAGGCTATAAAAGAACAAAATGCCTGCCGCAATAAACCAAGTGGTAGTCAATCCAATGACAAATGGTTTGATAGCATGTCGATAATCAAATAATAATCTCAATCCAGTTAATATGAGTGTTATGATCGGAATGAAGATGACGATCAACAAACAGACAAAAAACAGGGTAGATGGAGAATCTCCAGGATAAATGATGTGCAGCATTGTTTGGAGATCAGGTATGCGATCCTCACCAATAAAAGGAAGTAATATTTCGTTATTTCCAAATAGTGTAAATAAGGTCATGGCAAAAAGAAATATACCTCCTAAGGTTAAACCTATACCAAATATTTTAGCGATTATTTCGAAAAAATTTTTGCCTGCAGCAGTTCCTCGATCAACCGTTGACTTAATGGTTGAGCGAAATTGCTTTTGCTTTTCGCCATTGGTTAAGTTTTGCTTGATTTTTTCAAAATGTTGTTTGATCGACTCAACATTAACAAAGTCTCCTTTCATTTCAATTTTCTCAGTGGTGGTCTTAGCTTCCGGAACAATAAACAAAAGAATGAGATATAATAGAATACCGGATCCAAAGAAAACGAAGAGCAAAACAAAAAGAATTCGGATGATGGTTTTATCCATGTCAAAATAATGGCCCAATCCGGCACAAACACCACCTAAAACAGCATTGTCTGTATCACGAAATAAACGTTTTCTGCGCTCATAATTATTAGATTCTTGGTTTTGATTTTCTGTTTCATCAATCGATTCGTCTCCTTCGTTATAATCTTCTGGGTGACCGAGAATATCAATGATTTCATCGATGTCTGTCATGATAATAACCTCTTTGAAAGGTCCTATTTTATCTTGAAAAATCTCAGCTATCCGCAATTCAATATCGCTCATAATTTCTTCGCGTTCCTCAGCATTGGAGAATTGCGCGCCAACATTGTCCAAATATTGTTTGAGCCTTTCGTAAGCTTCTTCTTCGATATTAAATACGAAACCGCTTAAGTTGATATTTATTGTTTTATTCATTGTGATGGGTTTTTGAAATTGTTTTTACGGCTGCAGATAATTCTGTCCATGTTGTTTTAAGTTCTTTTAAAAAATCAACTCCTGATGGAGTGAGGAAATAATATTTACGCGGCGGTCCTGATTTTGACTCAACCCAATTGTATTGCAATAACTCCGCATTTTTAAGTCGCGTTAGGAGCGGGTAGAGGGTGCCTTCAACGACAATTAGTTTAGCTGATTTTAGCTCAGCAATAATCTCTGAAGGATACGCTTCTTTATTTGACAAAATGGTCAGTATGCAATATTCCAGGATGCCTTTTCGCATTTGCGCTTTGGTGTTTTCCAGTTTCATGCTTGTTCTTTTTATAGGATTAAGTTGTCCTACTCTCGGGTCAAAGGTATAAAATAAATATAGTACTATGCAATACAAAGTACTATATTTTATTAAACGACTTAGAATTGACGTTTAAGTCCTGTATTAACTGGCTTTCGGGGTTAAAATAAAATTTTGTATGAAGGGGAATAAAAACAGAAAAAGAACGATTCAATTCCTTTTCATCGTGTTATTGGTGGTAATTATAGTTGTCTTGGTGATTACCAATTTGCAGGATTTGATGCGCGCGCTGGAATAAAAAGCCCGTCTTTAAGGATCAAAATTATTTGTTGTGTTGAGGATTACGCTTCTTTCCCTAGTCGTTCGATGAGATGGTCAGCGACACGAAAAGCGTTTGCGTAGATGGTAAAAGTATATGGAACACTGCCTCCGGTTGGCATAAAACTACCATCCGTGACATAAAGATTATTGACCTCATGCGCCTGGCAGTTGGCGTTAAGCACGCTATTTTTAGGGTCGTCTCCAAAACGACAGCCACCGGCCATAAGATTGGTTGGAGGATTACCTGTAATTGATTTTGTAACCTTAATGGCACCAATATTTTTAAGAACAGTCATTCCTTTATCTGCCAGAAAATTTCCAACTTTTAAGTTTTGCTCATGATAACCTAGTTTTACCTTTCCAACAGGGTCTCCCCATTTATCGGTCACATTTTCATCGAGGGATACATGACAATCATCATTTGGCAGCCAATCACAAAAGACTTCATAACGCACGCGTTTCTGTTTCGTAAAATAATCTTGGAGATTCTCTTTTAAATCAGAGCCATATAATAAGGTTCCATTTTTATATTTTGAACGGAAGACTTTGGGCATTGGGTTTGAATGTTCAATCAGAAAATCAATAGTACCGCCTTTAGCTTTACCTCCGAATTCCGGGTCATCAATTTCGTAGAAATCGATAAGCGCTTGGTTTACAAAGGTAAGTGGAACATCAAATTTGTTTCGGTCCTCCTCTGATAGCGAATCGAAGCGAATATAGCCTGATCCAGCGCCGCCTCCAGCGAAAAGTAGGTTTTTGCCGACTTGGCCAGAGTTGTTCGCCAAACCGTTTGGAAATTCTTCATTCTTGCTCATGAGCAATAAACGCGAAGTTTCTACCGCTTGACAGGCGACGACAAATATTTTTGCTGTAACGCTCTGCTTATTATCGTCAGCATCGTAGTAGTGGGCTTTTACGATTTCATTTTGACCATTTGTTGCTATATGGTAAACTTTTGACAAAGGTCTTATGTCGCAATTTCCCGTTTTAAGAGCTTTGTTGATGAGCGCTGCGCGCGAACTTGCCTTTGCATCAGACGAGCAGCCATAACTACCGCAATAGTTAGAATGGTAGCAAGCTCTTCGGTCATCTTTTGGCTCAGAAATGATACCTCTAGCGGCCGGAACAATATTCCAACCTTCCTTTTTCCCACCTTCAACAAACCAGTCTGCGACAATATTTGTAGTTAATGGAGGGTGCGGATAATCGGGCGTTGATCGCGGTTCTTGATGTTTGTGATCAACAACTTTTCCTGACACACCTATAACCTTTTCTACTTTCGCATAATAAGGTTCTAGATCATCATATTTTATAGGCCAGTCAACGATATTCGCACCATCAATAGGTCCATATTTACTGTATAACTGGAAGTCATTGGGTTTCATTCTGTGGAAGTAAGCACTCATGAAGTTAGAAGAGCCCCCTACGCAGCTCCCATTCCACAGATCTGAGCCGCCATCAGCGGTATTTTTTTCGGTCCAATTACCCGATGAGCTCTTTTTGACAACGATATGTCGCTCTTCTTCCAAATTTGGTGTATAAGCATCTCGTCGCGTTGCTGTCATTTCATCTTTTGTAAAATCAGCTGTTTTTAACCAGGGTCCTTTTTCGAGGACAACGACTTTGTAGCCAGCGCGTGACAATTCATAGATGATTGGTCCTGCACCTGCACCGCTTCCGACTATACAAATATCACAATCAAAATCTGCCATCACTTAACCAATTTCATTTGTTTTTCCATTATTCGCTCGTATCGGTTTTCTTCAGTAGGTCTTGGAAAGCCAGGTGTATGATTGAGCCAATTCCAGCCCGCTTCATTTTTATTTCCACCATAAATAGGATCTAAAACAAGTGCTTCAAGAATTAATGTAATGATCATTGATGACCAGTTCTTACCCCAGTCTAACTCTGTGAATTTTCCAACTAATGCTTCTTTTTGCTCTTGACTGAGTTCAACGAAAGGGCTGAAATAGATTTCTTGAGCTGTTTCATCAGCCCAATTCAATCCAACGAGGATATAGGCATTGTCCTCAATTTTTCGATTCAAAGTATCGTGCAGCACCCACATGACATAGCCAAACGCATTAATGTCTTCAGCATCGGGTCCATTTCCGTCATTTGGAAAAAAGATATTTAATACGTCGTTAAGTATGGTTGCCTGTTCCGCAGTAAGTAAATCATTCCCTTCTTTTAGTTTTGTAGAACAAGAGGTGAAAAATCCAATTTGCGTCATAGCTCCGGCAAGGAGTGCTCCTCGTAAAAACTTTCTTCGATCTGTTTGCCATTGCTCAAGATCGAGGTAACGGTTTGGAATAGATTTTTTGACGGTTTTCGACTTCAACTCACTGAATTTTTCTGAGTTATAAAGTTAGCGAAAATTCAAACGTTGCGTTGACAATAGGACATAAAAAAACCGTCAGTCTTGGACTGACGGTTTTTTATATCTTTCAAGGAAAATTATTCTCCGTGATCGCAAGAGTGATCTCCACCTTCGCAAGCACCATCTTCGCAAGCGCCTTCTTCACAAGTACCTTCAGCAGTAGTATCTGCAACTTCTTCTATTAATTCGATAACTTCATCCATAGCGGCTTCCATTTCTTCAGTAGCTTCGTTTAGGCTGTCGATAGCGTCATTTACAACAGCGTCAGTAGCTTCATCTTCAGCAGTTTCTCCACCGCATGAGATAACAACCATTGATCCAGCCGCTAAAAGAACAAATCCCATTTTTCTTAAATTAAGAAAGGTCTTTTTCATAATTTGATTTTTTTAAAAATTAACAATTGATAAATGTTTGAATTACTTCACACACGGCAAAAATAGGGATTTTTTTTAATTATCCTATTTTATTTGCTGATTATCGGATAATTTCAAAAAAAATCAATCGATTTTAACGCCTAACCAAACGAATATTACTTGATATGCGTTTCAAAGAGTTGAACTCCATTTAGACTTCCTTTAAGAATGTCTCCTTTTTGGACGGGACCAACTCCTTCAGGTGTTCCAGTGAATAAAAGATCCCCCGGTTTTAGGGTGATATATTTTGAAATATGGGAAATCAATGACGGAATATCAAAAAGCATATCATTCATACATCCTGATTGAACAAGCTCATCATTTTTTACTAATTCGAAGGATGTGTTTTTGTCGATTGTTTCTTTAGGGACGAAATTTTGACTAATTACAGCGCTATGGTCAAATGCTTTGGCTTTTTCCCAAGGATGCCCGTTTTCTTTACATTTGCGTTGAAGGTCACGAGCGGTAAAGTCAATTCCTAACCCATATTTTTCAAAATAATTATCGGCAAACTCAGGAGCGATATGTTTCCCCATTTTGGTAATCTTAACAACGAGTTCTAATTCGTAATGGAGGTCTTTTGTAAAGTCAGGATAATAAAAATCACGATCGCGTAGGAGAGCTGTGTCCGGCTTCATGAAGAACATAGGTTCTGTTGGAATAGCAGCGTTCATTTCCTTTGCATGATTGGCGTAATTACGACCGATACAAATGATTTTCATAGTTATGATGATTAATTATTGAATTTATCTTTTAATTGATTGATTTTGTTCTCCATTTTTTGAGTTTTATACTCTCTGCGTTTCTGGCGATCAATCTTAGCTTTTTCGAGAATAGGAGCCATGTGTTTGTTGAGCATGGCTTTTGTGATTTTCGGGAAGTTATTATCTAAGATCCAACGGTAATAACCTGGTTCTAGTTCATATACTTCAGCCAATGTTTTCCCCGCATGTTTTCCGAAGTTATAAATTGGTTCATTTTTGTCATTAATCGCTAAGCGGCCAACGAAGTCAATTTTCTTATTTTTCCCATTGTTCTGGGTGAATTCTGCGAGAAAGTCCATGTCATTCTTTACGGTGTCCGGATAACGGTCTAATTGTCCTTTTAAAACTTTGTAGGTTGCTAAAGTATCAGCAGCAGCATTGTGTGCGTTATTTAATTCTTCATCGCAATAGAATTTAAGCGCAGCTTCAAGGGTTCTTTGCTCCATTTTATGGAAGATCGTTTGCACATCAATGAATCGTCTATTGTCTAGGTCTAGTTGGACGTTTACATTGAGAAGTTCTTCGATTAGAAAAGGTACATCAAAACGATTTGAGTTATAACCGGCTAAATCGGCATCACCAATAAAAGCTTTAATTTCCTCTGCAACCTTGTCAAAAGTCACACAGTCTTTAACATCCGCATTTGTAATGCCATGAATTTCTGTTGATTCTGCCGGAATGAGCATTCCTGGATTGATGCGTTTAACGAATTCCTCTTCCGATTGATCAGGATTAATTTTCAATAATGCAATTTCAATGATTTTATCAGTTGAAATATTTAAACCAGTTGTTTCAAGATCGAAAAAAACAATGGCCTTTGTTAGGTTAAGATTCATGTTGACGTTTTATCCTTGTGTAAAATCACAAAGATAAGTATAAGTCTGCCAACTCAGGAACTTCTACTTTAATTTCAACTCGTCTATTCAATTGACGGTTAACAGGATTATCCGAACCGTCTAGATTCGCATTAGCTACGTCCGGTTTCGATTCGCCAAACCAAGCATTTGTTGTCCTTTCTTCGTGTTTTCGACATTTTTTAGAAAAAGATTGTAATAATCGATCGCCTTTTCAAATTCACTGGTAAAATGATAAGTTTTAGCGGCGTAAAATAATATTTCGGGTATGGTATCTGTTTGCGATAGTTCTAATGCCTTTTCAAAATACACGAGCGCTTCTTCACGCTGCACTTGCGAATCATAATAAGCTAGGCCTGCTTCAAAC
>JAURQI010000019.1 GCA_030836155.1 Crocinitomix sp.
GTTTTTTCACAAGTAAATGGAGTAATTATTGGATCTTTCCGAAAATGTGAGCCAGAAGAACCGCACAAATCGTTCTCATTAGAACAGGTCTTTGATCAACATTTTTCCGACGTCCCATTCCCCGTATACAGTGGCGCTTCTTTTGGACATATTGGCCCAAAATTTACACTTCCTATTGGTGTAATGGTTGAAATGGATGCGGACAACTTCATTATCCGCACCCTTGAAAATAGTGTCAAATAAATCCTACACTTCCCAGTTCCCCGACTCTTCAATCAAACTGTCTATACTGAATATGAGTTTCTCAATTATCTGTTGTGTATCGGAAATTGTCCGGATTACCGTATAACGACAAGGTTTGACTATCCTCATTTTTTGATAATGCACTAAAGTATTATTCAAGGAAATTAAGGTCTCTTTAATACCGTTTTCTCGAATCATTTCATCGAGCTTCGTTTGATGTTTTGTTTCCATTTTTCTTGTTTTTAATTTGAAACCAGCGCAGCATTGATGAGAAGATAAAGCAAGGCCTAACCTCAAAAATTGAGAACAGTTCAAATTTTGAGAATAGTGCATTTTAGCCTTGCTGATTCGGAACGAAATGATAGCTTCGTGAAGAATAAAAAACAAGAAATGGACACGACCAACGCGAGGCTAATTCAGGGAAAACTGTACTTTAGCAGATAAGAATCAACCATGAAGAAGCAAAAAACTAGATTTCCATACACGTTGGTAACGGGCTTAATTGCTTTTGTTTTGCTATTCTATTTTTATGCGGATGTTTTAATCGCTCCCAATAGTTTTCTCTTTGACGCAGGCGGAGACGGAATAAAAAATTACTATACTTATCTATTTCATGCCAAATATGACGCCGGATTTTCAGAATTCTCAGGCATGAATTATCCCTTTTATGAGCATATTGTTTATACAGATGCTCACCCTCTTTTATCTTACTTAATTGGAAAATTAGGACTATCATTCTACGGTATTGGCATTTTGAATTACCTGATGCTTTTGTCTTATCCTCTTGCTGCTATGGTGCTTTATAAAATCATCCGTCATTATGGCATGGAAGTGTACTGGGCTATTCCTGGAGCGATAATGATTGCCTTTATGTCACCACAGGTATTCAGGTTAACAGGACATTATTCCATGTCTTATGTCTTTGCCATTCCTTTAATGTGGTATTTATTAATTAAAGCATTTACAATTGGCAAATGGTATTGGACAATGGCTATTAGCCTGTTTTTGTTGATTTTCTTTTTTACTCATCCTTATCTGGGCATAATTCTCGCGTTCTTTGGTATCGTTTTCTGGTTAGTGACCATATTCATGGATAAAGATCGGAGTTTATCAAAACGAATTATCCGATCGGGGACGGCCATCCTTATCCAAATCGCGCTGCCATTAATCCTATTTCAAGGTTTAATTGCCTACACAGATACACATCTTGACCGCCTATCTAATCCCGCTGGATTCTTTCATTATTATGCCAACTGGAAATCTATTCTTGTTGCTCATGATGGCCCATTAAGAAGTTTGATTTACGCCCCGCTAGATGTTCGAATTGGTGAGTGGGAAACATGGGCTTATATCGGTTTTCCAACGATTATTTTTGCCATCGTTATTGCCGTTCATTTCTTTAAAGATAAAATCTATCGACAACGAAAAGAATTACTCCGTAATGAACTCGTGATATTCGTAATAGCAGCTTGGCTCATTCTATTATTTGCTTTCTGTTTTCCGTTGAAATTTGACCCATTCCGTTGGATAACGGACCTCTTCGGGCCCCTTAAGCAGTTTCGAATTCTCGGGAGATTTACTTGGGTGTTCTTTTATGTGTTCAGCGTCGCTGCAATGGTTGGGTTCCATAAAGTTTACATGCGTAAATCGGAACCCTTTTGGCCAATTATCTATTTTATCCTACTCGTCTTTTATTTCTTAGAATTTTCCCCTATTCATGAACGTCTTGGAAATCACTTAACACAATCATCGAATGCCTTTCAGGAAGATCAAATTTCGGCAGATACAAAAGAAGTCATTGAGACATTAAACGAAAAAGAATATGATGCCTTTATCATGCTTCCTTTTCAACATATGTCTAGCGAAAATATTATGCTGCTTGGTAGTGAGGATGCTAATAAAGATGCCTTTTTAATCAGTTTTCATGGCCATATACCGATGGTGAATTCCATTTCTTCAAGGATGTCCTTTACAGAAGCTATAAAAGCAAATAACTATTTCTCCCCGGCCTTTATGGAAAAACAGCTGACCTATGATTTTACAGAAGATGCCAAAATAGCAGTGATAAAAAATCGCGATGAATTAGCACCTTATGAACTGAGGATGACCTGGGAATCAGATAAAATATTGGAAAATGAGCAGTTTGTACTTTACGATTTTGATCCAAAAAAATGGAACAACAAATCAGCCTATGATAAAATCAAATCAAAAAATCGCAAAGCTCAAGTACAGCTATCCGATGATTGGCGAAGTGACACAAATGATGTCTGGTTTCTTTATGAAAACTTTGATCAAAACCCAATTATACCAGTAAAAATAGGCTTTAATAGTCCCGGCGCCTATCACGATTACAAATCGAGCTGGAATATCATTCAAACATTCAATCTCGAGCAAATTCCAGTCGGAAAGTATACCCTTTCTTTATGGTTTGCACTTACCATAGACCGACCTGATCAACTCGCCGTTATAGAGGCAAGTTTTGGCGAAGAGAAGCCCGCAGAATGGATTGCTGAATTTGATGTCAAACAATCTACCGTCATTGTCGACAAATGGTGTCGTATTGAAATGGAATTTGAAGTCAAAGAAAATATGGAGGAAATAAAACTTCTACTCACCGGAAATGGCAGTGGGGAACCTTTTATGATAGACGAGTTACTTATTCAAAGACAAGGAGATCCGGCACTTTTCAAAACCGTTTCTTATCTCAATAAAACTTGGATGGTTTACAATAATTATTGGCTTTCAGAAAACGCCTTTCAAAATCAGTAAGACTATTTTCTGAAAAGAATGCGAACGAAATTTAAAGATTCGCGCGCAAGAATTTTTAAGCTAACTGAATTAAAAACAACATTCGGCTTTAACTCAACCGGGGCTTTTTCCATCTTTACTTTTCGCTTTGCAGAGAGCTTGATAAATTCTAAATCGAATAAAAAGCGATCAATTTGTGTGTCTAAAAACACCTTTGCCCCAACCTGATTAAATCCCTTAATCCCACATTGTGAATCGTCAGTCGGTAACCGCAAAAATGTTTTTAAAGTCCAGCGCAAAAATTTCGAAATCAATTTACGCATCAAAGGTGTATTTTCATAATATGCCTTACCTCGATGGCCAGGAACGACGTCATTGCCCTTTTTCAACTTCTCAAAAACCGTTAAAAAACTATCCGCAGTGTATGGAAAATCAATGTCCGTGTATATAATGAGATCATTATTTGCAGCTGCCACCCCCTGGCGGAGCGCATAACCTTTGCCTCGATTTTCTGTGTATTGAATGTACTTGAATGCAGCATGTTGATCTTTGATTAAAGTGATATGCTCATCCATAACGTGTTGTGTTGAGCCATCATTCACTAAAATCAAATCAATAGAAACCCCGCCTTTTTCCTCAA
>JAURQI010000020.1 GCA_030836155.1 Crocinitomix sp.
GCTAATTGTCGATTCTCTGATTTAAGACGAGCAATTTCTTCACTTTGCTCATTGGTAAGCCCTTCTGTGGTTTCTGGACCTCTATTGCATGAAGCAAGTAGGACTAAAAAACTAAAAGAATACAATAAATACTTCATGTTCGGTACGATTTGTGTTCAGACAAAACTAATTATTATTTAATTCAAATGCTTACTTTTGAAGTAAAATCAACTTAAATGCGGAAATCATTTTTTTTATTGCTAGCACTCGTCTATTTTTCGTTTAACGCAGAAGCCGTTGACATCCACTACAAAGTAGAAATGCCATTGCCTAACTCACATTATTATAATGTGAAAATGAGCATTACCGGATTAAAACAAAAAGAAACGATTATAAAAATGCCAGTTTGGGCTCCGGGATCTTATTTGTCTAGAGAATTTGCGAAGAATGTCAATCAGGTATACGCAACGAGCAAAAAAGGAAAGCTATTGCAAATCGAAAAGGTTTCTAAAAACGCATGGAAAATTGATACAAAAGGCGAAAACTCAATCTTTATTGATTATCAAGTTTATGCTTTTGAATTGTCCGTGAGAACTAGTTTTTTGGATGATTCACATGGATATATTAACGGTACCAGCGTCTTTATGTATATGGACGGAGAAAAAGAATCGCCTGGAAAACTAACGATTGTTCCGCATGAATCATTTTCTAAAATTTCCACCGCATTAAACTCAACTGAAAAAAACACGTTTGAATTTAAGAACTATGATCAACTGGTCGATTGCCCAATTGAAATTGGAAATCAGCACGAATTTCATTTTACGGCTTCTGGTGTTGACCATACTGTTGCCATGTATGGTGAAGGAAATTATGATGAGGAAGTACTTAAACGAGACATGGCCAAAATTGTGGAGGCTGAGACCATGATCATGGGAGAAAACCCGAACAAAGAATACCTCTTTATTATTCACAATATTACGGTGCCATCAGGTGGTTTGGAGCATAAAAACTCAACGACACTGCAAGTTAACCGTTGGACTTATGACGGCGACGATTACCTCGGCTTCTTGAGCTTAGTCGCGCATGAATACTTTCATTTATGGAATGTAAAGCGTATGCGTCCAAAAGCATTGGGGCCATTTAATTACGATACAGAAAACTATACCGATCTCCTCTGGGTCATGGAAGGATTTACATCTTATTATGATGAATTGGTCCTTAGACGCGCTGGATTCTATACGGAAGATGATTATCTAGGCAAACTTTTCAGTACGATTAACTATGTTGAAAATCGCCCAGGCAATAATGTTCAGCCCGTTGCCCATGCCAGTTTTGACGCATGGATAAAGGCTTATCGCCCGAATGAGAACAGTGTCAACACAACTATTTCATATTATTCAAAAGGTCAAATTTTGGCGGCTATGCTCGATATGCATATCATTGGGAAATTCAAAGGCAAAAAATCATTGGATGATTTTTTACAGGCCATCTATGCACAATATTACAAAGCAAATGACGTAGGTTATACAGAAGCACAATTTCAAGAAGCTTTAGAGGCATTCTTGGGTGAAGATATGGATTGGTTTTTCTCAAAATACGTTTACAGCTCGCAAAATATCGACTATGCAACGCATTTTAACAACGTCGGTTTAGATGTTTCAGATCAAACAAAAGAACCACGATCAGAACTTGGAATTCAGACAAAAAACTCAGGTGGAAAATTAGTCATCACGACAGTATATAGTGGTTCTGCTGCGGAGAAACAAGGATTAAGTGTCAATGATGAAATCATCGCAGTAAATGGATACCGCGTGGATAAGGGAGACTTTGAACAAATGATGGCAACACAAAATATCGGAGACGTATTTGAAGTATTGGTATCACGTGATAATTTATTAAAGACGTATAAAGTAGAAATGGGAGCAAACCATCGCATCAAATATACTTATCAGCCTAATTTCAATGGAAACTCGCGCGCTTTGTTTGATTATTGGCTACGTGTTGATGTAAAATAAAAACAATCTTCCTGAAGACCCTTTTAAATCGCATACTACCAAAATATCTGCAACGCTTTTTACTGAAGGCGCTATTGTTGACCCTCATCTTTACATTGTGTCGACTTCTTTTTCTGGTCTGGAATAATGATCATTTTCCAATCGTTTATTTCACGGATTTTCTGGCCGGATTTTGGTTTGATCTTGTAACAGTTGCTATCGCCTTTTTACCGCTCGTCGCTCTAGAGACGTTTCCAAATAAATGGAGAGGGACTAAAGTCTATCAGACCATACTGCTCATCGCTTTTCAGATTACTGTCTTCTTAACTGTATTGATAAACCTTATAGACGTTGAGTATTTTAGACATAGTTCCTCACGATCAACAGCCTCCCTTATTAAAATGTTGAGTTTTGGAGACGATTTTAAGCAACAAATCCCCTCCGTTTTCACGGATTACTGGCCTTTATTATTGGCTTTAATTACTTTTCAGATACTCAGTATTTGGCTTTATAAACGCATTAGTCGCATTCCAGACGATAGTCGTGAGCAAAAATGGTGGAAGCAAATCGTGATCTTTCCTTTAATGGCATTCTTTTTTGTAATTATCGGTCGTGGTGGATTCGGATTAAAACCCATTGCTCCACCAAAAGCAGCAGCTTTTACAATTGATCAAAACATGCAATTGGTGCTGAACTCAGCCTTTACAGTCATAAAATCGTGGGGGAATGAAGAATTAAAAGAAAAGGACTATTTTGAAGATGACGAATTAAAAGCCTTATATAATCCTATTCGTCAATACAAGGATCCAGCAGTATTGGATCAACCAAATGTAGTCGTCTTGCTATTGGAAAGTTTTTCAGTCGAATACATCTCAGCTATCAATGGAGACAGCATCACATACACACCTTTTATGGATTCTTTGATTGGACATTCTTATGTTTTTAATCAATGTTATGCAAACGGAAAAAAATCAATGGACGCCATGCCATCTGTAATTTCCTCTATTCCAAAATTAATGGAGGTCGAATATTTAACCTCAAACTATGCCACCAATCAAATCGAATCAATTCCAAAACTATTGAAAAAACGCGGCTATGAATCAGCCTTTTTTCATGGCGCCACCAACGGTTCGATGAATTTTGATGTATTTGCTGATGTAACCGGATTTGATCATTATTATGGACGAACGGAATATGATAATGATGCTGATTTTGATGGAACATGGGGTATTTTTGATGCGCCGTTTTTTCGCTGGTCTGCTGATCGTATGACGAATTTACCGAGACCTTTTTTCTCAACAATTTTTACGATCTCCTCCCACCCACCATATACTATTCCTGATCAATACGCAGATCGTTTTAACGAAGGTCCCTCAGAAATGCATGATGCCGTGCGTTATGCTGATTTTTCTATTCAGCAGTTTTTTGAACGGGTTAAACAACTAGACTGGTATGAGAATACACTGTTTATTTTAGTTGCCGACCATACTCCGGCATCTGGAACGCCGGTCTATTTTAAGGATATGGGGAATATGCATATTCCTTTGGTTATGTATCATCCTACCAATGAGTTTTTCCAAGGGTCTTCTGACAAAGTTGTCAGTCAAGTGGATATTATGCCCACGCTGATGCATCTATTAGGACATCAAGACCCTTTCTTTGCATTTGGTCAATCTATTTTTGATGATCAGCCAGGTTTTAGTGCAAGTTATATTGGAGATAAATACCTTTACTTCCGAACGATCGGAGAAGAAAGTTATCTCCTCCTCTACCAGGAAGAAAGTTGCCTTGGAGTCTATGCGCTGGATGATTCATTGCAATCAAAAAACCTTTGTCCAAATGATGCTGTTCGAGCTGAATTAGAAAAACATTTAAAAGCTTTAATTCAAACCTATAATCACACGTTGATCACCAATGAAATGCGGGTAGAGTGATAAAATGAATCCAACTATCCACATATTATTTATCATCAACCCCATATCGGGTGTTGGACGCAAAAATCAGATTCCACCTTTAATTGAAAAACATCTCGATTCATCAAAATTTAAATGGGAAATTGCCTACACAGAGCATCGTGGTCATGGAGGTGAAATTACTGCCGAAAAGAGAGATCAGTTTGATGCTATAGTCGCAGTCGGCGGCGATGGTTCAGTCAATGAAATTGGCAGTCAATTAATTGGGCATGATTGCGCTCTAGGAATTATCCCCTGTGGTTCAGGTAATGGATTGGCAAGACACCTTAAAATTCCATTGAAACTGGAAAAGGCATTTCAAACAATCGCGCAATTTCAGCCTGTTAAAATTGACTCTGGCAAGATTAACGATAAAGCATTTATTGGCACTTGTGGTATTGGATTTGATGCGCATATTGCCGAAAAATTTGATCATTTTGGAAAAAGGGGTTTCTTAAGTTATGCGCGTTTGATTATGCGAGAATTTAACCAATACGACATGCCTGAGTTTTCAATTATCGGATCGGATCTGAAAATTCAAAAAAAAGCCTTCATGTGCAGTGTTGCCAATTCTTCGCAGTTTGGCAATGGATTCACAATATCACCCCATTCAGATATTCAGGATGGTGAATTTGAGTTGGTCTTTCTTAAAAAATTTAATTGGATTGAAACTCCGATTATTACCGGTAAGTTCTTCGGAAATAATATCCATACCTCTAAACATTTTGAATGCACCACCTTTCGCCAACCAATTAAAATTAAGGTGAATCAAACCGAAGATTTTTTCTATCACGTAGATGGTGAACCCTACAAAGGAGAGGGGGAATATACCATTCAAATTCTTCCTTTGTCACTGAATGTTTTAGTTTGAATCAGTCAAATTCCCTAACTTTGGAGGAAACAATACCCAATCAAGATGGAAGCCCTTTTTTTTAATATTTACTTCGTGTTGTTGATGGCCACACTTGGACTTCTGTTCAGTATCATGGCTCATTCCAGAAAAAGTAAAACCTTTTTCTATCTCGGCATTGGAGCGCTTGTTCTCGTTACCATCTATTTAATTGCGGATATCAGCTATTTGAGCTATGCAATTCTTGCTGGAGGCATTTTTTTTATTGTCATACTGGCTACTTATGTCACCTCCATAGTCTTTTTGATCTTACATCTAACAGGAGGTTCTAATAATAGCAATATCGAAAGCGCTGTTACTGATGCATTTCTCGATGAAATTATAGAAGGAGAGGAAGAAGATTGGGACGCAGAGTCTTAAGCTTCAGGCTGTTCTTTTTTCAATTTACCGATTGAACGGAACACCAAGTATAAACCGAATAACACCAAGGGTATACTCAGGATTTGTCCCATATTCAAAGCTCCTCCAAATAAATTCCCATCGTCCGTACCACCTTGCACTTCTTTGAAATATTCAATGACAAAACGTGCACCAAAAATGGTCGCCAAAAATGTTCCTAGTAAAAAGCCTTTCAAGGAGCGGGCTGTGGTTCTCCAATATAAAAAGAACATCAAACCAAAAATAACCAGGTATGCAATCGCTTCATATAACTGCGCCGGATGACGATTTGGGATTTGCTCTAATAAATCGGCAAACTGAGGTTCATTCGCGATTTGAGTAAAAGCGTCATGTAAATTATCCGTTCCTGTTGCCTGAATCGCCTGCCAATCTGGAATGTCGTGGCGTAAAAATTTAAAACCATAGTCCGTTCCAGTTGCTTTCCCAACGATCTCATGATTAAATAGATTTCCTAAACGAATTAAGAAACCGGCTAAAGCTGTCGGCACTACTAAACGGTCCAATAACCACATTAAATCCTTTCCTTGGATGGTTCTAGCTAAAAACCAACTCGCAATAATAATCCCGATAGCTCCACCATGACTCGCCAATCCACCTTCCCAGATTTTTAACATGTCAATTGGATTATCCTTGTAGGATGCCCATTCATAGAAGAAAACATGTCCAAAACGCGCACCCAGAATTCCACCCAGTAAGGTATATATAAGAACCTTATCCATGAGCTCTTTTGGCTGTTGCTCACGCAAGATCATCCGTTCCATAATTCGGAAACCAATAATAAAACCAAGTGCCCACATCAAACCGTACCAAGCCGGGAGTTTCCAAGCCGGAATGACCCGTGGTTCAAAATTCCAAACTATTTCGAGTATATCCAAAACGTAAATTTTTCCGCTAAATTAAGGATTATCCCTGACTTTCTAAGAGTCGTAATAAAATGTTAATAACCTACCTCGATTAAACCTTGGAAATCATTCAAAAATGAAGAAATTTGATCCTAAAAAGGAATTCATCATGAGCAAAACCCATAATTTTGGTGCCGGTCCGTGCATTCTACCACAAATCGTATTTGAGCAAGCCTCAAAAGGCGTTTTTGATCCTGATGGAGGTCAATTTAATGGTTTATCCATCCTCGAAATCTCTCATAGAAGTGAAGCTTTTGTCTCGATCATGGAAGAAGCGCGCGGTTTGGTCAGAGAACTCTTGGAAGTACCCGATAATTACACGGTTCTTTTCTTGCAAGGTGGCGCAAGTCTAGGCTTTTTGATCAACGCTATGAACATGGCCGGAGCTCATAGAAAAGCAGGTTATATCAATACGGGCGCATGGTCAACCAAAGCCATGAAAGAGGCTAAAGTTGCAGGATTAGAAGTGATTGAAATAGCAAGCTCGAGTGATCAAAATTTCAATTATATTCCAAAAGATTTTGAAGTGGAAGAATTGGATTTTATCCACATGACTTCTAATAATACCATATTCGGAACGCAGTTTCACGATTTACCGAAAGTGAATGTGCCTTTGGTCTGCGATATGTCTTCAGACATTTTTTCAAAAAAGATTGACGTCTCTAAATTTGACTTAATCTATGCCGGCGCACAAAAGAATGTAGGGCCGGCTGGTGCAACGCTTTATATTGTTAAAAACGATTGTTTAAATCAATCTTCTTTAAAACCAATTCCATCATACTTAGATCTTAACGTTCATGCTGGAAAAGACTCTATGTTTAATACCCCTCCGGTATTCTCAGTATACGTGTCTATGTTAAACTTAAGGCATTTAAAAGCGACTGGTGCCGTTGCTGAAATGGAGAAGGTAAACAATATGAAAGCATCGGAGTTGTATGCTGAAATTGATAGAAATAGTCTCTTTAAAGGTACGGCCGCCAAAGAAGATCGTTCTAAAATGAATGTAACTTTTGTCTTGACCGATGAGAGCAAAAAGGAAGTTTGGGACAAAATTTGGAACGATGCAAATATCGTCGGACTAAAAGGTCACCGATCTGTTGGTGGATACCGCGCATCAATGTATAACGCGTTAGAATTAGAATCAGTAGAAGTACTCACTAAAATTATGCGCGATTTTGAAGCGCAATATCAATCATGAAAATATTAGCAAACGACGGAATCTCAGCCGAAGGAGTCGCAGCATTAGAAGATGGAGGCTTTGAGGTTTCAACCTCGAATGTGCCGCAGGAAGCATTAATTGATACCATTAATAATGAGGATTATGTTGGTCTATTGGTCAGAAGTGCTACTAAAGTAAGAGAGGACTTAATCAACGCATGTCCGGGACTGAAGCTCATTGGCCGCGGAGGTGTTGGCATGGACAATATCGATGTAGATTATGCACGATCTAAAGGATTGCATGTTATCAATACACCTGGAGCCTCTTCGCAATCAGTTGCAGAGTTGGTTATCGGACAATGCTTTTCATTATCGCGATCTACTTTCGATGCTAATAAAGAAATGCCCCAAAATGGCCATAAAGATTTCAAAGTATTAAAAAAGAAATATGCCAAAGGACAAGAATTGAGAGGTAAAACACTCGGTATTGTTGGATTTGGACGTATCGGCGAAGCCTTAGCGTCTTATGCCTTAGGAGCTGGAATGGATGTGAAAGCAGTTGATTTAAATACAAATCCTGTTGCTGTCCCTGTCCAAATCGGAACAGCAAAGACGATTTTTATTTCGATAACACCGACCGATGATATGAATAGTATACTTGGTGATTGTGATTATATTTCATTGCATGTCCCGAAGCAGCCGGACGGAAGTGCTGTCATGACGGCATCTACTTTTGAAAAGTTAAAAGATGGCGTTATTTTAGTCAATGCAGCTCGGGGA
>JAURQI010000021.1 GCA_030836155.1 Crocinitomix sp.
CTTTCTCAAAAGTCTTAAGCCAAGTTCGTCTTCCTGTTTTCCAAATTGTCCTACTTCTGTTTTGACAATCGCGCATGTGCCGATAAATGCATGATCCGTCTTTCGTTCGACTGCCCAAACCCAAAAGTCGTTATGCGGCCTTGTACATCTCAAATATCGTTAAAGTGAAGACAACGACAACAAAAGTGATGACAATCATCGGGATGTCTTTTACCTTCATTATGCTGGTTTGGGATGTTTTGATGTTAAGTTCACCTAGGGGAATATCATATCATGAGGTCGGACCGGTATTTGTTATTTGGGGTGTCATTAATTTGGCTTTTTGCATCGTATTATTGGTACAAGCCGTGAAATATTCCAACCGTCAAAATAAAGGCGTACGTGTTGCTGATGAGTTAGTAGATGTTGAGATTATCTAATTAAGACTTCCGGCTTTTAGCTTGTTCAGATAGTCATTCTTTCCTTCGCATGTCTCGCAAAAAACAGTTCGTAACTCCTCGTGGTCGAAGGCTTGAAAAGGGATGCCACATTCATGCATAAACATATTACACCAGGTTTCTGGAGCTAATTCTTTCGCCAATTGGATGAGTTGAGCATAATAAATAAAGGTACCTTCACTTGACGGATGCTGGTAACTCAGCGGCACGATGTATTTAACCACTTCGGGTTCATTCCAGTAAGGAACTGCTAGCGTTTGTGCTTGAAATATATTATTATAATATACCGCCATTCGACACATGTTTAAAACGAGCTCGACATCCACTGTATCGTTATTCGAATAATAAAGCCCGATTTGATTCAAAGCCACTTCTGCATTTTTAGAAAAAGCTTCTGGATTTTCAGGAAAAACATGATTCAGGAGCAGCATATTGAGGTTGAAATTTAAGGATTCAATATTCGCCTGTGCTATTGTGTCCTCGTAATAGAAGGATCGTAAAGGTTGCAATAGATTGAGTACATCCTGAATGGCATCTACCTCATATTGTCTTTTTTGGATGATTGCACGTGTCTTGAAATAGGCCAAGTCATACCAAAAAATAGATGAAAGATTTTTCTGAGGCAGAAGTGATAGCTCATTCCATAATTCATCTTTTATTTCCATCCATTGATCATTCTTTGCGAAAGCAGGATACATTTCATATCCATAAATCAAATACTTCTGCGCTAGCTTGGCGTCGGTTCTAAAAATTGGCGGCATGCTTATAGCTGCGAAAGTCGAACTGTCTAGTTTTCCCTCCGTAACCAACTGATGTGCCCATGTATAATATCGATTAATCGAATCAAGGTAGGCAGTGATTGATCGGTCTGATTGTAAGGGACTTTCCAGTTTTTGCTTAAATACATTGATTTGATCGACGACGAGATATGGAATGTTTTGTTCAGTTGCTGGTAAACGGATGTAAAGCGCAATTTCAGCTTTTCGTTCCGCTTTCAAAATACGTTCTAAATCGTTTCTTGTTTTTTCATCTTCCAAGGCTTTGATTAATGCTGGATGGTCTAATCGAGCTAGGTGACGGTATTTGGGATGTCCTCCGATCTTATGATAAAAACTGGTCCAACTGATAGCGGTCTCAACCGTGGCATTGATTTTTTTTTGCTGATTGCGTTGCCAAACATTAAGAATACTATTTGCCCTTTTTTCGGCTAATTTTATGTTAGCAATAGAGTCGCCCTCCACCGAAGCGTATGCTTTTATGATTACAGAGTCAACGCTATAATCAACATTCTCTAGGGCTTTTACAAATGGTGTAATGTCATCCTCTTCATAATCTGATTTGCCTTGTTCAAATGGAACGGTAAAGTACTGATTGGAAGCTGTGGGTTTAAAAGATGTTGGTTTCGATTCAGCAGGAAACGGCATGAAGTCAAAAGTAACCGTGTCGATAAATAAACCACCACAATAATTCGTGAAATAGTCGACATGACAAATTTGACCGTCTTGTATATAGAGCAAATTATGAGCCCATAAACCGTTTACATCTTTGGGTAAACGACCGAGTGTTATCTCATAATATTCACTTGTATATTGGGCACTTTTATACTTTGCAAATCGATTTTTAATTTTTACCGAGTCTGCACCAAATAAATAGGAAAGGAATTTAACCTCTTTTTGTTTTTTTCTTTTTTTGAAACCTTTGATCAGGTCATTTCTAAATACGGGTTCTAAAATTCTACCATTTGTTTTGAGTTGACCATTGCGTCGGCTGGGTTTTTCATAATAGGCTGGGTTTCCGCAGGCGTAATCATTATATTCGACGATCTCCACTGCAAATCCATCCTTGTTGTTTTGCGTCATTCGATCAACATAAGCTGCGTTTTCAACGCGTAGAATAAAAACATTTCTACCAGGTTCAAATCTCAAAGTGATAAAAGGTTTTTCCCGAATCATTTCTAGACATTCATTGCACTTTTCCGGCCGATCGTGTTTTAATTCCCATTTGTAACGATGATCATCTAATAACTCGCGTTTAATTCCAGCGAAGCTTGCAATAGTTGGTTTTGGTTGATAGTTTGAATAGCTAAAGAAGCTGTCTGATTCATCGAAGGAATAAACATATGGGACTTGAGCAAACTTTTGACAGGCATAAATCTGCCCATCCTCATAAGTGATTGCTAATCCTGTGATTTGGTATTCAGGTGTAATGATGTTTTCAAAATGCCCCTTCGAATTTACCCATCCACTGATAATATTGTCCGCCAATCCTCTATAAGTATTGGTGTCAAAAAAACGATAGCCTTTACCAAATAGTGTTTTCTCTACTTTGCTTTTGATAAGTGCATTTGCGTTCGTTTTGATGACGTTTTCGCCAACCAAATAATGAGGAGCACCATAAAAAGTCACCCGATCTTGTGGACTGTTAAACTGTCCTTCTTCATCTTCGTAATGCGTTAATCGGCGATTTTCTTGCATAAATGCTGCGTGATGTGCAGCAGCAATGTACAATATAGAGTCATTGATTAAGGGATCGCAATTATATTCATTTCGAACACTGTCAATTTTCATTTTGACCAGATGTTCGAGGTATTTTAGATTTAAACTTTCAGGTACAATTTGATCGATCGGTTCTTGCCCAAAACCAATCATGTGGGATACTAGCAAGAATGAAAAAAGTGCAATGCGTTTGTACATGAGCGTGCAAATATAAGTGATAGTTTGTTAAACAATGTATCAGTACACTTATTGTAACCATCTTGTTCATGGAATACTTGCATAAAGCGCACTTATTTTTATCCTAATTTCATACATGTTAGAGATGTAGTAAAGTCCCCTTTTTCTTATGACTTATATCCTCCCCAACAGATTATCCTCCAATTCAAAACCTTCGGCAAAGCTCTTTTTAGACAGTCGTTTATATTCAACTAATGCCCATAGAACGAACTCTTTTACGAATGGCTTATCTTCAGCTGAAATATTAGGCTGATACTTTTCTAAAATATCATTCAACGGGGATACGCTTTCAATAGCTTGATAATATTCTTTATCCTTGGCTTCGTTGAGTAATTCAAAACCAGGGTTATTGATAAACCACTCCGTGAGCTCATCAAAGACACTATATTCGTCGTCTTTCGCTAGCTTTTTTATGGTGATAAAGTATTCGTCAAACAATGTTTTTATCGCATTACCAATGAGGATTTCAGCTACTTTTTCAGAACCTTCTTGCTCTCCTTCATAAACCAACTCAACTTTTCCAGTTAAAGCTGGGATGATACCCATTAAATCGTTCATACGAACAGAAGTTTTATTCTCGCCAGATTTCAACAGACGCAATTCTGCTGTACTCATGAGGTTCTCATAAGCAGTGATCGACATTCGAGCAGAAATACCACTTTTGACATCGATGTATTCGCTCTGTCTTGCTTCAAATCCAATTTGTTCTAATAATTCTTTTACTAACTCTGGCACATGCACTTTTGCTGCCAGTTTGGGTGATACCTTTGCTTCTTGATTTGTAATGGCTCGAGCAATATCTCGATTAATTGGATAATGCGTTAAAATTTGCGAACCGATTCGATCCTTCAACGGTGTTACAATACTCCCTCGATTCGTATAATCCTCCGGATTGGCTGTAAATACGAATTGTATGTCTAAAGACAATCGAATCTGAAAACCACGAATTTGAATGTCTCCTTCTTGTAGAATATTAAATAGAGCTACTTGTATGCGGGCTTGTAAATCGGGCAATTCATTGATTACAAAAATACAACGATTGGCTCTTGGAATCATACCATAATGAATAACCCGCTCGTCAGCATAAGATAGTTTTAGATTGGCAGCTTTAATCGGGTCAACATCTCCAATTAAATCAGCAACCGTTACATCTGGGGTTGCTAATTTCTCAAAAAAGCGTTGCTCTCTGTGCAGCCATTCAATAGGTGTATCATCTCCCTTCTCGGCTATTAGAGATTGTGCAAAGTGAGATAAAGGATCCATGGGATCATCATTAATTTCAGATTCCTTGACAATCGGAATCCATTCATCCAACAACCTCACCATTCCTCTCGCTAAACGTGTTTTTGCTTGCCCACGCAATCCGAGAAGATTAATGTTATGATTCGATAATATAGCTCTTTCAAGCTGAGGTAACACGGTGGCGTCATATCCGATAATACCTTCAAAACTCTTTTCTCCTGCTGCCAATTTGGCCATTAAGTTTTGTCTTAACTCGTCTTTTATACTCTTGCTCTGATATCCTGATTGCTTTAACTCGCCTAAGGTTTTTATCGTTGGTTTTTCCATTGTGTCTTTTTTATGTAATCTCATTTTACTTTTTGATTGTAAATGAGTTTATCCTCTAATTCGTTTTTTTCTATTTTGTTCGTAGTCTTCGAAAATCATTTCACCCAATCCCTTTAATCCGGTGTAGAATGCTTTTCCTCTATTTGCTGCCGTAAATTCCTGAATAAACTCCATGAGGTATTCGTCACGCGCAATCATAAACGTCGTGATTGGAATTTGTAATTTCCGAGCTTGACGGGCCATTGTATAACACTTTTCTGTTACACGAGGGTCGAGACCAAAACTATTTTTATAATACTCTCCATTCGGCAAACGCAAGCAGCTGGGTTTGCCATCTGTAATCATAAATATTTGCTTATTGGTATTTTTCTTTCTGCGTAGCATATCCATTGCTAATTCTAATCCAGCGACCGTATTGGTATGATATGGACCAACCTGCAGATACGGCAAATCTTTGACTTTAATCGGCCAAGCATCATTACCAAAGACCAAGATATCGAGTGTGTCTTTTGGATAGCGAGTTCGAATGAGCTCTACCAAAGCCATGGCAACCTTTTTGGCGGGTGTAATCCGATCTTCACCGTAAAGAATCATTGAATGACTTATATCAATCATCAATACCGTGCTCATTTGCGCCTTGTGGTGTGTCTCATTAACCACCAAATCTTTTTCGTGCAACTGGAATTGATCCATTCCATTGTTGACTTGAGCATTTTTGATGCTTTCGGTCATAGCGATTTGAGAGAGACTATCTCCGAAGGTATAATCTCGAAACTCACCGCTCTGCTCATTTCCTGTTCCAAGATGCTTGGTGCGGTGATTACCACTTCCTGATTTGCGTAATTTTCCGAAGATCTGCTCCAAGGCATTTTTTCGGATGGCTCTTTCCGTTTTGGCTGTGATGGATAGTCCTCCTTTTCCGTCGGGATCGTCTTCCTTTAAATAACCCCTTTTTTTGAGGTCCGCTATAAAGTCGTCGAGGTTATAATCTTCAGTACTTAATTTGTATTCCTTATCGAGGTGTGCTAACCAATCTAGCGCTTCGTCAACATCTCCAGAAGTATACGTAATGATCTCTTTGAAAATTTCAAAAAATTTGTCAAAGCCCTCTTTTTCTGGAGCATTAAACTCTGAAAAGACAAAGCCAGTTTGCGGTTTCTTTTTCTGTGTCGTCATGTCGTATGTAATTTAACAAATTTGACACGGAATCGGTTCGCTAAAATTACTTGATTTTCATACCAAAGACACAAACGTCGTCAATTTGTCCAAAATCACCAATGAAATAATAGGATGACCCAATCGTATTATAAACCACCGCGATTAATGAGCTATCTCCCGTTGAAACTGTCAATTTCTGCAGGTCATAAGCATAATAGATGGCACTATCCGGACTTGAGTATAAAAGCGACCTCCAAATGTATTCATTCAGTGCTTTGATTCTTGTTGTATCCGCATTGGTCGTATCTTTCCATTGATTTAAGTTCTCATAGTCAGCAGCTGACGATGAAGAGGTTAATGTTAAGAAAGAAATAGCCAGGAAAAAAAACTTCATTTGTTGGTGAGGATTTGCAAACTACAAGATACAAATTAGTTTGCTTAGTGGTCTTGAAAATTAGCCATGAATTTTCTTAAGAAATTCATCACCAACAGCTAAGTGATGGCTGAGTTTATTATTATCCATTCGATCTAGATTTCGAACGAGCATACCTAGTCTTGGATTAGATTCAAAAAACGTCCGTTGTCGATGCATGAATCGCCAAAAAAGAGCATCCCAAACTTCTTGCCAATCCCCTTTCGGATAATTGCTCATCTTCATGATATAATTGCTCCCGCTGATATAAGGTTTCGTAGCGAATAACCCACCATCCGCAAATTGACTCATTCCATAAACGTTTGGTACCATCACCCAATCGTAAGCATCGATAAATAATTCCATGAACCATTGGTATACGGCATCTGGATGTATTTCACACAATAACATAAAATTACCCAACACCATCAGTCTTTCTATGTGATGACAATAACCGTCTTTCAATACTTTTTTGATGGTTTCGTCTATTGGTAATATGCCTGTTTCGGCAGTATAGAATGATTGAGGCATGGAATTTTGAAAATCCCAGAAATTAGTTGTACGGTGCTCTATGTGCTTGATATCGTACATGCCGCGCATAAACTCTCGCCAACCGATGATCTGACGTACAAAACCTTCTGTGGATTGAATCGGGACGTCATTCTCTTTGCTATAAGTGATGGCCTTTTCTACGATGGTCTTGGGTTCAAGCAAACCGACGTTCATCATTGGCGTTAGGACACTATGGTTTAGTATGGTTTCTTCTTTTACGATTGCATCTTCATAAGCACCAAATTCATGAAAACGGTATTCAAAAAAATCACTTAACCATGTTTCTGCGCCTGCATGATCAATTGGATAAAGTGGTTGCTCAGTTATCGACCCATAGTGATGGACGAAATGCTTCTTGACATATTCTACAGCTTCTTGATAATGTTCATTTTGGTCAGGATAATGAATAGGAGGTGGTGTTTTTCCTTTGGGATACTTTTTGCGATTGTCCTGATCGTAAGTCCATGATCCTCCTTGAGGTGCTCCCTTTTCGTCTAAAAGTAGCGAATGTTTCTTTCGTTGCTGTTTATAAAATGTTGTTTGGAAAAATGATTTTTTATCCGCTTTAAAAAAGTGCGTAAGGTCTTCTTTTGTATTGATGAAAATTGAATTTTCAGCTAACTGAAGTTTGATTTGATGGGCTATGCATCCTTCTTTTAATCTTTTTTCAAGCCAATAGTCGGAAGGATCTATTGTAAAAATGGTTTTTACTCCTTTATTTGCTAGTTCTGGTATAAGTTGACGAATATCGGCAATTACCGAAATGGCGTCAATATATTCCACCTGATAACCTTTTTCTCGAAGATTCGATTCATAGGCTTTCATACTGGCCCGATGAAATGCAATTTTTTGTTTGTGGAAGGGATAGAGTTTGAAGAACAGCAATTCCTCCACCAAATAAACCGTTCTACTTTTGCAAATAGCCGGATGATCAGCAAATAGTTGATGCGGAAATATAAGACTAACATCCATTGAAGCTATTGTTTAAATTCAGGTAATTCTGTTTTGCGTGCAAACGGAAAGGTGTTTAGTTTGTTCAGACTATAATAACTATTTAGTCCACCAATGCCGACAGAATCGGTTGCAGCTAGATCAACATAACCTTCTTCACTCATTGTTTCTTCAGGGAAGTATAAATGCTCAATTTGACCAATCACCATTTTGGTGTTATTTGCTTTAATCGGAATACTCTCTAGAAAACGCATCCCCATTTTTACGGTGCTTTCTTTTACATAAGGTGCTGGAAAATCATGTAGGTACTCTTCGGTTAAATCACAAGCCTCGAATTCTGAAACATGTCGATCAAATTTTGCGGAAGTATAATGTGCATTTTCGATGAATGATGATCGAATATGGTTAATCGTATAACGTTCCGTTTTAATAATGTTTTCAAATGTATTGCGCGGCACTTCACCTTCTGGTCTCAGAATAAACCCGAGCAATGCCGGGTTACTACCTAAGTGAATAACCGAGCTAAAAATGGCAAGATTGGAACCGTGGTTTTCGGACATCGTTCCGATTAAGTTTCCGGCTTTAATACCCGTTATGGAATTAATAATATTTAGTCGTTGAATGCGATTGGTTGCTTCAATTTCTTCTCTCGTTAAATGCATATCATGATGATTTTGGTCGGCTAGGCCGGGTATGTTTTTCTAAAATGCGTTGTTTTTCTGTCTTCACTTTTTTGAGACGTCTTTGTCCCCATATCTTTGCTCGTGCTTCTTTTCCACTCTCTTTTAAATCAACCAGTGGGGCAGGGTAATCGATACCTATTTTTACGCCACAAAAAGCTTCGTCTATTTGTGTCATTTGCCATGGTTCGTGAATAAAAGTGGCTGGTACTTCACGTAATTCAGGGACCCATTTTTTTATAAATTCTCCCTGAGGGTCATGGTCCTGCGATTGTTTTACTGGGTTATATATGCGAACCGTATTGATGCCCGTTGTTCCTGCTTGCATTTGAAATTGAGGATAGTGGATACCAGGTTCATAATCTAAGAACTGCTTTGCCAAATGATAAACACCCGTTCGCCAATCGCAGTCTAGATGATGGCATAAAAAAGAAACGACCATAGCTCTCATCCTAAAATTGAGCCAGCCTGTTTCTATAACACAGCGCATACAGGCATCAACCAGTGGATATCCCGTTTTTCCTGTTTTCCAAGCTTCAATAAATTCAAGATTGTTTGCCCGTTCCATTGATTCATATCCCCGATTAACACAACGAGTCTCATACGCCACCTCCATTTCAAATTTTTGGATGAAATGACAATGCCATTTGAGTCGGGTTAGAATTCCGTTAAAGGCTCGTTTATTTATTTCATAATTCGGATGGCTACGAATAAAGTGGTAAGCTTGCTTAATGGAGATGTTTCCCCAGGCTAAGTAAGGTGAGATTCGGCCACACGATTTTCTGCTTTCTGCTGGTTTGGATATAAAACGCGCATAATTTTTTCCGCGATCTTCGGCAAATGACTTTATATATTTCCAAGCCTGTTTTTGTCCAGCAGGTTGCATTGCGGCTGAATAGGATTCCATTTTAGCTCGAAAATCTTCGGGTAGTGGAAATGGATGATTACAACTGATGCTTTCCTGAGGTCGATAATTATTAAGGATCAGTGGCTGTTTGATGGTGTTAAACCAATCCTGATCCCAGCCAACACGATTTGATCTACCGCGCTTAATACCGTCGCGCTGAAATTCAATCCAACCAATTTCATTTTTCTGAAAAAGAGAAGCCACTGCCTTGTCTCTTTCCCACGTCACTTGTACGCCACTCTCCTGATAACTATAAACGTCATTGATATGAAATTCCTCATTCAACCAGTTGAAAATGGCCATCGCTTCACCATGAAACATAAAGGGTGATTTATTAAAAGCGGCTAATCGCTCCTGCATTTCTAGGACAGAATCATATTGAAATTGTAAATGTCGTATTGAGGTATCTGCGTGCTGATATAAAGCAGGTTCGAAGAAAAATACAATCAAATAAGGTATGTCTTGTTGTTCAGCGGCATGAAGGGCGGCATGGTCCTGCAGTCGAAGATCACGTTTTAACCAAACGATATTAATACGTTTTTTCTTTACCACTGAACACTTTTTTTTCCTTTATTCCAATATTTGAAAAACGAAGAGAAATCACCTGAAATGGGCATTATTTTATCAAAATCAGTTCCGATTCCTTTAAAATAGCGCGTAAATGGATGATTTTTGAAATAGATTTCACCGGGCGAATAGCGCTCAACAAGCTCTTTGTATTCTCCTACAAAAACTTGAATTCCGGAAATATTCTGACTCAATGCCATAATAAAGTCAAGGACTTTTTGAGAGACCGGATATTTTTCAAAATGGCTAGGTTCTAAAATCAAAACGCGATTGGCTTTAACATCCTGAAGCCAATTAGGATCTAGATTATAACTCGTGTATAAAACTGTCGGAATGGTTGAGTCTATTTGAATATCGTTACGAGGAGGTAGTTCAGTCTTCAATTCTAAATTTGCGTCAGCAATGAATTGATCCGGACAGGACATTTGAGCAAGTTCTTCATATGAACGATCTAGAAAAGTGTCCGTTTGTTTGGTGTGGCAGAATCGATTGATGTTCTCTTGATTGGCATAGTATTTTTTATCGCTATTTGATCCTGCAACCCATTGCCAGCTCAATGCATTGCTGGCCCAATCTCCATCTAGGAGGTGGAAATACATCCATTTGGCAGGGATGTACCACTGTCGCTTACCGATATTGCAGATGAGTGAAGCTGTATACATCCGAATATGATTATGCATATAGCCAGAGTGGTAAAGTGATTCAATTCCTTGATCAATGCCAGTAACGCCAGTTTCTGCAGCTAAAACGGATTTCGGCATACCTTTATATAGGACGTCTATTTGGAGATGTCTTAGATCTTCATCAATTGATTCGCCTTTACTCCACCAGATTTCCTGCCAGTATTCCCGCCAAACTAACTCTTGTATAAATTTTTCGATTTCTTTGGGCGAAAATCCGCGATTGAAAGTGATCTCCAGAATTTCTTTTGTAGAAATAACGCCACGAGAAATGTAAGGCGACAAAAAGGTGACGTCGCCATCAATATAATTACGTGTTTTTCCATATCGAATTGGATCTATATTTTTTATCCGGTCGATAATAGCGCCATAATCCGTCGGGAAGGTCATCTTTTAGATATTTTATTACCTGATATAGATTTTTGTCGTGTGCATTTGAAACGTTGTATTTCATCACTTCTTTTCGCCAAATGTTTTGAACTTACACCGCTATTTACGCGCTTCCGCCAGCGATTAAAACTTGAGCGTTTTAGTTCACGACGCATCAGTCCAATGACTTCTTTTTCAGGCAATCCAAATTGAAATTCTATGGCAGAAAAAGGAGTACGGTCTTCCCAAGCCATTTCAATAATTCGATCGATATCGCGTTCGTTGAACGTTTTATTCATATTTCCCAAATCGTTTTGCTACCGCTTCATTTCTGTACTCAAAAATTTCGTTTAGTTTTTTCTTGATGATGATACCGTTTACAATCGCACCCAAAAAAGCAAAGGGAGGTACATAAGAAATGATATCCTTCATTAAAACACCGTTTTCAATGGGTTCAAGTATATGTTGATGATGCCAAATCGAGTAGGGGCCTACACGTTGCTCATCTACAAAAAAGTGTTTATCCTTTACTTGCGTAATTTCCGTTACCCATGTGGTTTTAATGCCCATTAATGGTGAAACCCGATAACTAATGATCATACCAGGGTACATTTTTTCTGGCAGGTCTTTGGACGTAATGTCAAAGCCCATATAGTCTGGTGTAATCTCTTTTAGATTTGCTGGAGAAGATATAAAGTCCCAGACTTCTTCTAATGTTGCTGGTACTTTTTGCTCTTGATATTTCTGATAAAAGGCCATCTATGCTTCTGCTTTTAATTGATCGATCTTTTTGAGGATATCATCCGCCTCTTTAACTTTTGCATCACTTGCACTGCGATTTGATGTGGAGAGCTGATGCGCTTCTTTCATCTTTTTTTCGTACTGATCGTATAGCTTGTCGAGTGGTGATTTTTTCTTGAATAGTTTGAACATAATTCTTTATTTTTTAATGGCTGATGAACCGCCATCTACGTGCATAATTTGACCTGTAATCCAGCGGGATTGGTCTGATATTAAAAAGTTTGCCATTTCCGCTATATCTTCGGGTTGACCAATGCTTTTTAATGGGTGCCGGTCAGCATTTGCTTCTCTTTTCGTTTCTGTATTTAGCAGTTTAGATGCTAAAGGTGTATCGGTTAGGGAAGGAGCAATAGCATTGACGCGAATTGTTGGGGATAATTCAGCGGCAAGCGCTCGTGTTAAACCTTCAATCGCCCCTTTCGATGTGGAAACCTGAGTATGGAAATTGAATCCCGTTTGCACAGCAACTGTCGAGAAAAAGACAACACTGGGATTTGTTCCTTTTTTTAGTTTTGGTAAGACGGTCTGTAATACCCTAATCCCCCCATTGACTTGTAATTCAAAATCCTTGGCAAAATCCGCAGGTTTGATTCTTGCAAACGGCATTAGATTAATTGATCCAGGACAGTATACGAGCGCGTCAATCGTCTCTGGTAAGAAGTCGGCATCCAATTCGTCCGATAAAACGTCAAAATGGATTGATTTTTCATTGGTGTGAAGCTGATCCTTTTTATTTGTATTGTATGTCGAAAAGACTTGATGCCCTTGACTTGTAAGTTGGTGTGAGAGCGCTAATCCGATGCCGGAAGAACCTCCTATTATCAGTACGTTTTTCATAATTCTTGTTTCTGTCTTAAAAACAAGTCGAAGTGTATAAATGTTTTGAGTAAGAGTGATTAAGGGTACAAAAAAAGCTTTCAATAGGTATATGCCTAATGAAAGCTTTGATTGATTTCTCTAATTAGGTGGAGCGTTCGGTTTACCGTGCTTTGAGCAAAGTACTATAAATTGAACGCCATAGTCAAGGAGAGTTTTACGAACGGACTGTTTTGATTCATTAATGGACTATTTTCCTTTACGTTTTCTCAAAAAAACATAGCCAAGTACCAAAATAATTGGAACACCTATAATGAATATGAGTGTTGGTATATCGGTCATGTCTGGTGGAGGATTATCTACCTGAATTTCTCTCGGTCTTTGAGATAATGCAGTCAAAGATGAGGTTGATAGTATCCATTGAAATAATAAAAGTCCTAGAATTTTATGTGTCATAACACATGAAATAACAAAAATAATTTAGACTTTGTTCAAACCTGAGATGAAGAGCTACTCGACCCTCACAATTCGCGTATACTGTTGTTGGTTTTCAAATACAACTTTTACCAAATAAGTGCCACTTAGAACTGCAGATAAGGTTATTTGTCTATCGTTTACAGGTAATGTATCAATGATTCTTCCGTTTAAATCATACAGGAGTATTTTATCCATAACAAGCGATGATTCGACTCTAAATGAAGCTCTGGCAGGGTTCGGGTAAATGGTAAAAGCGACATTCTCCTCTTTTATATTACTGAATCCATTAATTCTTGCTTCTGTGAGTAGAACAGGAGTAAGATCTGCGTTTTCATATAAATAACGGAAAAGGTCAATTTCATCACTGGAGTACGAAAACATTTCTTCCAGCCAATTTGGACTCACAGTTTGATAGTGAACACGACCGGTGACAACCCACTGCTCCCAACCTTCTTGAAGGGGTATTTTTAGTTTAATGATATCGGTACCGGCATTGTCCTCATTAAAATTGGCATCTGTTTCTGCCTGACCTACGATACGGACGGTATCGTAGGCATAATGATCAGTTGAGAAACCTCTTGGTACCAAACGATTATCTTTTAAATTATGATGTGCATACTTTAGCACAGTCGTCTCATCACCTAGATAATCGGCCATTATGACCTCGTATATTTGAACTTCATTTTCCTCTCGAATTAGATCATAATGTGGCTCAAAAGGTTCGTCTTCTCCGATCACTCCATAGATCTCGTTAAACTTACCCGAATGAAAAACGGTATCACCATTTTGTTTTTGCACTAACCATTCAACGACTAACCGTCTGCTCGGATAACCGCCTGGTAGTTTATGTCCCGCTAGGTTTTCAAGTGCAAATGCGTAGGTCACTGAATCGTCATCCGTAGATTCAATTTCAAGTGTTGATGACAGACTTTCATTTTCCAATAATTGAAGCGTTTTTTCCAAGGTGTTTTCAAAATCAGTAGTGGAGGCTGTTAAGCCGAGTGTATCACCATTATCCGCAAAAATGCGGAGCATAAATGCATTGCCACCAACCATATCGTGTCGTGCATAGTCACTTCGACTATCGAGCCAAGGCGGACGATTAGAAATCGTTACGTCAAATGGCATAACAGGTAAATGGCAGTCTTGACAAGACTCATCTTCTACTGAATAAGCTGAATTTAGCCATTCCTGATAAATTGCTTGTTCCACATAAAAAGTATCTAAGCTTTCGCTCATTTCGTTTACAGGATGGGTAATTAAGGTATGACAAGCACCACAGGCTTCAGATTCTGAAATATGAGCGCCAAAGGTTGGCATTAAGTCGAGTTCCATGTTCATAGGCATCGTCAGCGGATCCGTATATTGACCATAAACATTGCCATTGGTATCATAGGTCATATTTGCTGAAAATACGCTTCCCAAATCATCTGGCGCCATGGCATGACAAGCTAAACAGGATACCCCGTCTAAACCTATCGGGTCTGTTTTTAAACTATCCAATGAATAAGGTACCGCATGATGCATGGCATTGAAGGTTCCCAATGGTGCATGACATTTTAAACATATAGCTTCAATATCATCAGCAATATCGGGGTTTTCCAATTGCTCATGACTCACTTTTGCTTGCCAAAAAGGATCTTTGGCAGAATTCGCCATCATTGTGGATTGCCAGGTAGTGACCAACGAAATATCATTTCCGTCAGGGTCAGTATTGGCGTCAGGGTTTGGACCTAAATCGCCTTCTCCATGACACATTTCACAAGCTCCGGCTCCATAAAATAACGTGTTGGATCCTTCTGGAAGGGGTAGTCCAGCATGGAAATCACGGTCGACGCCATAGGTTCTCAATTGTCCTTCCGTAAAACTTGAATTGATGGCGAATAGTAGTCCGGTGATTCCGGTGATGGCGAAAAGGGCGAGTTTTAATTTCATTTCATGGGATATATACTCCCAAAATATTAACTTAATAATAAGAATATGTGATGTATGTTACTTTAGCTATTGTGGCTGTTTTGGAAATGATCATACCTTCTTTTTTCATAAGTCATGCGCTTACAAAATTTTTCGGGTATAGCTGTGTCAAAACTTAAATGATCGCCAATAATCGGATGCGATAATCGGATGCCGGTAGCAGCTAAAAAGAGTCCTTTGTTTTTCAATAAGAGTTCTTCCTTGCTGTATAATGAATCCCCTAAAATAGGCGAACCTATATGCGCACAATGTATCCTTAACTGATGTGTTCGTCCAGTGTGTGGAGTTAGTTTTAATAAACTCAAATAGCCACCTTTACAGGCGGGGGTATAGCTAATAAGCTCGTAAGATGTTTGGGCCTTTTTTTCATCGATATCCACCTTTATTTCGCCTTTTTTTTCTGGCTTTCCGACAACCAATGCATGATAGATCTTATGGATAGCTTTACACTCAAAATCATGACCAAGTTTGATTCTAGCACCGGCTGTTTTAGCAATAAGAAGTAAGCCACGGGTTTGATTATCCAATCGGTGTGCGGGCAACGGCCATGGCAATGCGTCGATGGCTGTTGATGGACTTAGATTGTGTCCAAGGGCATTGTAAACCGTCTTGTACTGATTGCCGCTAACACATATACCGGCAGGTTTTTCAATGATTGCGATGTAATTGTCCTCATAGATAATAGATAAATCAAGCGGGTAGATTTTGGGCGGTTTGTTCTCGCTCTCTACCCATGTAATGCAGTCACCTTCATTCAACCAACGTCCACCTTCAGTTTTTTCACCATTCAACAGGAGCTCTCCACGTTGTATCGCTTTTTTTACACCTTTACGGCTCTGTATTTCCGAAACATATTTTTCGCAAAACTCATTAAACCGTATGGTTGAATCTTTGCTGTGATAATGATATGTCGCTTTAATACTGATAATGAAACATTGATTTGCTCAAAGTTCAACATAATCATTGAAATGGCGAAACATTCTTTTAATAAGAAAGAGATTAGCGCACAATCACCTTTTCTCGAAGAACGATACCCGTCTGTGTTTCTAAATGTACGATGTAGATTCCTGAAGGCAATTCATTGACCAACATAGTAGACGACATTACCTGACGAACAAGGCGCCCCGTTTGATCAAGTAATTTCAAATCGCGGATCTCTTGGTTTGGCACATTGACTGTTAATTCTTCACTTGCAGGTTGAGGGTATATCAGTACGTTCTGATCTTGGTTCTCTTCAATTTCAGTTAAGGCACATTCTGTATCGCACCAGTCTCTTGC
>JAURQI010000022.1 GCA_030836155.1 Crocinitomix sp.
AAAAACCGAGACCATTTTTATTAGAGTGCGTGACATTTAGAATGCGCGGTCATGAAGAAGCGTCTGGAACGAAATATTATCCGGAAGGCATTCAGGATGAATGGGCAGAGAAAGATCCGGTAGATAATTATGAAGCTTATTTATTAGCTGAAGGTATTCTCAAAACAAAAGAGGTTGAGAAAATTCGAAAAGCTATTAAAAAGGAAATTCAAGATGAGCTTGAAATAGCCTATGCAGAGCCAAATGTACCGGTTAGTACCGAAACAGAGTTAGGTGATGTGTACGCCGACTATTCACCCTTATTAACAGCCCCAAATTGGAGTGATACAACAGAAAAACGATTAGTTGATGCGGTTTCTGATGGTTTACGACAAAGCATGCAGAAATACGATGACCTTGTTATCATGGGGCAGGACATTGCCGAGTACGGTGGTGTTTTTAAAGTGACCGAAGGTTTTGTAGAGGAATTTGGTAAAGACCGGGTACGAAATACACCGATTTGTGAATCCGCTATTATAGGTGCAGCCCTTGGCTTGTCCATCAATGGAATGAAAGCCGTTATGGAAATGCAGTTTGCGGATTTTGTTACAGTTGGTTTTAATCAAATCGTTAATAACCTGGCAAAATTACATTATCGTTGGGGAGAGAATGCAGATGTTGTGGTGAGAATGCCAACTGGCGGAGGCTCCGCGGCGGGTCCATTTCACTCACAAAGCAATGAAGCTTGGTTTACCCATACACCTGGCTTAAAAGTGGTTTATCCTTCATCACCCACAGAGGCGAAAGGATTGTTAGCTGCTGCAATTGAGGATCCCAATCCTGTTATTTTCTTTGAACATAAAGGACTGTACCGTTCGATTCGCGAAGAGGTGCCGAATGATTATTATACACTTGAAATCGGTAAAGCCAATATTGTTAATGAAGGAAATAAGGCTTCTGTCATAACTTATGGAATGGGCGTTCACTGGGCAAAGGAGATAGTAGAGAAACATAATCTGGATGTGGAGATTTTAGATTTGAGGACGCTCTTGCCTTTGGATATGGATGCTGTTTATCAAACCGTGCAAAAAACAGGACGTGTATTGTTTTTACATGAAGATTGTTTAACGGGTGGAATAGGAGGAGAGTTATCTGCGCTTATTGCAGAGAATTGTTTCGAATACATAGATGCACCAATCATGCGAGAAGGTAGTTTAGATACTCCTGTTCCTTTTGACGCAGAACTAGAGAAAAACTTTATGCCAAAAGATCGCTTCGAATCGAAACTACTCGAATTAATAGAATACTAGATGGTTATAGTTGGGCGAGATGTTCGGCGAAGACAGCTGCTACTTGCTCAAAAAATGCTTGATCTTCTTTGTTAAAAAAATTCTCATCTGAATGTTCAGAGTCGAGAACACCGTAGATTTTCTTGTTGAAAACAATGGGAACAGCCAATTCTGAAAGACGAAAACGATCGTCAATAATATAATTGCTATCTCTTGTCGTATCTGCTAAAAGTCGTGGCCTACCAGTTGAAAGTACAACGCCCACTATTCCTTCACCACGCGGAACGACAATTGGGTTCTTAATCATATGTTCCGCTATGATTTTTTCTCCTTTTGCAGCAGTTTGAATTAGATAATCTCCCGTGTCATCTACTAAATAAATCACCGCATCACTATATCGCTCCGACTCCTCGAAAATTTCATCCATAACACACCAAGCCGCATCTTCATCACTCTTCGTGTCTTGAAGTGATTTTTTTAGTGATTCTATGGCTTGCATATCTATCTGGGACATTTTGAGGTCATGTATATTTCAGCAATATTATGAAATATTTTGATATACACTCCCGATTTGACATCATTTAACCATTAAAGCGGCTTAGTTATCAATACAATCTTGAATCGTGTCAAAATATTGAATGTCGACTTTGTCAATTGGAAATTCTGGGTTTTCTTTTAGAATGGAAACTGAATATAAGAGGCCTATTTTAGACCGCTTCGAATCTGTTTATAGGCTTCTTCAAGTTCGTTTTGTTTCTTTTTCAGATCTGCTTCAATCTCGAGCATATAGTTCGTTGTCATTTCCAACATCTGTTCATAACCTATTCCGAAATGTACAGGGTGCTTATTTTGAAAAACGCTTACGCAGCGAACCGCGACACTCATCTGCTAAATGCTGAAAGTCGACAGCAAACTCCATCAAATCTTCATCGTAATTCGGTTGGTAGAGAAGGTCCCAAACCTCTAATAAGCCAATAGAATTATGTAGTCTTTCTCTTAGTTCAAAACCATCCCCTTTTTTAACCTCACCTGGGCGAATCACTTTTACATAAACTCCTGGATAAGGTTGGTTGATGAAGGCTTTTATAATCTTTTGGTTACCGACCCGAATTCCCAATTTAAAACATGGTTGGCGAGGTTGACTCACTTGCACAAGCGCATCTCCAAGGGCATAGATATCACCAATTTGCACTCGCTTTTCAGATAGGGCCTCTATGGTCACATTTTCTCCCATCATCCCTGCTTGCCATTCAATATCTGGAAAACTTGTTTTCCAATATTCATAATGATCTGCACTGTATAAATAACAAGCCTTGTCTACTCCTCCATGATAACGTCTATCAATAACGGCATCTCCGACAACATCTTCCGATTCTAATCGAATGGAATCCACAACAGGATATTTGTAGATGCCCGTTTCAACCGATTTCCCCCTCCATTTGACCGTTTGTTTTTCGCCAATATTTACACTTAAAACCTTCATTTCCTATGGCGTTGAGATCGAAACCGGAATGACTTTACCGTTGATCCATTTATTAGCGTTCAAGCTAAAGTCCGCTATAAACGTTGCCATTTCATCTGCACTTAATGGCGCTTCGTATCCTGGGAAAGCCTCTGCTAACATTTCTGTTTGAGCAGCACCAAGTGCTAAACAATTAGCTTGTATGTTTTGATCTTTTAATTCCTCCGCTAAACATTCAGTTAAGCTAGCAACCGCAGCTTTTGAAGAACTATAGGCACTTAGTCCTGGGAATTTTGAGCTGCCTTGAAATCCACCCATTGAACCAATATTGACAATATGACCACCATCTTTCATAAAGGGTATTGCCGCTTGACAAGATTCAAATAAGCCAAATACATTCGTCGTGTATATCGCCTCAAGATCTTGTCTTGATATTTCAGTAAACGGTTTATTAATCAGCAAACCGGCATTATTGATCAGGATATCAATTTTACCCAATTCTTGATTAAAAACCGTCGTCAAATATTCTTTCAAATTGGGCGCGCTCAAATCTGCTGCTGCAACTTTTAGGTTCTCGGCTAAAGTCAAGTCCTTCAGTTCCTCTAGTCTGGCTAAGTTACGAGATAAAGCCAATACGCGATTCGTTCGACTTAATTGATGGGCCAGCGAGCGGCCGATACCTCTGCTTGCCCCAATAATCACTATATTCTTCATAAAAACGAAAATAGGCATTTATACAGAAAAAGGCGATCATTTAGATCGCCTTTCAATATTTAAATAGGATTAATTTAATTCTGTTTAGTACTCATCAAAAGAAACAACTACCTTTTCAGAAGTGGGATGAGACTGACAAGTTAAAATAAAACCTTCGGCCACTTCATCTTCTTCTAATGCAAAGTTCAGGTCCATCCGAACAGTTCCTTCCATAACTTTTGCTTTACAGGTGCAGCATACGCCTCCCTTACAAGAGAATGGTACATCTGCATCTTCATCCTGTGCAGCTTGCAAAATGTCTTTACCATTTGAGTTTAATGAGAAGGCATATTCTTCATCATCAATGATCACCGTTACATTACTTTCAATAGGAGCTCCGTTTTCTACTGAAACGTTTTCAGCAGAAGTCGTTGTGGTAAATAATTCAAAATGAATATCCCCTTTATGAACTCCTTTTGACAGGTAAAAATCTTTCACGCACATGATCATCTCCTCTGGTCCGCATGCATAAACACCAGTAATATTTAGATTTTTCTGATGTCCGTTGAAAAACTCACCGCACTTATCAGCATTGATTCGACCATTAGTTAATTTATCTCCAGTTTCCTCGCGACTCATAACATAAGTTAGGTTCAGCCGATCATTAGTGGCGTTCAAGGCATCTAAATCATTCTTAAAGATCGTATCCGCAGCGCTTTTGTTTCCGTAATACAGATAAACCGTACTGTTTGGGTCATCTTTAAGAATCGTTTTTACCATCGAGATAACAGGAGTAATACCTGATCCCGCAGCATAGAAAACATAAGCATTCGAGTTATTTGCAGAGGGCTTCACTACAAAATTACCTTGCGGAGGCATTACCTGCAATGAATCACCTACTTTCAATTCCTGATTGGCATATGACGAAAAGATACCATTTTCTATTTGCTTAACAGAAACAGCTAAATCAGCATCATGACGAGCTGTGCAGATTGAGTATGAACGTCTGACATCTTCACCGTTGATCGTAGCACGAAGTGTTAAATATTGACCAGCAGCATAATCATATTCCGATTTTAAATCTGCAGGTACTTCAAAATAGATCGAAACCGTATCAATGGTTTCACGTTTAATATCCTTTATCTTAAGAGAATGAAAAGTAGTGCTCATAGTGTTTGTTTTTTCCTTACGATTAGTTTCTTAGCTCAGAATCGCGCACAAATTTAATGCTATTGTCCTAAAAACCCATCATGATGTGATGGTTTTTCCAAATTCAAAACCTATTCAAGCAAACAAATAAGGCGTGGTAAGAGTTCAAAAAATCTTTCTAACCCCATTACATTTACAAAAAACAGACTTATAGTTTTTTACAGTTAAAATGCTGTATTTATAGGGATTTTTGAATGAAATCCCACTGAATTTTTATAAATTTACGCAACAAATATGCTCAACCTAAGTTGTCAATAAACACAAACTTCATTAAACTCAACCTTTGTTTTAAAGTAAAGATGATAAAAAGAATTCCCAAACGCACCTATGCGATTATTGCGCTGTTTATTTCCTTTACGGCCCATGCGTACGAAACTGAAGAACTACCTCAGTATCAAGAAAAATATAGCGAGCATCAAGCAGTTGTATTAAATCATAGACAAATCATTTCGTTAGAAGTGGATGATCAGACAGGCGAATTGGTTATCTACGAAACCGATTATGAAGAAGTGCTCTACCTAAAAGAGACAACGAAGTATTATACGGCGCGAAGTATTTCAACCTCTGAGTTTTTTGAAGACATCATGGAAATTAAAGTAACTGTCTTTGATGCAAGAGGTAAAAAAAACAAACTAAAAGACGACGATTTTAAAATTGTAGATTCCCCTCCTTCGAGTTGGGTTTTTCATGACGATGATAAAGAATGGGAATTCGATTTAGGAGAATTAGGTGAAGGATACAGAACAGTCATTGTCTATAAAAAACGTTTAAAACGGCCACAATTTTTTGATGCCTTTCATTTTATGTCTGGTTATCCCGTCGCAGCGTCAAGCGTCGAGATTGAATATCCCAATGGCACGCAAATGAAATATTATGATCAGAATTTAGATAATTATGAAGTGAAAAAGAATCGATTAGAGGGAGGCAAAAATGATCGTATTAAAGAATCCTGGAAAATTGAAAATTTGGAAGCTTATAAAACGGAAGATGGTTCAATCGATCCAAAGTATAGCATTCCACATTTAGTTGCGCAAATCGTTTCTTATCCGCACAACGGAGAGAATAAGAGGATTATCGGTACAGCAGAGGAATTGCATAACTTTTTTCAAGAGTTTTTATTGATGAGTGAGGAAGCAGAGGAGTCCAGAAGTAATGGAGCCAAAGAAGATGTTAATAAAGAAACGCACGAACTGGTTGATGAATTGATCAAAAATAAAGAGACCCAGTTGGAGAAAATGGATACTATTTTCTCGTGGGTTCAGGCCAATATCAAGTACATCGCATTTGAAGATGGAATTAATGGATACGTTCCACGATCATGCCGTGAGGTCATGAGTAATAGATACGGTGACTGTAAGGATATGGGGAACCTGCTTGTGGAGATGTTAACGTATGCCGGAGTTGAAAACGCATACGTTGCTTGGGTTGGTACACGAGAGATTCCATACCTGATGAGTGAAATTCCGACTCCCTTAGCCTGTAACCATGTTATTTGCGTTGTAAAGAAAAATGACGATGATTATTATTTTCTAGATGCGACACATGCTCAAGGAAGCTATTTAAGGGCTCCGCATAATGTTCAAGGCAAAGACTTGTTGATTCATAAAGGATTGGATCAGTTTGAATTATTTAAAGTGGAGCCAGAGGATGCAGAGAGCAACTATCTTAGAAGTGTGGTAACGTATGAATTGGATGGTGATTCGCTCAGAGGTTCTGGCACGGATCATTATGGAGGTTATGAAAGAGAACGCCGCACTTATTACCTCAAAAATACAGATGACGAAGATCGTTATGATTATGTCAAGAACATAACCCTAGCTGGCTTTAATCGATACACATTGCATGAATTCGAGATTAAGAATTTGGATAAATTTCAAGAAGATTTAATCGTGCATTATCACTTTGCTGTCGATAATTTATTCTTAGAATATGACGGTGATTTTATGTTAAACCCAACATTGTTTAAACCGCGAATTACGCAATACAACGAAGAGGACCATAGTATGGCCCGATATAAAAGACATCATCGGACAGTTGATTACTCTTTTCAGTTCAAAATTCCAGAAGATTTTGAACTGAAACATTTGCCGGAAGATGTGTCCTATGAGCACGAACTCTTTTCTTTTTTAGCGGACTTTGAGGTAGAAGGTCAATGGCTGAAAGTTCAAATGAAATATCAATACCACTTGCTCTCGATTCCAACTGAATTGTATCCAGAATGGAAAGAAATTTCCGAAGCAATTAATACCGCTACAATTCAGAATGTTGTATTTAGAAAAAAACAAATTTAACCCATGCGCAGTTTATTATTCCTTTTGATCAGCTTTGGTATACCTGCTTTTGCACAGCAATATCCATTTTATGAGCATTATGAACTGGAAGAAGATCCAGTAACCATTGAAAGACCTCCATCAGACCAAATCTATTATTACAATAAATACTTGCTGACAGTAGAGTATGAGTACGACTATTTCAGTGGAAGTTTCTATAAATATGAAACCATACATTACCGGGTAAAACTCAATAAGGATGCGGCCATCGATGAATTTAATAAAGTTTATATATCAATGGAAGATGTGGTGCGTGTCATGAAGGTGGAAGCACGCGTGATCAAGGAAGATGAGATATTAGAAGTTCCGATTGAAATGGAGGACTTTTATAGTGAAGACGAGGATGAACAATACAGTTACTTCCCGATTGCAGGCTTAGAGCTAGGAGACGAAGTTGAAATACGGCAAACATTAAAAATGCAGCCGATGATCAATGGCGATCAGTTTTATTTTCAAGGAGAAATGCCGATCTATGATTTTGACTTTAGATTCATTGCCCCCAATGATTCATATTTTAATTTTTTAGCCCATAATGGTTTGCCCGAACCCGTTTTGATTGATACGATTCTCCAACGCCATCAATATGATATTCATTTGGATACGGTTGCAGCCTTTAAGTCAGAGTATTTCTCAGAGTTTAATAATGTTATTATGAAACTTGACGCTTCCCTAAAAGGAAGTGATGACGGTGCTGGTGATTATTCGCCCTATGCATCATTTGTGGATTATGCAAACGAAGTTTTTAATCAACCCCTCAGTGGAAAAGATAAAAAATTCCTAGACCGCAAATTGACTGAGTTAGAAGTCAGTCGCATGAATCCGCAGATCACGAATATCCGCAAGATTGAGAACTATATGAAAAATGAATTCTTGATTGGATACGGAACACCAGGAATGTCGATCAAAGATATGCTGCAAACAGGACGAGGCAATGGAACCGGATCATTAAAATTATTCTTTGGTTTGTTGAACCAGGCAAATATTCCCTATGAATTTGGTCTATTGTCCGATCGATACGATACACAGTTTAGTGAAGAAATTGAATCGGATTACTTTCTACAAGAATATTTCATCTATTTCCCAGAAGCCAAGACGTATTTAGCGCCACTTGATTTTTATGCGCGAGTTGGTTATATGGATTATGATTGGGTTCCAAACAAAGGACTTTACCTGCAACCAAAACAATATCCTGTCCGCAAAGTAGAGCATAGTGTTAAGCCAATAGGCGGAACAACGGCAGAAGAGAATAGAGACAGTACAGTAATCATCATAAATGTTGATCAAAACTTGGTTGATACAGAAATCTTCATAGAGCGTCATATCAGTGGTTATGATGCAGGAGAACATCAAGTTATTTATGACCTTTACACAGAATCGAAAAAGAAAAAAGTACACGATGACTTGTTGGATGTTTTTAAAGATAACAGCACTTATAAAATGACTTCAATTAAGCATACTAGTGCAGAGGACGCTTTTTACCGTCCATTGATTATAAAAGGGAAAGTGACAACATTACATACGCCACTTATAGAAAAGGCCGGAAAACGCACGATTTTTAGGTTAGGAGAGATTTTTGGAGAATATATCGATCCAAAAGAAGTGAAGCGAAAAAAGAGTCATTTTACTTTTTCACACCCGATTTGGCGTGTTACAACTGTTGTCATTAATTTTCCTGAACAAATGAAGGTAGCCAATCCAGAAGTGGTAGAATCATTTGAGAAATTAACTGAACAGGAAGGAATTCATATCAGCGCAACCTTTAATGTAGAAGGTAACACACTTACCTACACACAGCGGGATATCTACAAGTATCACACGTATAGTCTTGATGCTAAAGAGGATATGGTTCGAATTTTTGAATTTCATAACGACTTACGTAAGATCAATTTAGTCATAGAGTAAGTCTATTTTAAGGCGCAAATGACCGCAGAAAATAGACTGATTTAGAGTAGGGGTATAAATGGAATAAAATCCATTGTTAATTACCTGTTGAAAACTACTTGCAAAACCCGCGTCTATACTGGTGGTAAACCCGCTGTTTTATTATCTTTGTTTGTCGTGAAAAACACGGTTGTCGTGAACTGATTTCCCCCGTTTATAACTTGAAATCAGAAGGCAGACAAAATAACTTTTTTTATATGAGCGAAGAAGAAAAAAAGAAAGGCGGATATTCCGCTGATAGCATCCAGGCACTGGAGGGTATGGAACACGTTAGAATGCGTCCTTCCATGTACATTGGAGACGTTGGAATGCGAGGACTACATCACCTTGTTTATGAGGTGGTCGATAACTCTATAGATGAAGCCCTTGCCGGACACTGTGATCGCATAGATGTTGTCATTTTAGAAGGTAACGGAGTACGTGTTTCAGATAACGGACGTGGTATTCCAGTGGATTTGCACATCAAAGAAGGTGTTTCGGCGCTAGAAGTTGTAATGACGAAAATTGGTGCCGGAGGTAAATTCGATAAGGACTCTTATAAAGTTTCGGGTGGATTACACGGTGTTGGTGTTTCTTGTGTAAATGCTTTATCACGTCATTTGGAGGCCGTTGTACACCGTAATGGAAAAGTGTATCGCCAGGAATATGAAAGAGGTAAAACAATGTATGCCGTCAAAGAAGATGGTGTTTCAGAAGGGACCGGAACAACGGTAACGTTTTATCCAGACCCTGATATTTTTGACTCATTGGTTTATAATTACGACACCTTAGCATCTAGAATGCGCGAATTGTCGTATTTGAATAAAGGGATTACCGTTACTATTACGGATGAACGATCAAAAGATGAAGAAGGTAATTATCGTCAAGATAATTTCTTCTCAGAAGAAGGTTTAAGTGAATTTGTGAAGTTTTTGGACGAGTCTCGTGAGCCATTGATCGCAAGTGTGATTCATGTTGAAGGAGAAAAGAATGGTATTCCTGTTGAGGTAGCTATGGTCTACAATACTTCTTATGCAGAGAACTTACATTCATATGTAAATAATATTAATACCCATGAAGGAGGTACACACCTTTCTGGGTTCAGAAGAGGTCTAACAAGCACGTTGAAAAAATACGCGGATGATTCCGGTATGTTAGATAAAGTGAAGTTCGAAATTTCAGGGGATGACTTCCGTGAAGGATTGACGGCAGTTATTTCTGTTAAAGTTCAAGAACCTCAATTTGAAGGACAAACAAAAACTAAATTAGGTAACCGTGAAGTGAATGCTCCGGTTTCACAGGCCGTTTCGGAAATGCTTTCAGATTATTTAGAAGAGAATCCAAAGGATGCTCGACGCATAATTGAAAAAGTAATCTTAGCAGCTACAGCGCGACATGCAGCTCGCAAAGCGCGTGAGATGGTTCAGCGTAAGAATGTTTTAACCGGTGGAGGTTTACCGGGTAAACTGGCCGATTGTTCTTCTAAAGATCCGGCAGAATCAGAAATATACTTGGTAGAGGGAGATTCAGCGGGAGGTACGGCGAAGCAAGGACGTGACCGTCACTTCCAAGCAATTATGCCGCTGCGTGGTAAGATTTTGAACGTGGAAAAAGCCATGCAACATAAAATCTTTGAAAACGAAGAAATTAAGAATATATATACAGCGCTTGGTGTAAGAGTCGGCACAGAAGAAGATGAACGCGCTTTAAATATCGATAAATTACGTTATCACAAGATCATTATCATGTGTGATGCCGATGTTGATGGTTCGCACATTGAAACGCTCATTTTGACCTTCTTCTTCCGTTATATGAAGGAGTTAGTGGATAAAGGTTATATCTATATTGCTACACCGCCACTTTATCAAGTGAAAAAAGGTAAAAAGTCCGCTTATGCATGGAATGATGATCAACGTGATCGTTTAGTGATGGAAATGAAAGGTTCCGGAACCGAATCAAGTGTAGGTGTACAACGTTATAAAGGTCTTGGAGAGATGAACGCAGAACAACTGTGGGAAACAACCATGAATCCTGAAGAACGAACTTTGCGCCAAGTAACCATTGAGAATGGGATCGAAAGTGATCGAACATTCTCTATGTTAATGGGTGATGAAGTAGCACCTCGTAGAGAGTTTATTGAGAAAAACGCGAAATACGCGAATATCGATACTTAATCAAGTTATAATTGATTGATTGCAATAAAAAAGCCCTAGCCATTAAGAGAAACTTAAGGCAAGGCTTTTTTATTTCTTGAGGACGCGTTTATTCAAAAGCTACTTTTCAATTTAATCTTCTTTGAGAATACCCTTAATATCGGGTTTAAAATAACGGTCCGACTTCAAGACTTTTCCATCCTCACGATAAATAGGTTTGCCATCTGCATCCAACTTACTCATATTACTTCGCTGAATTTCCTCAAAAACTTCTTCAATTTTATCCTGCATCCCGTGCTTCAAAATCGTTCCGCAAAGGATGTAGAGCATGTCACCCAAAGCATCCGCAATTTCAACCAAATCTCCGTCTTCAACCGCTTCTATGTATTCTTCGTTTTCTTCGCGCATTAAATCAAAGCGCAACTTGCCTTCTTTTTTCGAAATCTCATGAGTTGGAGCGTACTTGTTTTCAATTCCAAATGCGTCATGAAAAGTCGCTACATGTCCGATTACTTCCTTTAAGGTGATGTCTTTTGCCATTATTTTCTATTTTTTATAAAGATAAGTCACCAAAAAATGCCCGGGATAAACATGCGCCAGCTTTTACTAACAATCTGTTCACTATGCTGCTTTGCCCTATTTAGTCAAAGTTTTTATCCGCCCGTGCTCAATTATTCTATTCAGGATTACGGAAAAGAACGTAATCCCGAAAATTATTGCGTCGTGCAAGATAATTGCGGAGTCATCTATGTCGGTAACTCGCATGGTGTGCTTGAGTTCGATGGGGAGAAATGGAACTTTATTCAGGTTGGTTATGGTTCTTTTGTCCGTGCAATGGATGTTGATCAGGCTGGAGTAGTTTATGTCGTAGTTTATGTAGATTTCGGATTCTTACAACCAGATTCAACAGGCCAACTTCAGTATAACTCTTTATTAAAAGAGCTCCCTGAAGAAGATCAATTCTTTAGCACAGTATGGCGCATTTTTGCAGCTGAACAGCAAGTCTATTTCCAGACAGAAGAAGCGCTATTTATTTATGATCTTTTATCTAAAAAAGTACAAGTTGTTTATCCAGAAACCAGTTTTCATACAAGTTTTTTGGTCGATAATCGACTCTATTGAAGACAGCGTGGGGTAGGACTCGTAAAATGGAAAGATAATCAACTTTCACATTTGGACGGTACTGAAATTTTTGCCGATTATGGTGTTTTTGGAGTACATCAATTAGCCGATGATTCACTTTTTATCATTACTCAAGAATTAGGACTGTTTAAATGGCAGGCTGGAGGCCTTCGTCGCTTACCGGATGATCCGAACAAACCGATTGATCAATTGGGTGTTTTTGGCTCTGTTAGATTATACGATGGTGATTTTGCCCTCAATACCTTTGGTAATGGAGTAGTGGTCATTAATGAAAATGGCGAAATACAACATATCCTGGATCGGAATATTGGTATTCGTTCGAATATCGTTCAGCACATCTATCAAGATCGTGACTTAAACCTATGGTTGGCACTCGAGAATGGAATTTCAAAAGTTAACTACCATTCCCCCATGTCCTATTTTGATGAGAAGGCTGGGGTAGAAGGGAATGTTCAAACGGTAATCCGTTTTAAAGATCAAATTTTTGTTGCTACTTCACATGGGCTATATGTACAGACAAATCAGCGCTACTCGGCTCGTCGTTTTAAGAATTTGGAAATTGTAGGAGATCAGGTTTGGGACTTTTTAGAAGTAGGTGATGAGTTATTGGTAGCCTCTGCCAATGGAATTTTTAAGTCAAAAGATGGCAATACAGAAAACGGGTTTAATGAAATTAAGGCAACAAAAGTGGCCGTTGCCGGATTTACATCAGAAGATCAAGCTTACGAAGAACATACGATTGATCTAAAAACTGGGCTTAAGTTTTACATGACTTCGGATGGATATGCTGATCAATTTGGGGGAGAAAAGAATAAGAAGTTTAAGATCAAAAATATGAAGAATCTGATTGTTGAAATGGCAAATGAACCATTCGAAGATCAGAAACAGAAACTGGAGAAAGAGTTGCTAGCTTGGATGGGAGACTGCGAGCAAGTGGATGATGTATGTGTGATTGGTTTTGAAGTAGGTTAAACTATATTCGGTTTTCAACAGTTTATTCTTCATGAAAAAAACGAAAAAAAAAGACTTCTTTCTTCTTTATATATAATTTATTCTTCGTAATATTGCACCCCCGAAATAGAGGGACTAAAGTTATATCGTCATGAGCAACATTATAAGAGAAGTACAGGAAGAGGTAACGGTAAATAATAATATACCTGATTTTAAAGCGGGAAGTACAATTACTGTTCATTATAAAATTAAAGAAGGTAATAAAGAACGTGTTCAAACTTTCCAAGGCGTTGTCATCCAGCGTAAAGGAAGTGGAGCTACAGAAACGTTTACAATCCGTAAGATTTCTGGAAACATTGGTGTTGAGCGTATCATTCCCATCAATTCACCTTTTATTGAGAAGATTGAGATTAACAAAGTAGGAGCTGTAAGAAGAGCACGTATCTATTACTTTAGAGAGCGTCGCGGTAAATCTGCAAGAATTAAAGAAAAGAAGTCGTACTAAACGATTAGAATATATTGATGAAAATCCTCTTCGTTTATATGAAGGGGATTTTTTTATAGCTGAGATTTCCGGGAAAGTTGATTGAAATTATAAACGTTGCAAAGGCGTTTTTACACCATCCACAAGGCTATAACACGCTAATCGATCTTTGAATACCGACGACTTAAATACTGATCGGTTCATCAACATACGGACATGAGATGCATTTTTGTTCGTTTTTTTTGATGCACTCGTCTTGTTGAAAGTAATTTTTATCGAATATATATGGTAATTCATCAATATTTTTCTATCTTTCGGAGGAAAATTTGGATACCTTCCAACGGATATGCTTGAGAACAACACTCTAGTTGAAAAATGTAACGCAAAGTACCAAAAGATTTTTGGTGACTACAACATCCAAGCGGATGGTAGAATTATTGTGTCTCATTTTGGTGAATTATCTCAAGACCTTGTCAACTCGTTAAGTACTAAGATTGAAGAGCTTATGCTGGATTCAGGCGATAAGAAAGGTGTTGTAAAACGCATGTTTAGTATTTTGGTAGAAGGACTACAAAACATTCGTATTCACGGAGAACGTGATCCGGATGGTAATCAAGTTTCTTTCTTATTAGTGCTGCAAAATGACGATAACTACAAAGTAAGTTTTGGTAATCTTGTTAAAGCTGAAAATGTAGAAAATCTTGTAGCACGAATTGATGATCTGAACAACCTTAGTCCAGAGGAAACAAAAGCACGCTACATGGAAACATTGTCCAATGGAATCCTCTCAAAGAAAGGGGGAGCAGGATTAGGTTTTATGACCATCTCGCTTAAATCTCAAAATCCAATAGTCTGCGAAAAAGATCATGTATCTGATGATTTGGTATTCTTAACGCAACATATCGAATTGGAGCGGGTTAAGAAAGTGTAGGCTTTTGTCTTTATCATTCATCTCAAACACACAAGTGACGAAATCTCTCGCGCGCATTTGCAATGCGTGTGTATCTTCACAAAACTCCTTTTCCACAACCTCGCGCGCATTTGCAATGCGTGCGGATCGTCAACAAACAACCGAATCCAACCTCGTGCGTATTTGCAATGCGTGCGAATTGTCAACTATATCCTCGCACGCCACATCTTCCCAATCTCACACAAATTGTCACGCGTATTTAACATAGCGCAATGCACGCGGATCTTTAAGGACACAATTGCCATTTCAAAAAAAATAATTAGACTTGCTTCATATCCGAACGTTACAAGGTCATTGACGACCAAACCCCAACTTTCATAACGATTACTTTAATTGGCTGGGTTGATTTATTCATACGGCGTCCATATACTGATATTTTATATGATTCACTCAATTATTGTATCAAAGAGAAAGGCCTAAAAGTCCACGCTTATGTTTTTATGACAAGTCATATTCACTTGATCGTTACCAGTTCATCAGTGCCATTGAACCAAATCATCAGAGATTTCAAAAAACATACAGCAAAGCAATTACTCAAAACGATAAAAGAAACTCCAGAAAGCCGCCGAGAATGGTTATTGAATAAGTTTTCTTATGCGTCCGATCGTAATACGAGAGGAAGTAATTATAAGGTATGGCAAGATGGTTTTCATCCGGTTATATTGGACACGAATAAGAAATTAAAACAAAGAGTTGATTATATTCATGGCAATCCGTTAAATACCGGATTAGTCAATGAAGAAAAGAATTGGGCGCATTCAAGTTTTTTAGCTTACACAGACACGTAAGAAAAAATGGAAATCCCTATTTTAGCCTTATTGTAAGGTTTGACGAAATTGAATTATTGCAGAACGGTCCGCACGCATTACAAATGCGCGCGAGTGTGATGAAGATGCAAAGTCTTTTGTCTATTATCTAATATATTTAATCTTGGAGCGAAATAAAAAACTTGTTTTTTAAGGATCGACTATATAACCCGAGCAGTCGCCAATCTTTCGTATATCGCCTCGTATTTTGGCAAGATTCGATCAATGGTAAAATTCAATGAATGCTCATGTGCTTGTTGCTTATAACGATCCAACGTTTCTTTGTCCTTTAAGATTTTAAGCGCATTTTCGGCCATTTCATCAACGTTTCCAACATCACTTAAGAAACCTGAGAAACCATGTTTGTTCACCTCTGGTAAACCACCAGAATTTGAGGAAATCACTGGAACGCCAGAAGCTAAAGCTTCTAGAGCTGCTAATCCAAAACTTTCCGTTTCTGAAGGCAAAAGAAATAAGTCTGAGATACAATAAATTTCAGCTGCAGTTTGAACATTGCCTAGCATCTCAACATCTTGGCAAACGCCTAATTCAGAACAAAGCTGCTCAACTTTATAGCGTTCTGGACCGTCACCCGCTAAAATTAATTTTGCAGGTACTTTTTTGCGGATTTTTTCAAAAATACGTACAACATCACCTAAACGTTTTACTTTTCTAAAATTAGAAACATGGCTAATAATATATTGGCCTTCCGGCGAAATAGCATCACGTCGCGCAATATCATCCTTTCCGGGTGTCATGCAATAATGTGAATGTTCAACAAAATTGGGAATCACCTTAATCTCATTCGTAATGGCAAAATGTCTTAATGTATCTCTTTTTAAACTCTCAGATACAACCGTTACCGCATCAGATTCATTGATACTAAAGGTAATTACCGGTTCAAAAGAAGGATGTTTACCAACGAGTGTGATATCCGTTCCATGCAAGGTGGTGATAAACGGAATGTCAATATTGTGTGTCTTTAAAATTTGCTTGGCAAAATAGGCTGCCGAGGCATGCGGAATTGCATAATGACAATGTAATAAATCTAAATTTTCATACCTTACAACATCAACCAATTTGCTCGTTAGGGCCAATTCGTAGGGTTGATAATCAAATAACGGGTAGTTAAATGGTCTAACTTCATGATAGCGAATATTCGGAAGGAAATGTTCTAGTTTAACCGGATGATTGTATGAAATAAAGTGGATTTCATGCCCCTTTTCTGCAAGGGCTTTACCTAATTCAGTGGCTACAATTCCACTTCCACCAAAGGTGGGATACAATACAATACCTATTTTCATATCCGGTTGGTCGTGTCGTTTGACGTTTGATTACAATTCAGGTCAAATTTACGGTTTTAGATTCATTCTTTTAAATCTGCCGCTCGATAAATCACATCTTGTATACGTGTGCGTATGTCTTCTTTAATGATCAACCAATTCTCTGCATTAGGGTACACGCGATTACTCAGAAAAACATAAATGATCTCTTTATCAGGATCAGCCCAGGTTAAAGTGCCTGTGAATCCGGAATGACCAAAGCTACTGAGAGATACTTTATCACAGGTTGGGCCTCCATCTAACGATCGAACGGGTTTATCAAATCCAGCACCACGTCGATTGCTTGGACAAAATTGACATCGTGTAAAGTCTTTAATCGTAGCTGGGTCTAGTAAGGTGTCACCGGCATAATGTCCATCGTTAATCAACATGTACATTAATGTTCCTAAGTCTAGCGCATTTGAGAATAAACCGGCATGTCCTCCTACGCCTCCTTGCATAGCTGCACCAGGATCATGAACGTGCCCCCAAACGAGCTGTTTTCGATAAAGTTTGTCATCTTCTGTAGGCGTAATGCGTTCTTTTTTGAATTTCTTGAGTGGATGATAGGTCATGGTTCTGAGTCCCATTGGTCCATAAAATGCTTCAGCGGCATATTGATCGAGTGTTTTTCCAGTCTGTTTTTCAATAATCGCTTTTAAGAAATAATATCCCAAATCTGAGTATTTATAGCGCTTTCGAATCAATGCTTTTTTTGTGATTTGTTTTAAAATTGTTCTGTCATAGTCAGCATTGATATACATGTTCTCTGCCACCTGATCTGTGCGATCCGTACGTTTAGTGCTGCTGTATATTTCAGGATTTACTTCCCCGTTTTCCAACATGGTTTTTTTGTAAAAAGGTATCCACGGAAATAAACCGGCTTGATGCGCTAGCATTTGACGGATAACCATGTTTTGGTAGGGCGTGGAGTCGACGATTTCGGGAAGATAGCTGGTCAATGGTTGATCAATATCAACGATTCCCTCTTTTTGTAACTTGATTAAAGAGATAGTGGTTGCAGCAATTTTTGTAATCGAAGCTAGATCATAAATATCGCGATAACTTACCGGACGATTTTTATCATAGGTATGATGTCCAAATGATTTATTATAAAAAACATCCCCTTTATGAATTGCCAAAACTTGGCAACCAGGGAAAGCGCCTTTGCGAATGCCATCTTTCGCTATTCGATCAATTTTATCAATGGTCTCCGATCGTATACCAATTTCTTCAGGAATCACATGGCCTAATCGAATGCGAGTAGAATACGATAGTCCAGTTCCTGCAGGATAAGTTGGAGAAGCTGATACGGGTAATTTCCCGCTTGGATTAATACCGCCAAATAAAACTTGAGCTGCTGCAATTTGAGCTTCAGGTAAGTCTTCATAAGTAACCAAAAGGGCACGGGTAGAATCGAGTTTCCCGAATCCATCTAATACATAGGGGTTACCAAACAATACAGTAATCACGTCCTGTCGCTTACTCAATAATTGATGGATAGCGATGGACTGTCGGGTGATTCCAAAATTTCGTTTGGGATTGTTATTAGTTCGGTGAAAGCCAATGATAACTTGTTCGTAATCTTCTAAAGCGGTCAGGAGTTTTGTTTCGTCCGTTGCTGATAAAGAACGTGGGACTTGAATCTGATCAATGTCGGCATACAATTCCATCGTTTGCGCAAAGTCATTATTAGACGTTCCACCAATATTCAGATAAACGGTGTGTTTTTCGTTGAGATTAGTTAGTGGTAAAACATTATTGTCGTTTTTAATTAAGGTAATCGCTGATTTTGCTAATTGACGATTTAGCGCTTGAAAACTGGGGGTGTTTAAGTCACGATTCAAATAACGGGTATTGATGGGTGTGTATTGATCTAACTTAGCCCATTCTTTGGCGCGTAATATTTTTAAGCAACGCGCGTCAATTTCTGCTTGAGTTATATGACCAGCTGCAATGGCATCTTTAATGGCCTTTATGCCCAAAGGGACATCCTCAGGGAATAATAAAATGTCGTTTCCGGCTAAAACGGCCTTTACATCTACCTGACCCGGTTCATAATATTTACTCACACCCTTCATATTCAAGGCATCAGTGAAAATGAGTCCTTTAAATCCTAAGCCATCTTTTAATAAGCCGTTTACAATTTTTGGAGAAAGTGTAGAAGCTTGGTTTTCGGTATTATCCAACGTGGGAATGTATAAATGAGCAACCATCATACTTGCCAATCCTTCATTAATTAATTTTTTGAAGGGAAACAATTCTAAACTATCTAAGCGGTTATATCCGTATGGTATAATGGGCAAGGCTTTATGCGAATCCGTATCCGTATCGCCATGTCCTGGAAAGTGTTTGCCACAGGCCAATACATTTTGCTTTTGCATCCCATTCATATAGGCCAAACCTAGCTTAGCCACATTTTCTTTTTGCTCGCCGAATGAACGGTTATTAATGACAGGATTATCGGGATTATTGTTGATATCAATAACGGGTGCAAAGTTGATATGAATTCCCATCCGTTTACATTGCAAGCCAATTTGCTCTCCCATTTTCTCAACCAATGCTGCGTTTTGAATAGCTCCTAATTGCATTTGGCGTGGATAGCGAATGGTGGAGTCTAGTCGCATAGATAATCCCCATTCACCATCTATGGCAATAAATAAAGGTGTTTTTGAAAGTGCCTGATAACGATTGGTTAATTGCGCTTGTTTGATCGGGCTACCTTTGAAGAAAATTAATCCTCCAATTTTTTGCTTTTCAACTAGGTTTTGAATCTTTTGGACATGTTCTGGTCCCTTGCTCGAATAGGCAGCAACCATAAATAACTGAGCAATTCGCTCGTCCGGACTTAAGGTATTGAATATAGAATCTGCCCAAGTGCCTTTGACATCTAAAAAAGCAGGGTCCTTTTTATTATCTGCAATATTGTCAGTTGATGATTGCGCCCATAAAACCCCTTGGATAAAAAATGATATGATTATCGTTAATCCTAGTGATAGTATGTGTTTTCTCCAATTCATGTGCGCGCTTTTTAAATCAATTTGACGAATGTATAAATAAGTTCATGCAGAAATCTTGCCATGGCATCAATTTTGTCCACATCTTATAGTGTATGAAGCACATACGATAGACCGGTAAATAATTTTTTGCATTGGCTTAATCTGTCCTATGTTCTGAATTTAATCTCCTTATATTTGTATGGCAAGGGGTATTTATTATTTGATGCACCGCCTTAGTGCAGGAACGAGGAAAAATTAAAATGAGATGGGAATAAATTGGAATAAGTATAGTTTGTTTAAGTTACCAAATCAGAATCGCCGGTTTGAGTACATTCCGCGATATTATGATGAGCGTAAAGAGACACTACAAAAGAAAATAAAACAGGCTCAAATTGAAAAAGAGCACCTAGATAAGGGCGATGTGGAACGCGTGATTAATTTCCGCGAACAAATGAATGATAGCTGGAGGAATGGGGATGAAGTAAAGTCGCAACGCTTCCGTTCAAATATTCGATTAATTATAATTTTGGGAGTAATTATTATCGCTTTTTATTACCTCTTTTTGGGACTAGATGTGGGAGCTGAAGGAATTGACGAAAACATAGATAAATTGAGATAGACGAGGATGTCAGAATTAATCAAACTACTTCCAGATCATATTGCCAATCAAATTGCCGCGGGTGAGGTCGTCCAACGACCTGCTTCTGTGGTGAAAGAGTTGATTGAAAATGCCATTGATGCAGGATCGACTAAAATCAATCTGATTGCGAAAGATGGCGGAAGGACATTGGTGCAGGTAGTCGATAATGGTTCAGGAATGAGTCAAGCGGATGCTCGGATGTCTTTTGAACGACATGCGACGAGTAAAATAGCTAGTGCTGATGACTTGTTCTTATTGCATACAAAAGGTTTTAGAGGTGAGGCTTTAGCATCTATTGCG
>JAURQI010000023.1 GCA_030836155.1 Crocinitomix sp.
AGTAAATGATCCAGTTCCAGCGTTTGCTTCTGGAGCTTCTGCATTTTCACCGTCACCTTCTGAGGATGCTGCATCATTATTACCTTGGTCTGTTGCGCCATCTGCCATTTCAGCGTCCATAGTTGTGTCTGCCATTTCTGCATTCTCAGTTGAATCCGGTCCTTCTTGCGCCAATACAGCGTTTGATATTCCAAAGGTTAAAAACCCTGCAAAAGCCACTAATGCTAATACTTTTTTCATTGTTTTTTGTTTAATAAAATTGATTTAAAAGATGTGCTTTATTTTTACACTTCTGTAAGCAAGTTGCTAAAGTACAAAAATTTATAATTTAAATGCATTTGCCCTGATTTTTTTGGGAACTCAGCCCGTTTTAATCGGTTAAATGCGGTATTCCTATTCTCACACTCAGTTAGATGCAATTTCTTGAAATTTTCACATTCCAATTGCTCTAAAAAAGCTTAACAATTTGTTAATCTACGCCGTTTTTATGGCAATCCATTTCTCCACAAAGTGGAGCTTGTAATTGATGGATTTTCTCTTCACGACTTATTGGCAATCCGAGAACATACATCATTTTAGTAATGGCAGCCTCTGTTGTTAAGTCGCATCCTCCTATTACGCCCGCTCGAATAAATAATTCGCTACTGGCATATTTGCCTTGCTCTACTTTCCCTGTTATACATTGCGTAATATTTAAAACAATGCCGCCACTATGGATATAGTCTTTTAATAATTGCTCAAATGCTGGATTGGCAAATGTATTTCCTGAACCAAAGGATTCGAGTACAATTCCTTTTACTTTTTCAGGATTAAAAACAGCTTTTAATGGTCCGACTGGCATGCCGGGAAAGAGTTTTAATAAGGCGACTTCATCACTAAAGGCGGTAAATAATTCTGGTGCAGATTTATCCGATCGAAGCAAAGCGTTTCTATTAAAACTCAAATTCACCCCTGCTTCAGCTAAATGCGGATAATTAGCACTATTAAACGCTTCAAAATTTTCAGCACTCATTTTTTGCGACCGATTTCCGCGGTACAAAGAGTATTCAAAATAGAGGGCCACTTCTTGAACGAGCGCTTCTCCGTCTTTATTCTTTAGTCCTGCAATTTCAATAGCGGTGATGAGGTTCTCCTTGCCGTCTGTTCGAATTTGACCAATTGGTAATTGTGAGCCAGTTAAAATAACCGGTTTTTTAATTCCTTGAAGCATAAAGCTAAGTGCTGATGCGGTATAGGCCATCGTATCCGAGCCGTGGAGAACGACAAAGCCGTCGTAGTTAACATAGTTGTCAAAGATCGTGGTTGCTATGCGCGCCCAAATCGTCGGATTCATCTCTGACGAGTCAATGGGTTTATCCATTGACAAAGCTTCTAATTTATAGTCAAACTGTTTGAGCTCAGGAACACTATTATATAAGTGCTCAAAGTCAAAAGGTTTTAATACGCCGGTTTCAGGATCATTTACCATGCCTATCGTTCCGCCGGTGTAAATAATTAGAACCTCTGGGTTTTGCATGTCTTTCACAAATTAACAATTTATAAATCGATTACTTAGGTCAAATTGATTTAACGGTTGGTTTCACTTATTCAACCGTTTTAAACAATTCTACCGCGTTTTTGCTGGTTTGTTCAGCTATTTCTTCAATTGAGCAGTCTTTCACAGACGCTAATTTACTGGCAATATAGGTAATATAGCTACTCTCATTTCGTTTCCCTCTTTTTGGGGTGGGCGCTAAATAAGGTGAATCGGTTTCGAGTATTAAATGTTTCAAGTCGATTTTTTCAATGACATTATCGAGACCACTATTCTTAAATGTCAAGACGCCTCCCATACCTAATTTGAATCCGCCGTAATTAAGGATATGATGTGCTTGTTCTAATGTACCCGTGAAACAATGAAATACGCCCGTTAAATGATCATCATTCAATTCATCCAATATCGCAAGTGTTTCGTCAAAAGCATCCCTCACGTGAATGGCAACAGGTAAGTGCATCTCTTTTGCCCATTCAATTTGCCTTTGAAAAGCTTTTTTTTGAAACTCTGACGTGGATTTATCCCAATAAAGGTCCATACCAATTTCACCAATCGCACAATAATCTTTTTTATCTAACCAAGATTTGATGATCGCTAAATCATTTTCCCAATTGGCAGTCACCGAACATGGATGCAATCCCATCATAGGATAACAATGCTTTGGAAATTGCTCAACTAACTGATGCATTGCCTCAATAGAGTTCAGGTCGATATTTGGCAATAGCAACTTATCAACGCCAGCGTTTATAGCATTTTCAACAACAGCTGTACGGTCTTCATCAAATTGAGGAGTAAATAAATGCGTATGCGTATCAATGAAATTCATGTTGCGAATTTAAGGACGAATTTGGCAATTCATCCCATTCTGCTCGAGAATTCACAAAAAATAGATGGATTTGTTAATGCCAATCTGGGCAAGAATCGCAATCGTTTTTGGTACGGATATAGAGTATAAATCCGCCAAGAAGCTGCCAGTCAGCATAAACAAATTTGTGTTCCGAAAAATGGTCTAACTCTATGATGGTTGCGTTTTTTGGTAGGTGGATAAAGCCAGTCGACCAATTTGATTGCAAAAAGAAATGCTTAAAAAAGTCAAAACGAAGACCTCCATGGACAGAGAGACCGTAACCGCCCAATTTTAATTTCTGGCCCGAATGATACTCTTGACCATCCCAGTTAAAATCTGTTTGGGTTACAACCGGTCCAAAACCAAAACCAGCTCTTCTCATTACTGCGAAACGTAGGTCTCTTGTTTTGTATATTGGAGCCGTATTATTTAATTGAAATGAGATATAATTGAGTCCATTGGTGTTTTCATAGTGTAAATCATCATATCGAATGGGCACCATACCATTGCTCTCATCATACATGCCATTTAATTGACTTGTTGTTGTCTCTCCGGCATTTCCGCTGAGGTATAGATTTTGGTTGCGGTCCATCACATATTTCATGTGATCATATCCAATGGAGACATCCCAGCGAAATTTATAGTACCAGCCTAATCGCACATTGAATTGAGGTACGGTGAGTGTGCTAGGATTGATATATTCTGAAAATTTAGTAGAAGGTCTATCAGAAGCCGCCAAATTCACAGCTGTAAAGTCATAATCCGGACTGTAAAAACGCACATCACTTTTTGAATAGATGGAGCGGTTGTATCCCCAATAGAAATACATAGCATTTTTTTGTGTTCCAAATTTCTTCTTAAATGAATATTGTTGTCCAAAGCCCAATGTAGTTATGCCTAGAAATACCGTTAATGCTATGCCTTTCCACATTTTTATCATATCTGTGAATATAATGGTCGGTTATTGATTTGTTACCAAAGCTAAACATTTCTGATTGATTCTAATTAAGAATTTAATAGCCTTTCGTATATTCGTTCAACCAAAACAACCCCATTTTATTTATTAATCGAGGCAAAAGTCTCATAAAATTTGATAGGCAATGGCTGATCACAATGAATTGGGGATAATGGGTGAGGAAATTGCCCTTGAATATCTCTTAAAAAAAGGCAATAAAATTTTAAAAAAGAATTACCGATTTGGTCGAAACGAGGTTGATTTGATACTCAAAGACCAGAATGAAATCGTTATTGTTGAGGTCAAGACAAGGAGCAATCCATTTATGGCTGGGCCCGAAAAAACGGTGACCAGAAGCAAACAAAGAGCGATCATTCAGGTTGCCCAAGATTATGTCGAAACTCATAATATGGATGAGGAGGTGAGATTTGATATTGTTTCCATTCTCATTCACAATGGTGAGACCAAGGTAGATCATATTAAAGATGCTTTTTATCCGACACTTTGATCAAAAATCAACCTTAAATTTCCAACAGTTTCAGGTATAAACTTTGTAAATTTGTCAAAACTGGTCACATGAATATCCCAACAATAGATTTACCGCGTGTTGTGGTAATTGGTGCGGGATTTGCCGGACTAAGATTAGCCAGACAAATCAATTCCAATCACTATCAGGTTGTTTTAATCGACAAGAATAATTATCACACTTTTCAGCCATTGTTGCACCTTTTGTTCTTGCTTCTGACCGAGTACTAGCCGCTATGGATGAAAAGTCCTCTGAGAAAGCACATGCATACCTCAAAAAATTAGGTGTTCATATTTGGACTAAAACATTTGTGGAAGGGTATGAAAATGACGTTGTCTTTACTAATGGGACAAACTTTCAAACCGAGACACTGATTTGGGCGGCAGGGGTGAAAGGGAATCCACCAAGCGGAATAGAAGCCAATGCACTCGGGAAAGGAAACCGCATTATTACTGATGCTTATTGCAGACTCAATGGGAATGAAGATGTTTATATTTTAGGAGATGCTGCATTAATACAGTCAGAGGAATATCCAAAGGGATTGCCAATGCTGGCATCAGTAGCAATGCAGCAAGGAGCATATGGCTAAAGTATTCAATCGTATGTCCCGTAAGAAAGAGGTTAAGCCATTCATTTACAATGATAAGAGGTCCATGGCAACTGTTGGTAAAAATTTGGCGGTCGTTGAATTGAAAAAATTCAAGTTTCAAGGAACCTTTACTTGGTTGGTATGGATGTTTGTGCATTTGATGTTGCTTGTCGGGTTCCGTAACAGAGTTGTTGTCTTTGTAAATTGGACATGGAATTACTTCCGTTACAATAATGGGCTACATTTAATCGTTAGACCATACAAGAAGAAAAGGAAAAAGCAAGAAGCAAAAGAAAATGCGCCTTAAAAACCTTTCTTTTGATAACCAATTTATGCCTTTAATACGTATTATTTTTTTCATTGGACTCTTATTGAGTTTGACCTCTTTTATAAAGCCTGGCTTGATAAAGAAAATTGCACGTTGTGAACTAATTATTGATAAAAGTGAGATTATTCCAGGCAATATTATTCCGATCACCATCGCTACAGTTTTAAAAGATTCATCTCAGATATTGTCATCAGAATCCAATATGAATATCAATTTTGCTGATTATAATTTTGAGATTGAGGGTGGTGCGGCGATTTATGAGAAGTCCAGGACAGAAATGAAGTTATTGATTTTGGATAATCATTTTGCACAACCTTCCATTCAATTTTCCATATCCCTTAGAAGAAAAAAACGAATCAGTTATTCGATCACTTTACCCATAAGATATGACGTTACACAGAAGGTATATTTTAAGGGTGAAGACGGTTATGATCCGCGAGCAAATACGGATAATGGTTATCGAAAAATTCCTTTAACCAATAGGGTTAATTTAGAGTTTATTGACAATGCACAAACACTAACGAATAATAGTGACCCTAATATAATTGGGGGAAGAGGACCTGATATGCACGTCTATATTTCACTATTGGACACACTCAATCATCAACGCTTTTTAGACGTCAAAATTCAATTGGAAACGGGAGATTCTATCCAGAAATACTTACCCGTTGATAAAGGATTTTTGGAAATTTATTCTGTGGGTGGAAAAGGGGGTATCAGTAAATATGGTGGTAAAGGCGGTAATGGTGGTAATATCACCGTGCATATAACGCCAGAAGCAAAACCTTATTTTGATCAGGTTTTTATCATAAATCATGGAGGTGAAGGTGGCGCATTGTGGCGACCCAAAGTAGACGGCCATCAGCAAGGTCCTTTTGGCGATGATGGAAACCTTAAAATTGTCAGTTGGGAATAGATTCCGATTAAATTATTTCTATAGTTCTGCATCACTGTCTGATTCAATGATTTCAACGCGTATTCCTCAAAAAAATCACTATTTTTGTCGGTTCAATTTTAGCGCAGACAAATATGAGTAAAAAGTATCCTGAATATAATGGGCTTAACCTCCCTAACGTGGCTGAAACCGTTCTAGAAAAATGGAAAGCCAATGACGTATTTCAAAAAAGCATTGATACCCGAGAAGGTCAGCCACCTTTTATTTTTACAGAAGGTCCTCCTTCTGCAAATGGCCTACCAGGTATTCATCACGTTATGGCGCGGACGATCAAGGATATCTTTTGTCGATATAAGACTTTACAAGGGTTTCAAGTTAACCGAAAAGCAGGTTGGGATACACACGGATTACCTGTCGAACTAAAGGTTGAAAAAGAACTAGGAATCACGAAAGAAGACATTGGAACGAAGATTTCTGTTGAGGAATATAATAAAGCTTGTCGTGAGTCCGTCATGCGTTTTACGGATGAATGGAATAAGCTAACCGAAAAAATGGGCTATTGGGTAAATATGGAGGATCCATACATTACTTATACGAGCAAATACATGGAAACAGTTTGGTGGTTGCTCGGACAGATTTATGACAAAGGCTTAATGTATAAGGGCTACACAATACAGCCCTATTCACCAAAAGCAGGAACAGGATTAAGTAGTCATGAAATCAACCAGCCAGGTGCTTATCAAGATGTAAAAGATACAACATGTGTAGCGCAATTTAAGGTGAAATCAGATCAAACGGCACCCTTTGATTCTGCTGATTTGAATCAACTGTATTTCTTGGCTTGGACAACTACACCATGGACTTTACCGTCGAATACTGCGCTTACTGTTGGACCTAAAATTGAGTATGTATTGGTAAAGACATATAACCAATATACGCACGAACCGATTCAAGTCATATTGGCTAAAAATTTGATTGGCAAACAATTTGGAAAAAAATTCAAAGCAGTAGAAAACGAAGCGGATCTAATTTATGCTGCTGGAGATAAGAAAGTCCCTTATTATATTGCTGAGGAGTGTTTAGGAGCTGACTTGACAGGAATCAAATATGAACAATTATTAGATTTTGCACTCCCATATGAGGATGCAGATAAAGCATTTGTTGTCATTCCAGGTGATTTCGTAACAACCGAAGATGGAACAGGAATTGTCCATACAGCACCTACTTTCGGTGCGGATGATGCCGCTGTAGCTAAGGATTCAGGTGTTCCACCGCTATTAATTTTAGACGAAAATGAGCAACCGGTTCCTTTGGTAGATCTTCAAGGTCGTTTTAGAAAAGAAGTGAGCGATCCTATTTTTGGTTTTGGTGATGAATATGTTAAGGCAGAATATTTGTCAGATGCCGAAACAGCTACTGAGTTCCAAAAGCAAAAAGAAAACTTAAAGGAAATCATTGCTGATCAGAAAAACTATTTAAGCGTTGATGAGCGATTAACCTTAAAGTTAAAGATCGAAAACAAAGCCTTTAAGATTGAAAAACACGAACACTCGTACCCACATTGCTGGAGAACAGATAAACCAATCCTCTATTATCCTTTAGATTCATGGTTTATTAATGTTTCAGACAATCGTGAGAAATTAATGGAACTAAACGACACCATAAATTGGCACCCGAAATCAACAGGAGAGGGACGTTTTGGAGAATGGTTAAAGAATGCAAACGATTGGAATTTATCGCGTTCACGTTATTGGGGTATCCCTATTCCAATCTGGACCAGCGAAGACCGAACTGAGCAAATCTGTATTTCTTCAATAGAGCAATTAAAAGAAGAAGCGCAAAAAGCCGTTGAGGCAGGTTTAATGGAAGCCAATCCTCTTGCTGGATTTAATCCTGGTGACATGTCTACGGAGAACTATGATCAAGTTGACTTACATAAGAACTATGTTGATCAAATCGTTTTGGTTTCTCCAACAGGGAAACCAATGCAACGTGAGGCAGACTTAATTGATGTTTGGTTTGATTCTGGATCGGTGCCTTATGCACAGCACCATTACCCATTTGAAAACAAAGAATTAATAGACGATCGTAAAGGATTTCCATCTGATTTTATCGCGGAAGGTGTAGATCAAACAAGAGGTTGGTTTTATACGCAGCATGTTATCGCAGGATTGGTCTTTGATTCAGTAGCCTATAAAAACGTTATTTCCAATGGTCTTGTGCAAGATAAACACGGACAAAAGATGTCAAAGAGTAAGGGTAACACAGTTGAACCTTTCGAGACACTTTCAACTTATGGTTCGGATGCCACACGCTGGTATATGGTTACCAATGCCCAGCCATGGGATAACCTCAAGTTTGATTCGGAGGGAATAACAGAAGTGCAGCGTAAGTTTTTTGGAACTTTGTACAATACGTATTCATTCTTTTCGCTTTACGCCAATATTGACGGGTTTACATTTGCTGAGCCTGCTGTTCAGAATCGACCTGAGATTGATCGTTGGATTTTATCAAAATTAAACTCTCTCATAAAAGACGTAAAAAATGCGCTTGACAGCTATGAACCTACTAAAGCGGGTCGTTTAATTCAACAATTTGTTACGGATGAATTATCCAACTGGTATGTGAGACTTTGCCGCCGTAGATTCTGGAAAGGCGATTATACGGAGAATAAAATATCGGCGTATCAAACGCTATACACTTGTTTAGAAACGGTTGCCATTTTAGGCTCACCAATTGCTCCATTTTATATGGATCAGTTATTCTCTGATCTGAATAGCATCACGGGAAGACACGAAGTGGAGTCTGTTCACTTGGCTGATTTCCCCAAGGCAAATGAAGCTGAAATTGATATTGATTTAGAGGAGAAAATGAGCATTGCGCAAAAAGTTTCATCAATGGTACTTAGCCTGCGTCAAGGCGAACAGATTAAAGTACGTCAACCGCTTCAGAAAATTATGGTTCCAGTTTTGGATGCTGATTTTACAAGACGAATTGAGGATGTACAGGATTTAATTTTATCGGAGACAAATATCAAAGAGATCGAATTATTAACCGATACTGAAGGTGTCTTGGTAAAAAAGATCAAACCGAACTTTAAGCTAATTGGTCCACGTTATGGTCAACAAATGAAAGCGATTGCTGGCATGGTTAATCAATGGACCGGAGCCGACATCTCTAAAGTAGAGTCAACGGGTGGTTGGTCTGGAGATATTGATGGAACACAGGTTGAGTTGACGTTAGAGGATTTTGATATATCAACAGCGGATATCCCTGGATGGTTAGTAGCCAGTGAGGGTAGAATCACCGTAGCTCTCGATATTACGATCTCTGAAGGCTTAAAAAGTGAGGGGATCGCGAGAGAATTGGTGAACCGTATTCAGAATTACAGAAAAGAAAGTGGCTTAGAAGTTATGGACCGCATCCAACTTACGATTGATGCGAATGAAAAAATCAAGGCGGCAATTGAATCAAATAAGGATTATATCTGCAATGAAGTACTAGCAGAAGGAATCGGTTTTGATCACCTAGAAAGCAGTTCAAACCTAGTTGCAGACCTTGAAGAAGGCGACACGATTATTGGTCTTGTCAAAGTATAAACTTATTTCTTACGCATTTTATACGCGAGGTAAGCTATTCCTGCTGCGATGTGAAGCATCACGATGATGAAAATAAATGTAGCAGTTGAATTTTCCATAGAGAACAATAGTAGTTGTTTTTGCTTGCGAATATGGTGTCTTAAATCACATTGGGCATTCAACAAAGGGTCTGAACCGTCCTAAAAAATATGGACTCAGTACATAAACTGACTTAATTTGATACTGGTTAGTGTTAAAATAGGACTAAACACTGAATTTTCTTCGAAAATAAACAACACTCCGAACTTTCATTCGTGATTTTGTCGATGCGTTTAAATAATCGCACTCCCATGCGTGTTTGAAAAAGTAAATAAAAGAGAGTTATGTTCAAAAGAGAATCTATTTTATTCTCATTCTTCTTATTGTTGGCAATTCTGCCATTTCAACTTTCTGCTCAGGGGGATTGGTTCCAAATTGGTTTAGATATAGACGGTGAAGTGGCACAAGACAGAAGCGCAATAGATATGAGTGCCGATGGTAATTATGTTGTGATTGGTGCAGAATTAAATGATGATGCAGCAATCGACGCAGGTCATGCAAGAGTATTTGAAAATTCTGCAGGAACATGGGTTCAATTAGGTGGAGATATAGATGGAATTGGAGCTGATGATCGTATTGGATCGTCGGTGAGTATAAGCGATGACGGCACCACAGTGGCAGTTAGAGCAAAAAATAATGATGATACAGGTGCTAATGCTGCAGAAGTTCGTGTTTTTCAGTTAAGTGCTGGAGTTTGGACTCAGATTGGGGGAGACATTAATGGCGAAGCAGCAGGAGATCTCTTTGGGATTTCAGTTGATTTAAACGAAGACGGAACAGTCTTAGTTGCATGAGGTGAACGAAATGATGAAGCCGGAATAGACGCAGGTCATGCAAGAGTATACGAGTTTTCCGGGGGTGTTTGGACTCAAATAGGATCAGATATTGATGGTGAATTAGCCTACGACTGGTCTTGTTCAGGGGTAAGTATAAACAATG
>JAURQI010000024.1 GCA_030836155.1 Crocinitomix sp.
TGAACTTAACATCAAAACATCCCAAACCAGCATAATGAAGGTAAAAGACATCCCGATGATTGTCATCACTTTTGTTGTCGTTGTCTTCACTTTAACGATATTTGAGATGTACAAGGCCGCATAAAAAAGAATAAACAACATCATAACAAGACCTGCCTCAAACGTAATATCACCGGCACTTCTTCCATAATAATCATAACCTGAGCCATAATCCATAGAACTAAAAAAACTATCCCAATAGGCCGAACTCACTTCGTCGATATAATATGCTGCGACAATTCCCAACACGATGACGAGGACGATACCAATAATATTCATTGCTTTCATAGGTTGTTTATTTTTTTTAGAGTTTCAATATAACAATTTTTTAAATCGATCCTCGAAAACAGCTGATCTCGTGCTCGTTTATACCAATTAGAATAGGTGATTATCAGTAAAGTCCTATTTTTGATTTATGATTTTTGAAACCCCTAGACTGATTATTCGATTACTAAGAAAAGAAGATATCCTCCCTTTTCATGAAATGCAAACAGATCCAGAGGTAATGAAATATACCGGAACTCCTGCCAAATCACGTAAAGAGAATGAAGAAGATTTAGACTATGTCATTTCTTGTTACAGCATAGCGCATAACGACTTTTGGATTTGGGCAGTCGAACGAAAGACGGATCATGCATTTATCGGCACATGCGCGATTGTCAAAACAGAAGTAGGACAATTTGGAAAACAGGAAGACGAACTTGGCTTAAGACTTTTGAGAAAGCATTGGGGAAATGGTTATGGCAAAGAATTGATTCCTGCAATGCTTGACTATGCTTTCAGAAAAATGAATATCACAGAAATCATAGCTGAAGTCGACCAGCGGAATATGGGTTCCGTAAAAATCTTAGAACCATTTATGACATTTGAAAAGGCCTATTTCAATGAAAAGGATAAAACTAATGATAATTTGTACCGTGCCAGAAGGAAAGATGACGCTTGTTGATGGAGCGATCCATCTCCAATTTCCCAAACAGCGCACGGCTTGTTTTCCAGCATCTAATTAACGTGCCCTCCACCTTTTAGGACACCAAATACGTGTAAAACCTCAGGGAATATTGCATCCATACTCTCTCTTGCACCATTTGTTGATCCAGGCAAGGCCATCACCAAAGTTCCGTTTTTTTCTCCCACAATACTTCTTGACAACATGGCATAAGGCATTCTTTCTTGTCCATATCTTCTGATCGTTTCTTCAATTCCAGGAATACGACGATCTAATAAAGGTTCAAGTGTATCAGGTGTTACATCACGAATCGAAAGACCTGTTCCGCCCGTATAAATAACCAAATTTAAACCTGCATTCACATGCTTTAAAAGCTCTGTTTCAATACTATTCTTTTCATCCGGAATGATGGTATAGTCAACCACTTCGACGCCAAAGCCTTCTAATTTCTCTTGAATCACTTTCCCCGCTTTATCCTGCTTTTGTCCGGCTGAGATAGTATCAGAACAAACAATAACCGCCGCTTTTAGATTCTTTTTGGATAGAAATTTATTTTTAAAATCAGACTTACCCCCTTTTTTGCGAAGCAATTTGATCGTTCCAATCTCTATTCCTTTATCTATCGGTTTAAGCATGTCATACATATTCAAAGCTACAACACTAACCCCGTGCATCGCTTCTACTTCAACGCCTGTTTTATAGATCGTATGCACTTCCATTTCCACATGTATATCTAATCCATCTATGCGGTAAGTAATCGCAGTATATTCAATCGGTAAAGGATGGCAATCCGGTAATAAGTCTGGTGTTTTTTTAACCGCCAATAAACCTGCAGCTTTTGACATTTCAAAAACATCTCCTTTTGGAACACTGCGGCTCTTAATAGCTTCAATTGTCTCCGCTTTGCTGACCCGAACAACGGCTGTAGCAATCGCTATTCTCAGGGTACTCGATTTCTCTGTAATGTTTACCATCTTATCAGTTTAGGTATTGACTTTCCATTGGTGTGAATTATCCTCAAACAGTTCTTTTCCAAAAACAGGTACTTTCGCTTTAATCTCTTCAACTAAATAACGGCAAGCATCCATAGCCATTTGACGGTGTTTTGAAGAAGTGAAAACGAATAAACAAATTTCTCCTGTATTTACTTTACCGAGGCTATGGTAGATATGCATGCAGGTTAAATCGTACTTTTCAAAAGCGGATTCGCGAATTTCGTGAAATAAATTTTCAGCCATCTCTTCATGTGCTGAATATTCAATCGCTTGTACCGTTTTACCGTCAATTTCATCTGCTCTTACCTGACCTAGAAAAATATCATGGGCTCCTATATTGGTTTTTACCTGATGATGAGCGATTGAGGTTGCAATCTTTTCTGGGCTAATTGGCCCCTCAACAAATACCCTTTTTGGCTTCTTCTTTTTATCCGTCATGTTAAATCCTTTAATGCGTTAATACCTCCTGCCAATTCGAAGAGGTTATTCATCTTATATGTTGTTTCTAAATATTCTTTTATCTGCTTAGATCGAACTCCGCTTTGACAAACCAAAACAATTTTCTTTACTGTTTGTAGCGTCTCAATCTTTGCTTTCAATTCATCAATTGGTAATTGTAAAACGTTATCTCCAATCAATTCAGGTACCTCCCATAATTCCCGCACATCCACTATTAGATGATCGCCATCATTCAGCAGGTCGGAGAAGTCTTGTGGATCAATTTGATCCGATTCTATTTTAGTATTCATTCCACAGAAGCGATCATAATCAAAAGTCAAAAAATCAGCTTTTTGATCAATTACTTTTTTTATTGTTGCTTCATTTCGATCCACTTTCAAAACCGTTGAAGATGCATTTAGAGCGTCATAGATTAATAGTTTGCCTGATAGTGGCTCACCTATTCCTAAAATTAATTTAATCGCCTCATTCGCCTGCTGTGTGCCTATTATTCCTGGTAGCACACCAATGACCCCGATTTCTGAGCAATTTTTAATTTGTCCGGGCTTGGGAGGCTCTGGAAATAAGCAACGGTAAGACGGTCCTTGTTTATAGTTAAATACACTCACCTGTCCCTGAAATTTATAAATCGAGCCATAAACCAATGGCCTACCTGTAATGACGGCTGCATCATTGATGAGATAGCGCGTTGAGAAATTATCTGTTCCGTCAATAATGATATCGTATTGTTCAAATAAGTCAAGTGCATTTTGGTTCGACAACCTTTCCTCAATCGCATCAAAAGTTACAAGAGGGTTCAATGCTTGCAAATGTTTTGATGCGGCCGATGCCTTATTTTTACCTATATCCTCAGTTCGAAACAAAACCTGGCGCTGCAAATTGGATTTATCCACTTCATCAAAGTCCACGATACCAATACGACCAACACCCGCTGCCGTTAAATAAGAGAGAATAGGACATCCCAATCCTCCTGCTCCAATGACGAGCACACGAGCAGCCATGAGTCTTTCCTGACCTGCTAGTCCGACTCCATCCAAAATGAGGTGCCGATTATAACGTATTTTGGCTTCGCTATTCATAATCATCCTCCCGAAAAAGGCGGCAATACGGCGATTTCGGCCATCGCAGGAATCGTTTTATTTAAATCTAATAGTTCTTGATTTACCGCTAACTGATAGGTTTCGTTTTTTAAGGCTGGGTATTTTTCAATCAAATATGCTCTGAATGCATCAATGGTTAAGGACTCCGCAATGTCCCAATGCTCCTCCGATAAATCAGTCACTTCCTGAATCTTTCCAAAATAGCGCACCGTCACTTTCATTTCAAATCCTCTTTTGCGTTGATATTTTTAAACAATTCTTCCGACCAGGTATTTGAATCAAAAAGATGCACATTTAACCCGTCCATCGCATTCATCATTTTTAATTGGTTTAAAGCTAACTGTTCTTTCAGGTGATTCAAAGCAGAGCGACTATAAATTCCGATTAAAGGATGTATTCGATCTCCATTTTTTGGAAAACAAACATCAACATTATCAGAAGCGGCTATTAATTCTGAAAGAAATGCACTTGTTATATTAGGCGTATCGCAGGATAACACAATATACTTTTCGGCATTTACATAATTCATCCCCGAAACTATTCCGCCTAGGGGACCTTTTTCATCAACTTCATCTTTCACTATCGGATAACCGAACTGAGCATATGCTTTGTTCGCCGTCATTATACAAATATCATCGGTTATCGATTGAACTGCCTCTAAAACAAAACTGACCATAGCTTTACCTTGATAAGACATCAATCCTTTATCTTGCCCCATTCTTCTACTCTTTCCTCCTGCCAGGATTATTGCTGCTATTCGCATAAGCTATACATGAATATGATAGACTAAAACTTCTTCACCTTTTAATACCGTTTCTGCTTCTGTTGGAATGTATATGAGCACATTGGCTTCAGAAAAAGATTTAAGCATAGCTGAACTTTGACCACCTAATGGTCTTACCTGATTTTTGTCCAGTTTAGCTTTTAAAAACTGAGCACGACTCCCTTTTTTAGAATACGATTCTGCCATTAAGGCTTTGCTCGTTTTTAACCCTTGAAAACCTTTTCCATACATTTGGTTTAAGGTAGGTAAAACATAAATGTAAAAGCAAGATAGTGCGGCTGCAGGATTACCCGGTAAAGCTGCCACAATCTGCTGATATTTCTTTCCGAAATAAAGTGGCTTTCCTGGTTTTTGATTGACCTTGTAAAATAATTCATTCACCTGATTTTCAAGCAATGCTTTATATACATAATCATAGTCACCAACAGAAATACCACCAGAGAGCATCAAAAGATCCGCATTTTCAAGCGCCGTTTTAATTACCTGAACCGTCTTTTCATAATCATCCGGTACGGTTGCAACTTGAACTTCATCAAACCCAAAAGTATTCAATGCTGACTGAAGCATAATCGAATTGCTTTCGAAGATTTGACCTGGAGCTAAATCGTGCCCAGGCGGAATCAGTTCATTTCCGGTTGTCAAAATATGAACCGTTGGCTTCCGACAAACAGGTAATTCTGTGATTCCCATCCCTGCCAAAAAACCAATACTTGCTGCATTTAAAACCGACCCTTTTTCAAGTGCCATACTCCCTTTTTTTATCTGCTCACCTTTTGGTCGGATATTTCTCCCTTTTTCAACGGCTCGGTCAAAACGAACCTCATTTCCATTTGTAATCGCCCATTCTTGCTGAATGACAGTATTTGCTGTTACAGGTACTTTTGCTCCGGTAAAAATACGAACACATTGACCAGGCAGTAACACAGGTTCATTTGCTGAACCAGCCTGTACCTCGCCAATCATTTCATAAACCTCATTCCCAGTTTTAACATTCACTGCATAACCATCCATAGCCGACTGGTCAAAATTGGGCAAATCTATTGGAGCAATGATTTCTTCTGATAAAACATACCCCAGTGAATCCTTTAAATCACGACTCTCCCTTATTTGTTTAGGACTGGTCTCCCTTAATATCTTTAATGCTTGTTGAACTTCGATCATTTCCTTAGCCAATTGAATGACTAAAGATACAAAGAACGAATCGTAAGTCTTAGATGAAAACAAAAAAAGCCCATCAGTCTGAGACTGACGGGCTTTTTATTATTCGTTTCTTAGGTAACTTATTTCACAACATTTTTGAAAGCTGCGTTTTCCATGAACTTAAGGAATTCGCGATCTTTAGCTGCTTTTTCTTTAAGACCTGGATCTTTAGCGAATGCACTCTTAAGGTTATTCACTACCATGTCTAAGTTATCTTGTCTTGCACCGATTACGGCTTTCAAGTAATATCCAATTGCAGACTCAGCATCCATAGAACCGTCTAACGTAGATAATGCTGCGCTATAATCTCCATTTAATGTTTGAGCCAATGCTTTGTTGAATGTTGTCTCACCACCGAAGTTTCCGATTGCTTCAGCATAGTCACCATATTGGATATCGATAATCCCTAGGTTGTACTTCACTTCAGGACCAGCACTTACTGCAGAGTTCAACAATTCAGTTGCACGATCACGATCTCCTTCGATACGAGCGATCATACCCAAGTTATTTAATGTAACTGGATTTTCGTTAAGGTCATTTGCCTTTTGGAAGTTAGACTTCGCATTAGCAAGATCGTTTTGCATGTAATATACATATCCAACGTTGTTGTGTCCTCTCCAATCTTCTGGATAGTTCTTCTTAGCTAAATCATAGATTCTCATTTTCTCTGAAAGATCTTCGTATAAAGTTGCTGTGAATAACAATTCTTCAATTGTTAATGTATCAGCTTTCGTCTTAGAAAGGTTTTTCAACTCTTCATCAGACCATCCAATTTTGTCATATACAACTTGTAATTGTGTACGACGAAGTGAAGGAAGGATATCTTTTTCCAACTCTTTGTATGTCTTAGCCATGTTAATGATCTCTTGCTCTCTTTTATTCAAGTCAGGAGTCATTTCCAATACACGGATGATTAAGTTCTTGTCTTCAAGATCTGATTCTCTGACTGCTTTTTCGAATCCAGACCAATCTTCACCTTTAGGCATTTGGCTAAAGAAAGTTGCTGTTGCTTCGAAGTCAGATTTTTTGATGATCTTAACCGCAGCTTCCTGACCAGAGTTTGCACGATCACGTGCTAATTGATCATTATCTACAGTTTCACCTTCTGGTGAAGCGTATGAAATCAAGTTCATTTTCTTAGGAGCTACTTTTGGATTTGCTGCTGCTGCAGTCAACCACGCTTGTAATTCCTTAATGTCATCTTCCTTTAATTCAGAAGAACGTAAATTATACTTTCCTTTTAAATAATTGATTTGTGCTGTGTAAGTTTCCTCCGTAGTACGAACGAAATTATCAGTACCAATCAATGCCTTATCGTCATTTTGAACCCACAACGGCGTTACGATTGTACCATCCGCAATTTTCATTGGCTCTAATTCCTCTTCTTTTTTTCCTTTGTTTACTTTTCCAGTAATCATTAAATCCGCAACCTCTAAATCAGGTGAATAAGCGATCACATCTGTATAGTTAAAAGTAGATCCAGCTTTGAAGTTGATCGTTTGACCGTTTCCAGTTGCTTTTTCTCCTTTAATTGTGATTGTCTTGAAAGCTTTATTTCCAAGCTTTGGAGTGATTTCAGCTGTAGCTTTTTTGTTCAGTCCTTTTTCTGGAACCTTAACTGTTACATTCACTTTAACACTATCTCCATGCATTTCAACAGGATCCTGCTGTACAGTGTACTCAACTGGCCCAATAAGCTTACAACCGGTTAGCATAGCTGCCGCTACTGCGATCGCTGCCAATCCTTTATAACTTTGCTTTTTCATTTGTCTGATTTTAAAATCTTGCATTTACTTTAAATTACCTAAAAACAGTGCAATAATAAGTATTTTTTTTGACCTAGTGAAAACTTGTCGATGATTTAAGGATAAAAGGTCAACTTCTTTCGACATGCGTCTAGATTTTCTTAATTTCTATGTCGTTTTTCAAAGCATTGATTAAGTCTAATATAGACATTTTTGAGGTAGGATGAACCCAAAATTGATCCACTTCTTGCAGTGGTAATAAAACAAAAGATCTTTCGCTCATTTTAGGATGAGGTATGGTTACATGCTCCAAGTCCATAACTTCACCGGCATAGTCCAGAATATCTAAATCTATAATTCGATCTTGATAACCTTGTCCTTGCTCTCGCTGAAGTCTGCCCATTGTGGACTCGATGTTTTTTATGGCTATCATCAATTCCGAAGGTGTTAATACAGTTTGCACTGCGATCACCTGATTAAAAAAATACTCTTTGGATTCAAATCCCCAAGGAGGTGTCTGATAAATGGATGAAATCGCTTGAACAGCGCCGATTTCTTTTTTTACCATTTCAATAGCGTGATTCAGGTTCTGTTCCTTCTTACCTAAATTGGTACCTAATCCGAGCAATACTTTTTTCATCTTATGGAATATCATTTATTGATGTTTCATCCGTTGGTAAAATTAGTATTTTTGCACAAACGAGTTTCTTTGAAGATGAAGCAAATACTATTGGTTGAAGATGAAGAAAGCCTAATTAATGTACTAACGTTGAACCTGGAAATGGAAGGCTACGATGTTGTCGTTGCAAAAACAGGTCAAGAGGCGTTGGACAAATTTGATGAAGCTATTGATCTAGTCATTCTAGATGTAATGCTGCCAATTATTAACGGTTTTGACGTTTGCGCCAATCTCCGCAAAGAAAGTAAGGTGCCCATTCTTATGATCTCAGCAAAAGGAACACCAAATGATCGTATAACTGGACTGAAGGCGGGTGCAGATGATTATTTAGTAAAGCCTTTCAATTTAGAAGAATTGTTGCTCCGAGTGGGTATTTTGATTGATCGCAATCAGAATAATAGCGATACGGAAATGAATCATTTTGATTTCGGGGGGAATGAGGTTGATTTCTTAACCTATGAAGCAAAAACGGTTCATGGGGAAACCTTAACATTATCAAAACGAGAAGCAGCGTTGCTGAGATTACTAATTTCGAGAAAAAACGAGGTAGTTTCCAGAGACTATATACTCGATGAAATTTGGGGGAAAGATAAATTTCCGACCAGCCGAACGATTGATAATTACATCCTAAACTTTCGGAAATATTTTGAAAAAGAGCCGAGCAACCCGTTGTTTTTCAAGAATTTAAGAGGTGTGGGCTATAAGTTTGAAGCAAAAGATTCAGAATAAAGACAACCCTTTTACAAAACCCTACGTCTATACATACAGAAAGCAATTAATTTTGCTTCTGGTTTTAATTTCCTTGCACGGTAACCTGAAAAGAGATATGCTACCAAGACTATCAGTAAGCTCTTTTCAGGTTTTTTTTATGGGATAAAAAAAACGCCTCATCAGAGATGGGCGTTTTCAATATTCTGTTCAAAAGACCTTATATGGTCATAATATCTTTTTCTTTGGCTTCTATTAAGCTATCAATTCTTGAAATAGAACTATCGGTCAGTTGCTGAACTTCATCTTCTAAAACACGAACACGGTCTTCAGCGAGTCCGTCATTCTTCAATTTTTTCAATCCGTCATTTGCATCCTTACGATTGTTACGAATACTTACTTTGGCATTCTCTCCTTCGCTTTTTGCTTTTTTGACAAGGTCTTTGCGTCGTTCCTCTGTCAATACAGGCACATTGATAATAATGCTCTCCCCGTTGCTCTGCGGATTCAATCCTAAATTAGCATTGATGATACCCGTTGCGATGGCGTCAAGATTCGACTTATCCCAAGGTTGAACTGTTAGTGTTTTAGCATCAAGCGTATTCACCGTTGCTACTTGATTAAGTGGCGTTTGAGCTCCGTATGCTTCAACAGTTACGCTGTCTAGCATAGACGGCGTTGCTTTTCCAGCTCTAATTTTTTCTAGATTTGCTGAGAGGTGATCAATAGATTTTTGATTTCCTTCTTTTGCACCTTCGATTATGAATTCAATTTCGTCTTCCATATTCAAATTTTTATACCGTTACTAAAGTACCAATTTTTTCGCCCGATACGACTTTTTTCAAGTTTCCTTCTGTATTCATATCAAAAACGATGATTGGAACGTCATTCTCTTTACACAAAGTAAAAGCAGTCATATCCATTACGTTCAACCCTTTATTATAAGCGTCATCAAATGTAAGGCTACCATATTTTTGCGCATCAGGATTTTTCTCAGGATCAGATGTGTATATACCATCTACACGCGTACCTTTTAAAATAACATCCGCATCCATTTCAATAGCTCTTAAGGCTGCGGCTGAATCAGTAGTGAAATAGGGATTACCAGTACCTGCTCCAAAAATAACAACGCGTCTTTTTTCTAGATGACGCACAGCACGTCGTTTGATATAAGGTTCTGCAATTTCTTTCATTTCAATTGCCGATTGAAGACGAGTATATAAACCTTGTTTTTCCAAAGCAGCTTGCAAAGCCATACTATTAATCATGGTAGCTAGCATACCCATGTAATCTCCTTGTGTGCGATCCATTCCACCATCCTCTGCTTGCACGCCTCTAAAAATATTACCACCACCAATAACGATTGCAATTTCGACACCTTCGTCATGGAGTTGTTTGATTTCCGTTGCATAATCATCCAAGCGGTTATTATCAATTCCAAACTGCTTATCGCCCATCAAAGCCTCTCCGCTTAATTTTAGAAGTATTCTCTTGTATTTCATACTGTTAGCGTTAATTTGGCTGGCGATTCACAGAAACTCAACCTGATTTTCGCCTGAAAATTACTGGTTATTAAAAATAAAATCAAAAAAAAAGAGAGTTAAAAAACTCTCTTTTTTATAATTCAACTATTTTACTTTAAAGCGACTCGCTTAAAATCCTTGACAGTTAACCCTGACTCAGATTCATTTAGAAATTGCTCTACAGATTTTTTGTTGTCTTTGATAAACGGTTGGCTTAACAAAGTATTTTCTTTGAAGAACTTGTTCAATCGACCTTGAGCGATCTTGTCAGCCATCTCAGCTGGCTTTCCTTCTTGGATAGCCAATTCTTTTCCAACTTCCAATTCGCGATCAATCGTAGACTGATCAACTTGGTCTTTGTTTAATGCGATAGGAGCCATTGCAGCAATTTGCATAGCCACTTGTCGACCAGCATCAGTAGCGGTATCAGAATCTTTCGTTAAACCAACGATAGATGCGATTTGGTTACCTGGGTGGTTATATACTACAACAGATTCAGCTTCGATAACATTTAAGTTAGTCAATTCTAGTTTCTCACCGATAACACCTATTTGCTCTGTTAATTTCTCTTCAACAGTCAATTTATCATCAAATTGAGAAGCTACGAAATCTTCTACTGAATTTACTCCGTTAGCGATTGCAGCATCAACTAAGCTATCAACAAATGCGTAATAATCACTGTTTTTAGCTACGAAGTCAGTCTCACAGCTCAAAGAAAGGATAATTCCTTTTTTGTTACCGTCAACTGTCTTTGCAATAACAAGACCTTCTTTAGTCTCATTGTCTCCTCTTTTGGCAGCAACTTTTTGTCCTTTTTTACGCAACAAATCAATTGCCGTCTCCATATCCCCTTCTGCTTCAACAAGTGCTTTTTTGCAATCCATCATGCCTGCACCTGTTTTTTTTCTAAGCTCGTTTACGAGTGAAGCTGTAACTTTCATTTCTTTCTTATTTAACGTTTTCGTTATTTTTTTTCTTCAACTACCTCTTCTTTGTCTTTGGCAGCTTTTTCTTTTGATGCTTTCGCTTTTTCTTTTGAGTTTTTACGCTCTTCTAATCCTTCATTGATAGCCGCAGCCACTTTTGACAAGATAACGTCAATTGATTGTGTTGCATCATCGTTTGCCGGAATTACGAAATCGATATCTCTTGGATCAGAGTTTGTATCAACCATTGCGAAAGTAGGAATGTTCAATTTGTTCGCTTCTTTTACTGCAATGTGTTCTTTTAAAACGTCGATTACGAATACAGCAGCAGGAACACGCGTCATGTCAGCAATTGTACCGTAGTTTTTATCCAACTTCGCACGCGTTCTTGACAATTGAAGACGCTCTCTTTTAGAAAGAGTATTCAATGTCCCGTCTTCACCCATCTTATCGATCGAAGTCATTTTTCGGATCGCCTTTCGGATTGTTCCAAAGTTGGTTAACATTCCTCCAGACCAACGCTCAACAACGTAAGGCATACGTGTTGGCTTAATATGTTGTTCAAGAATATCTTTAGCTTGTTTTTTCGTCGCTACGAAAAGAATTTTCTTTCCTGATTTTGCGATTTGCTTCATTGCCGCACACGCTTGGTCTAGTTGTGCGATCGTTTTATTCAAATCAATAATGTGGATACCTTTTTTCTCAGTAAAGATATATGGAGCCATATATGGGTTCCATTTTCTTTTCAAGTGTCCGAAATGTACTCCGGCTTCTAATAATTCTTCAAATGTTGCTCTTGCCATTTTTTTGTTTTTTACTCCTTCTCAAATCTTGAGAAGAATGTTTACTTTCTTTTTACTTTCTAACCCCGACTCTACGGGACACTTTTTCCAAAGCAACCGGCAAGTAGTACAAGCTTCGATACATCGAATCAAGTAATCTTGACAGTTTAGATACTAAACGGTGATTCCAATTCGGAATCGGTTGGGCGCAAATATTAACGCTTCGAGAATTGGAATTTCTTTCTCGCTTTTTTCTGCCCTGGTTTCTTTCTTTCAACCATTCTGGAATCTCTAGTCATGAGACCCTCAGCTTTAAGTAGAGGTTTGTTATCTTCAGAAATCTCAACCAATGCTCGAGAAATACCCAAACGCAATGCTTCCGCTTGACCATTCACTCCACCACCATCGATATTTGCAACAACATCATATTGACCTATAGTCTCTGTTAATGCAAATGGTTGGTTGATTTTTTCCAATAGAACAGGAGTTTTGAAGTAATTAGATGCTTCTCTCTTGTTCACTGTAACTTTCCCCGTACCTTCTGAAAGGTAAACTCTGGCAACTGCAGTCTTTCTTCTACCCAATTTATTAATTACAGTCATATGCTTATTTAATTGAATCCAATTTAATTGCTTGTGGCTTTTGTGCCTCGTGGTTGTGCTCTGAACCTACACATACCTTTAAGTTTGTGTATAAAGCATTCCCTAGCTTATTTTTTGGCAACATTCCTTTTACCGCCTTTTCTACAAGACGCTCAGGATGTTTGTCCATAATTTGACGCGCAGTTAAAATACGCTGTCCTCCAGGGTAACCCGTGTGACGGATGTATTGTTTTGTATCCATCTTATCTCCGGATAAAACAATTTTTTCTGCATTAATAACGATCACGTTATCTCCGCAGTCCGCATGTGGGGTAAAATTTGGCTTGTGCTTCCCTCTAATAAGGTATGCTACTTTACTCGCCAAACGACCAAGCGTTTCTCCTTCAGCATCTACCAACAACCACTTTTTATTGGCTGTTTCTTTGTTGCTAGAAACTGTTTTGTAGCTTAATGTATCCACTATAATTGTATTTTTAGTTTATATAATATTCCCCCAAAAAGGGGCTGCAAATGTACGACGTTTAATTTTATTAACAAAGATTCTGTGGAAAAAAATAAAATCTAATCCCTTTGCCCTCCTATTCAGATAGTCTTTCGTATTTTTGCATTGCAAATTTAACCGTTTTTCGCTTCATGAGTGACGCTATCAAACACGAATGTGGAATTGCCCTTCTCAGGCTCAAAAAACCACTAGAATTTTATCTCCAAAAATATGGGACTGCATTTTATGGCCTAAATAAAATGTACCTCCTAATGGAAAAGCAGCATAACCGGGGGCAAGACGGTGCTGGATTGGCTAATATCAAATTGGATATGGATCCAGGAGAACGCTACATCAGTCGTGTTCGATCTATAGACCCGAAGCCTATTCAAGATATCTTCAAAAGGGTTAATAGTCGCTTTTCAGAGATTGAAGAAAAAGATCCTGCGCTTTTAAAGGACATCGACTACTTGAAAAAGAACGCTGGATTTACAGGAGAGTTGTTTCTTGGCCATTTACGGTATGGGACTTTTGGTCGTAACTCAATTGAAAGCTGCCATCCATTCCTTCGCCAGAATAACTGGCAAACACGTAGTTTGATCGTAGCAGGTAATTTTAACTTGACCAATAACGATGAGTTATTTAAACTCCTTTTAAAGCTGGGTCAACATCCAAAAGAGCAATCAGATACGGTTACCGTATTAGAGAAAATTGGACATTTCCTCGATGAGGAAAATGCAAACCTTTATGACCAGTATAAACCAAATGGTTACTCGAATAGAGATGTCTATAATCTAATCGGTCAGAACTTAGATATTGGTGGTATTCTCAGAAAATCATCTGAAGTTTGGGATGGTGGTTACGCCATGTGTGGATTAATGGGACACGGTGATGCTTTTGTACTGCGTGACCCTTCTGGAATTCGACCTGCTTTTTGGTATGAAGACGATGAAATCTGTGTCGTTACTTCGGAAAGACCGGTGATTCAAACCGCTTTTAATGTTAAAATTAACGATGTTAAGGAGCTAACACCTGGACATGCTCTAATTATTAAAAAAGATGGTACGATCACTGAGGAGAAAATCAATGAACCACGCGAATTAAAACAGTGTTCATTTGAGCGCATCTATTTTTCTCGTCCGGGTGATAAAGATATCTATAACGAACGAAAAGAATTAGGTAAACTTTTAGTGGACGCCACAATTAAGGCCATTGATGAAGATGTCGATGGTTCGGTCTTTTCTTATATTCCAAACTCTGCAGAAACAGCATTTTTCGGCCTTGTAAAAGGTTTGGAGAAATATCAAAACAAAGTGAAATTTGATTTGATAAAATCAGCCGGAGATCAGCTTTCAGATGAAGATTTGCATAAAATCTTAGCGAAGCGAACGCGTGTTGAGAAAATCGCTATAAAAGACACGAAGCTCAGAACATTTATCACACAGGATGATGGACGTGATGACTTGGTGGCACACGTCTATGATATCACATATGGTACTGTCTACGAAAAGAAAGACAACCTTGTTGTTGTTGATGACTCTATTGTAAGGGGAACTACTTTAAAGAAAAGCATCCTCCGTATATTGGACAGATTAGACCCTAAATGCATAGTAGTCGTATCTAGCGCTCCTCAAATTCGTTATCCGGATTGTTACGGTATTGATATGGCAAAAATGGGTGATTTTATTGCTTTTGTTGCTGCTATTGAATTGCTCAAAGACACAAACCAAGAGCATATTATCAACAACACATACGAAAAGTGTAAAGCGCAAGAAGGGCTAAAAAAAGAAGAAATTCAAAACTATGTGCGTGATATTTATGCACCGTTTACACCTGAAGAAATATCAGATAAGATTGCGAAACTTTTGACACCTCCAGAAATCAAGGCAGAAGTTAAAATCGTCTATCAAAGCATTGAAAACTTGCATAAGGCTTGCCCTAATCACCTCGGAGATTGGTATTTCACTGGAAATTACCCAACACCAGGTGGTAACAAGGTTGTCAACAAAGCGTTCATCAATTACGTTGAAGGCAGTAACGAACGTGCCTACTAAGACCAACTATTTGTCGTTTTGAATACGTTTCATCAAGAATTGATGACTAAATAAATCAAAACCAATCTTCAGTAATACGAAGATAATGAGTAACCATGTATCACTAAATCTGAAAGTGATTGCGATGATAGCGATTATCATGGTTAATGCTAGGATTAGAGTGTTTTGAAGCACATTTGCAAACCCATATTTTCTCTCCGTAAAATTCAAATAGCGTCTCGGCATGTAAAAGCTGAATTGGTCCATCATGTGGTAAGCGAGTAACATGACAGGAAATAGCAACCACAATTCTTCGGCAGCAAAAGTCCCAATTTCTGATTTGAAAGCTGACCAACTCATTCCGTTTAGCTCTGTCAATACGCCATGAAAAGCATAGGATTCCAAAAAAAAGATAATTAAAAAATGTGGAATGATAAGCACGAATAGAAAAGGTGGAATCTTCTTTACATTTCCTTGATTTGCCACCCATAAATACCGTCGAACAAATAGCAATTGACCGACAAATTGATCAATTAAATAATAAATACCGATGATCAGGATTGACCAATCAAAAAAGAAATAACCCGCAAACGGCAATACCAACTCGAAAAGGTATTGCTGAACAATTGGGTTTCTTAATTTTTTCTTTTGTTCAATTAACACTACCGCAAACTGTTCAAGTTATCCTTTGCCAGCTGAAAATCCGGATTGGCATCAATCGCTTTTTGATAATACTTTTTCGCATTCGGAATATCTCCACTTAGCTCATAGGCAAGGCCCAGATTATTATAGGCTTGGAAGTACATTGGATCACGATCTGTTGCCAATATAAGATAATGAATAGCGCTATCAAGTTTCTCCGTTAAGACCAAGTGAATATAGCCTTGGTTATAATAAGGATCGGCCCAAGTCGAGTCAATTGCATTTATTTTTTTGTAAGCTGTTAAAGCCTGATCAACTTCTCCTCGCGTTTGGTGATACATTCCAATATTATACCAAGCTTCTTGACTTTCAGGATAAATATCCAAGGCTGAATTATAATACTCCAAGGCTAAATCAGACTTGATTTGATCATACATCACACCCATTTCGATATAAGCTGAATAATAGTCAGGATCTTGCTCAACCGTTGTTTGAAATGAGGAAACTGCTCTATCCCAACTCTCTTTTCTTCCGGTATCATAATAATCCGTTCGGTAAATAATTCCTCTCATGAAATAAGCTTCCGCCAAATTCGGGTTGATTTCAAGTGCTGTACTAATATGCGCATTTGCAGCCGCTGGATTATCTAAAAGGGCGTATAGCTTACTCAATCCGATTAGTGCTCCTGTATTCGCGGTATCTTTTTCTAAGATATACTCATAATGAAATTTACTGGTATCAAGATTAGTCATGGAAAGGTGCAAGTTCGCGTACATTAATCTGGCATCCATATTCACAGAGTCTAAGCGCAAGGCCTGCTCAAGATCATATTTAGACTGAGGAACATCTCCTTTTGCTAATAAAAAAACTGCTCGCTTATATCTCCAATCAGAGCTTTTTGGATTAGCGTCTACCTTTTGATTAAAATAAGTCATTGAGTCGATTGCAACTACCGTGTCAATCTGATTACTTTCTTCAGCCACCAGTTCCTCTGCTACACCTGAGCAAGAAAAAAAGAAAAATATAAAACTTAAAATTGCCAAGAATTGCTTCATGATCATATTGATTTTTGGCGTAAAAATAAGACATTATATTCATCTCGCTGTACTTATTTATTGAATGGTAGGGAACAACAAGTGAACGGAAGAGTTAAAAAGGATTGAAGACCTAAAATATTTCCAAGAAGAAGCAGTAAAATTCAAATGAATTAAACGTAAATTTACCCACTTAAATTAGATAATGGAATACATCAGTGTTTTTGATATGCTAAAGATTGGAGTTGGACCATCCAGCTCTCATACACTCGGCCCATGGCGAGCAGCAGAGGCATGGCTGCAAACGCTAAACGATGCTCACTTATTAGATCAAGTTCAGCGTGTTCGGGTGGACCTGTATGGTTCTTTATCATTAACCGGAAAAGGGCATGCAACGGATACAGCTGCACTACTTGGACTGAGTGGACAAGACCCTGAAGAAATTCCAGTAGAAAATATTGGATCCATTACACAAGAGATTCAACAAACAAAGTCTTTGGCGCTTGGGAATCAAAACCCAATTGTTTTTGAGCCAGACAAAGACGTTTGCTTCAATAAAGACTTTCTACCGTTTCATGCAAATGGCATGAAATTTACCGCTTTCGACCTTGGAGGTAAAGAGATTTCAGAAGAAATCTATTACTCCATTGGAGGAGGATTTATTGTCCAAGAGAAGAATGATGATAATGCGGTCGAATTTTTGAACGATCGACAATATCCCTACCCAATTGCAAACGCGGCACAATTAGGTAGTTATTGCGAGCAATCAGGCTTAAGCATTTCAGAAATTGTCTTTGAGAATGAGAAAAAACTTCGCGACGAAAAAACCATTGATGCGGAGCTAGAACGGATTTGGAATACCATGCTGGAATGTATGTTCCACGGTTGCCATACACAGGGTATTTTACCCGGTGGATTAAATGTTAAACGTCGTGCTTTTGAAACACATAAAAACCTCATTGGTAATCATGTATACGCGAACCCAAATGAATGGATAAGCGCCATCCGAAAAACGGAGGTGAAATTTCGCCAGATTTTAAAATGGGTGAGTTGTTTTGCATTAGCTGTAAACGAAGTCAATGCCAGTTTAGGACGGGTTGTAACCGCTCCAACAAACGGAAGCGCTGGTGTTATTCCGGCTGTGTTGATGTATTACCTCGTTATTGAGGATCATAAAGCATCGTTCAAAAAGATTAAACAATTCTTATTAGTTGCGGGAGAAATCGGTAGCATCTTCAAAAAAGGAGCAACGATCTCAGCAGCCATGGGCGGTTGTCAAGCAGAAATAGGTGTTTCTTCAGCGATGGCTGCAGGTGCGCTGACCGAATTAATTGGCGGAACACCCGAGCAAGTGATGATGGCTGCAGAAATAGCAATGGAGCATCATTTAGGATTGACTTGTGATCCAATCGGTGGCCTGGTTCAAATTCCATGTATTGAAAGAAATGCGATGGGTGCTATTAAAGCCATTAATGCTGCAGAAATGGCCATCGACTCAGATCCAAAAGACGCCAAAGTCCCATTGGACAAGGTGGTCAGAACCATGCGCGAGACAGCCGAAGATATGCATACGAAGTATAAAGAAACTTCTCAAGGCGGCTTGGCTGTTGATGTAGGATTAGCTGATTGTTAAAGCTAAGGCTATACCTATCCTTCATTTTTTTAAACCTCCCATTTCTTAAACGGAGTCACTTATTGTTAATAATCCTTAACATTTTTTAACAGCGCTATAACCTACGCTAGATCAAGGGTTAGGTAACTTTACCTTTTGGTATATCAGACAATCATTATGGAAGAATTAGAAGCAAATAATACAACTAATCCAATCGAGGTAATTAATGCCAAGATACAGCAAGAGAGTCAATTTCTTGATTTAATCAATCATGAAATGAGCAAGGTTATTATCGGACAACAATACATGGTCGATCGACTTATGATTGGTTTGTTAGCGAATGGACATATACTCTTAGAAGGGGTTCCCGGTTTAGCTAAAACGCTTGCCATTAAAACACTATCCGATACAATTGGCGGAACATTTAATCGTGTACAATTTACACCTGACTTGCTTCCCGCTGATATTGTTGGTACCATGATATACAATCAGAAAAAGGAAGAGTTTACGGTGAAGCAAGGTCCTGTATTTGCCAATTTTATTTTGGCAGATGAAATCAACCGTGCTCCAGCAAAAGTACAGAGTGCTTTATTAGAAGCCATGCAAGAGCGCCAAGTAACACTTGGACAAACAACTTATAATTTGCCGCAGCCATTTTTGGTTATGGCAACACAAAACCCAGTTGAGCAAGAAGGAACATATCCATTGCCTGAAGCTCAGGTTGACCGTTTTATGTTGAAAGTCTATTTAGACTACCCGTCAAAAGAAGAAGAGCAAATTATTGTTCGTCAGAATATTTCTTCTGGTGGATTTCCAAAAGCAAATCCAGTAGTTAGCCTCGATCAAATTTTGAAGGCTAAAGAATTAGTTAAGGAAATTTATTTGGATGAAAAAATTGAAAAATACATTGTTGACTTGGTTTATGCCACAAGAACACCTGCCGATTATCAACTCAGTGAACTTGAAGCATATATCGGGTTTGGAGCTTCTCCGCGCGCATCAATCAACATGGCATTGGCGGCTAAAGCATATGCTTTTTTAAACAAACGTGGATTTGTTATTCCAGAGGACGTTCGTGCCGTTTGCCCTGACGTATTGCGTCACCGTATCGGTTTAACCTATGAGGCAGAAGCGGAGGATATCACACAAACAGATATTGTGAAGAAGATTATGGATATGGTCGAAGTGCCATAACCCATCCAATTATTTATATAAATATTTCGCTCGTAATTTCCGAGTAAAACAACGCATTAGCATTAAGCATAAATCAATTGGAAACAAAAGAACTCATAAAAAAAGTTAGGAAGATTGAGATCAAGACCAAGCGGCTCTCGAATCAAATTTTTTCTGGTGAATACCATTCGGCATTCAAGGGTCGTGGTATGGCTTTTAGTGAGGTTCGAGATTATACAATTGGCGATGAAATAAGAACAATAGACTGGAATGTAACCGCTCGCTTTAACGAACCTTTTGTAAAGGTTTTCGAAGAAGAGAGACAACTCACCGTTATGCTCTTAGTTGATATTTCTGCATCCGGCATGTTCGGAACAAGGCAGCAATTAAAACGTGAAACCATAACTGAGTTATGCGCGGTTTTGGCTTTTTCGGCCGTTTCCAATAACGATCAAATTGGTTTAGTACTCTTCTCGGATAAGATCGAAAAATTCATTCCACCAAAAAAAGGAAAATCACATATCCTTCGAATCATCCGAGAGTTGATCAATTTTGAACCAACAGGTAAAGAAACTGATATTGAACTAGGGTTGAAGTATTTCACCCAGATGATAAAGAAAAAGAGTGTTGCATTTGTGCTGAGTGACTTTGTCGATCAAGGCTTTGAAGATGCGTTAAAAATTGCATCGCTTAAACATGATGTCGTTGCTCTGAAGGTAACCGATAAGGCCGAAAACGAATTGCCACGAATTGGAATTGCACGATTTAAGGACCTTGAAACAGGCGAATCTCGCTGGATCAATACTTCCTCGGCTCGTGTTCGTGCCAACTATAAAGCCAAAGCTGCTGAGCGGGATGAGCAAATTCGAAAACTGTTTATGAAAACCAAAACAGACTTTGCCGAAATCCATACGGATGAAGGCTATATTAAACCACTCATGAACTTGTTCAAAAATCGCGGATGAAAAACCTGTTCGTCATAGCGCTTTTGTTTATAGCAGGTTCCTCCTTTGGGCAACGTGCTTATATGGAGTTAGACACCCATGATTTACGTATTGGTGAACAGACCATTTTACATTTATTTCTAGAATACCAAAATCCGAATGGGAACGCTTTAATTAACTGGCCTTCGTTTGACGAGACACTGACAAAAGATATCGAAATTGTTCGACAGTCTGTTGATCGCGATAAGGTTATCGACAGTCTTTCACAAACCTATTTGAGAGAGCAAGAATTATTGATCACCATTTTTGAGGCCGGCGAATACATCGTGCCATCGCAAGAAATTGGATTCAATGATACGATCCTAACTACGAATACAGAATTGATAAAGATTGAAACGGTGGAAGTAGATACTTCACAAGGAATTGCAGATATCAAACCTATTTACTCTGTGAACTATCCTTTCTCAGAAAGAAGTCGGGATTGGCTAAAAGAAAATTGGATTTGGATTACCATTATCATTGTATTAATACTCAGCTTCTTTATCTGGCGCTATTGGATGAAAAAGCGACAAAGTCAGCCTCAGCCCGAACCGATTGAAGAGATCATACCTGCCCATATTTTGGCACTCGAAATATTGAATCGTCTAAAAAATACTGAAGAATGGAAATCACCCAAAAAGAAAAAATACTATTCTGAATTAACCGATACGGTTCGTGCTTATTTAGAAAACCGTTTTAATATCCGCGCAATGGAGCAAACCACGCGCGAGATTTTATTGCACCTTAACCACGCCAATATCAGCGATGAGGATAAGAAATACCTTCGTAAAATTTTATCGGAAGCTGACATGGTGAAGTTTGCCAAATTTACTCCTGACGATATTGATGCATTCAACTATTTGCAAAAGTCCATAGACTTTGTAAACCGTACAAAGCGAGATGACGATTGATTTGTTTGACATATCATTATTTGAGTACACCTATACACATAAGGTGGCGTTTTGGCTATTCCTATTGATTCCGATTATCCTACTCTGGTATATTCGAAAAGAATATGTTGCCAGTCAATTTAAAGACATCCGTTTATCGACGATCAAGACCTTTGGCAAAGCGTCGTTTAGCTGGATTGCTTTACTACGTCACTTAAACTTTTTTCTTTCTTTAATTGGTTTGACACTGCTTGTTTTAGCCCTTGCTCGTCCGCATGACGATAAAGATATTGAAGAGTTTAAACGAAAAAACATAGAAGGAATCGATATTATACTCACCATGGATGTATCCGGAAGTATGATGGCCGAGGATTTTAAACCGAATCGATTGGAGGCTGCGAAAAATGTTGCGCGATCATTTATTGAAGAACGACCGAGTGATCGTATTGGTCTTGTTTTATATGAGGGAGAAGCTTATACACAAGTGCCTTTGACAACCGATCATAACCTATTACTGGATGCATTTGATGATGTTGAATCAGGCAAGGTCTTAAGGGGAACGGCGATTGGAGTTGGATTGGTCACTGCTATTAATCGTTTGGAAAGTAGTGATGCCAAAAGTAAAGTTATTATTCTACTAACAGATGGTGTCAATAACTCTGGGGACGTTGATCCAATAACAGCAGCACAAATCGCCAAAGAATATGGTATTCGGGTTTATACGATCGGAATTGGTAAAGAGGGCTTAGCTCCTTTTCCGGTGCAAACGCCTTTTGGGGTGACGATGCAAAATCTTCCTGTAGAAATTGACGAAGAATTATTAACAGAGATTGCCGAAATCACAGGTACTGAATATTTCAGAGCAAAAGACAAAGCAGAGCTCGAAGCGATCTATGAAAAAATTGATCAGCTGGAAAAATCAAAAGTGCGCGTACTTGAATTTAAAACCGATCCGCCAGAAAAATATTATGCCATCTTATTTTGGGCATTAGTACTCATTGTATCATCAAAACTAATTGGAAACACCTTATTAAAAAGTATTCCGTAAATGGAGCAAAATCAACACACATATAATTTACGTGTCATTTTGATTGCAGTGTTGATCTGGGAAGTGGTGTTCTGGTCGGTCTATTTCGGTCTGTATTTCTTTTTGATCGATCAAGTAGAGGCTTTCCGCTTTGAATGGGAGGCCGCGCTATGGGGGCTACTTTCTATTCCGCTATTTCTTTCAGGATATTTGTTCTTGATACGTTGGAAAAACACTGTATTAGAGCGCTTAGCCGATAATCGACTCATTCCATTTTTGACGCAACCTGTATCATCAATCAAGTCATTTTGGCGATTCTTTTTCTTCCGCAATGCTTTAACTTTTTTGATCATTGCCTTAGCGAATCCACAGTTTGGAAAAGGCACAACAAAAGCGGTTTCAGAAGGTATTGAAATCATGGTTGCATTAGACATTTCTAATTCCATGCGCGCCTTAGACTTAGATCCTAAACGCGATCGTTTGCAGGTTGCGAAAATGGCAATTGAACAATTACTCAATAATTTGCACGGTGACAAAGTTGGACTTGTCCTGTTTGCTGGAGACGCCTTTGTTCAGCTGCCTATGACAACGGACTATGGTGCTGCGAAGATCTTCTTAAACTCTGTCAGTCCGGAAATGATGAGTAATCAAGGAACAGCTATTGGAGAGGCAATAGATGAATGTATGTCCTCATTTGATTTTGAAAATGGTGTCAATAAATCGATCATTATTTTATCCGATGGTGAAGATCATGAGGGCAGCGCGACGATGATGGCAGAACAAGCCTACTCCGAGAATGTCATTGTGAGCACTGTTGGTATGGGTACACCTATGGGAACACCAATCCCGGATATAAAAAATGGTCAATATGTCGGTATGAAAAAAGACAAAGACGGCAATACCGTAACTACCCGACTCAATGAGGCGATGTTAAAAGAAGTTGCCAATGCAGGCGGTGGCGCCTATACAGCTGCTCAGGGAACCTATGTCAACCTCTCTGGTCTTTTAGATTCGATTCGCTCTATTGACAAAACGGAGATGGAATCTAAATTATATACGGATTATAAGGATTATTTCCAATGGTTTTTAGGCTTTGGTTTATTGTGTTTTGTTATTGAGTTTTTTATTAGTGAACGTCGCTCTGGAATCATCCACAAATTACAAGAACTATAATGAAGTATAGCTGGTTATTCATATTGTTTATCACCTTCAACAGTTTCGGGCAAAACGAACTAAAAAAGAATTGGTATAAAGGAAATGTGGCTTATGAAAACAGCCATTATGAAGATGCCGTTTATTATTATCAAAAGGCTGTTGATGCTGCTCCATTGAACTTTAAGTCTAACTTCAATCTAGGCAATGCTTATTTCCGTCAAGAAGACTTTGAAAAAGCGATTGAACAATTTGAAAAAATAACAGCAGTAGCTCCAGAAAAAATTGATGAATCTTGGGTCTGGCACAACCTGGGTAACGCCTATTTTGTCAACCAACAATTAGATGAAGCTATTTCATCCTATAAAGAAGCCTTACGCATTAATCCGCGTGCAGAGGATACACGCTATAATCTAGCTTATGCACAATTGTTAAAACAGCAACAAGAACAACAGCAACAAAATCAAGACGACTCTTCAAATGGCGAAAACAACGAGGAAAGTGAATCGGAGGAGAACGAAAATCAGGATGGCGAGCAAAACAATGATCAAAACCAAAATGGAGAGGGCGAACAAAATGAGGATCAAAACGGAGAAGGTGACAACAATGAAGGAGAAAACGATCCATCAGAAGAAGGCAATCAAGAAGAAAATAATGATGGTAATGAAGGTGATGAAAAGGAGGATGAGAAGAATCAACCTGATGGCGGCAAACCCCAGCGAGCACCGATTTCAAAAGAGCAAGCAAAACGGATTTTAGAAGGCGCAGGGCGAAAAGAGAAACAAGTCCAAGAAGATTTAGATAAAGAAAAAGTTGTCGGTACAGGAACCGGGGGAGATATTGACTGGTAATGAAAAAGGCGATTATATTCATATTGATAATTAGCGCAGTGACAGGATTTTCACAGCGCACCATAGAAGCAACTGTGAGCAGCACTTCTGTGACTACTTATGAGCGTTTTAATTATGAAATCACGGTCAATAATAACGAGTGCAATGTCAGTCCTCCCAATTTTGGAGATCTAACAATCGTTGGAGGTCCTTATACATCACAATCTAGTTCATTTACGTCCGTAAACGGGCAACGGACTCAAAGTTTCGAGACAAAATGGACCTATACGCTGGAAGCTAAAAAGAAAGGCAACTATACCATTTCAGTCGCAAAAATGATTTGTGGCGACGAAACACAAGAAACGGAGTCAATCACCATTAGTGTTGGAGGTGAATCGCAACAGCCTTCTGTAGATAAAGACTTTTTTATGCGCTTAAGCAGCAATAAGTCTAGTGTGTATGAAGGAGAGCCCTTTATTGCTTCGTTAAAATACTATTCAAGACTTCAGCCGCAATCATTTGAAACCCTAGAATTGGGAGATGCTACGGGGATTTACAGACGCGATTTAAATCCGGATCGTACCAATTTTAAAACCGGAACAGAGATTCGAAATGGTGTTCGTTATTATACCATTGAATTGCGAGAAGAGCTTTGTTTCGCCCAGCGACATGGAAAAGTGCAATTAGAACCCTACTTCACGAGTTTAATTGTCTCGAGAGACTTCTTTAATCGCTATCGAAAAGAAACCTATTCTAATCCATTGGAGATGACCATTAAAAAGATCCCTGGCAGTGATCACCCTGACTTTAATGGTCTAGTTGGATCGTTTGAAGTAAAAGGGGAGTTGAGTCACGATCAAGTTAAAATGGGAGAAGCCATTGATATTACAATCTCCATTGAAGGAAATGGTAATATGCACGATCTTGGCAATGTTGCACTTGATATTCCATCCGAATTTGATGAATTTGATCCGGATATTGAAGAAGCTACGAAAGCTACACGAAAAGGTATCGGCGGAAAAATCACCTATAACTTTGTGGTTATCCCAAAACACTATGGTAGTTATACGATTCCGGGATATTCGTTCACTTACTTTGATTTAGAGAGTGAAAAAATGCGCACCATTCAAACACAAGATTTTAACATTGAAGTCGCCAAACGACCAGGCGTTGATATCGACCGCCTTCAGGAAGTTCCAAGTGAAGAAAAATCTATTCGTTATATTGATGAAAAAGCGGATGCTTTATTTAGCACAGAAGACTTCTTTTTTGGTTCATGGGGCTATTGGTTTTTAATTCTGGGGCCATTTGGAATTGTACTGTTGCTGGTCTTTATAAAACGAAAAAAAGAAAACCGTTCGGAAGCTGAAATTCAAGAATTAGATAAACGTCAAATTTTAAAGAAAACGAAAGTTAAGCTGAATGAGGCCAAAACATTGCTCGAGAGTGGCGATCAAAGTCAAGCACAACGCATTCTGCAAATTGCATTGGAAGAATTCTTTATGACAAAACTTCAAATGCAGCGGTCAGAACAATCACAGAATAGTATTGAATCTGCGTTGATTAACAAAGGAATAACGTCCGAAATTATCCGTCAGTATCGTGACATCAGTACCAAATTGGAAATGGCACAATACGCTCCCATAACCAATGAAAACCTTTCCCAAACTATTACGGATGCTGAAAACCTATTTTATGAATTGGACAAGAATATATAGCGTCATACCCGTTTTCGTTGTCTTATTTATGACAACGATAGCTTCCGCTCAATCAGATGCCTTATCATCAGGTAATGCGGCTTATGCAGCCGGTAATTATGCCGAAGCAAAGGATCATTATTCGCGGCTTGTTGCTGATGAAAAGATGAGCGCATCACTCTTTTACAATCTTGGCAATTGTTTTTATCAACTCGATGAATTAGGAGAAGCGATTTGGGCCTATGAACGTTCATTAAAGATCAATCCTGGTCATGAGAACGCCCGCTTTAATCTTGCATTTGCTCAAAAACAAACGTATGATAATTTAACGCCGGAATCTTCCGATGTATTGAGATGGTTTCGTGGGACATTCTTTGTTTTAGGATTAAACTTTTGGTCATGGATCAGCATCATTTCCTTACTGGTATTCTGTATTTTGCTCTATTTCTTTTTCACCACGAAAAATCCGAAAATTAAGAATTACGCCTTGACTTTTGGTTTCGTATTCTTTGGTTTGTTAAACGCAGCTGGCCTTTTGGCAATGCTTCATAAACAATATATTATTGAACGGCATTCCGCTATCATTATTGAAGACAGTGTCATCATTAGAACGAGTCCGTCAGACACCGCAAAAGAAGCGTTTAACTTACACGAAGGTACAAAAGTAGATCTCGAACGGTCAAATGAAGACTGGATTGAAATTAGTGTCAACGGCAATACCGGATGGGTTGAAAAAGAAGCGCTTTTAGAGATATAAATAATTCAAACATAAAAAAAGACCGAAGAACAATCGTCTTCGGTCTTTATAGTCTATTAGAGCAAATCGTCTATTGATCTATACTACCAGTTACCCTTTTCATAAAGGCATTGAGTGCCTCTTTTTCAGGTTTTCCTGCAACTATCTCCTTATGGACTTCAATGGCGCCGTATAGGTTTGAAATCATCTCACCTAGAACATCCAACTCCTCATCCTTTAGCGAGGGTATATCTGCAAGCATTTCTAATGTTTCAATGGTTTCGAGTACATAATCTTCGTCGTACTCTCCAATGAATTCATTGACTTTTTTAATTATTGGTAACCTCATCGATAAACGTTTTTAGTACATCTGCTTTATTGGTTTGAATCTGACCAACTAATTTGCCGCCTTTAAAAGCCGCGAACGTTGGCAAATTTGACACATCAGCGAGTTTACGTGACTCTGGTAATTTTTCTGCATCCACCATCACAAACGTGTCAGCCTCTTGTTCTGAAGCATGACGCTTGAACTTTGGCTTCATAATTCGACAGTTTCCGCACCATCCAGCAGAGTATTGCACTAAAACAGTATCGTTTTCCGCAACTACTTGTGCCAGATTATCTTCTTTCAACTCTATGTACATGGCTATTATTTTTTAGTGTGAAGCTAAATATGAAGCAACACCATCACGGTTTGCATTCATCGCATCCTTTCCTTCTTCCCAGTTTGCAGGACAAACTTCTCCGTGGTTCTGAACATGTGCATACGCATCAATCAAACGAATGAACTCGCTTACATTTCTTCCTAATGGCATGTGGTTAACACTCTCATGGAATACTGTACCGTCTTCTTCAATCAAGTAAGTAGCACGGTAAGTTACATCATCACCTTCAATTAAACCATTTTCATCTGGCTCAGAGCTGTCTAGTATACCTAACTCATGTGAAAGGTTACGGTTGGTATCCGCCAAAATTGGATAGGTAACCCCTTCAATTCCACCTTGATCCTTTGGTGTATTTAACCATGCAAAGTGAACCTCAGCAGTGTCTACAGAAGCACCAATAACCATTGTGTTTCTTTTTTCAAACTCACCCATTGCAGCCTGAAATGCATGCAATTCTGTTGGGCAAACGAATGTAAAATCTTTCGGGTACCAAAATAACAGAACTTTCTTCTTGTTCTTTAAAGCTTCATCTAAGACATTAATTTGTTTTGTTTCGCCCATTTCATCCATGGCGTTCACTGTAATGTTCGGGAATTTTCTACCTACTATTGACATATCTAATTGTTTTTATTGTTAAAATTTCTTTTGCAAAAATAACATAGATTTACGCAATTCGTATGAAATTTTCATTCTATATATTTATGGGTCTATAGTTTTTACTTATACTATGTGAATATTTATACGATTTGATGATACGCTTCGTTTTACTGCCGATCCATACCCAATTCTGCATTTACTAGAATTGCATATCTTTACCGATACGAGATGTTTGACAGGATAATTAATATACTTCTAATCGAAAGTGATTTGGCGATCGCAACTACGCTAAATGGTATACTTTTGCAACCTGGTCATAATATTTTTGTCGCTAAGGACGAAACTGAAGCGCTAGAACTTGTCGCATTAAAAAACTTCGTTCTCATATTTCTGAATCTGGACATGCCCAACACGGATTATGATCGATTAATCGAAAAAATAACACCTGAAACAAAAGGATCAGTAAATCGCGCTTTGAACACCACGATTATAGTCAGTTCAGCCAATAAAGAAATTGCCTACAAGACGGTTACCCAGAATGCAAAAATTACCACGTTTGATTATTTAATGCGTCCTTTTGATCCGGATATCGTTCATGTAAAGGTTGACATCTATAAGCGCCTTTACTTTAAGCATCAGCGCGTCAGTCAATTATTGGAAACCATATTGCCTAATGAAACCCTACATGAATTTCAACGATTCGGTAAATCCAGTCCGCGTAAGAAAACGAACTGTGCGATTATGTTCACCGATTTTGTTGATTTTTCAGCTAAAACGAGGAATAAAGATCCGCATGAAATTGTCAGAAAGTTAGACCAATACTTCAGTCATTTTGATGGTATCATTCAAAAGTATAATCTCGAAAAAATAAAAACAATTGGAGACGCCTATATGGTTGTTGGTGGAGTCACAGAGGAAGACCCCTTTCCAGCGATAAGAATGGCTTTAGCTGCAATTGAAATACGCAATTATATCCAAACTGAAAAGCAAACGCACCGCGCTTTTCAAGAAGATTATTGGGAGATTCGAATAGGAATCCATATTGGGGACTTAGTTGCAGGTATTGTTGGTCAACACAAATTTAGTTTTGACGTCTGGGGCCATGCCGTTAATATTGCTGCGCGCTGTGAACAACATTCAAAACCGAATAAAATAAGCATCACTGAAGATTTTGAGCAAGCCATTTCACCCTACTTTGAGGTTAAACCAAGAGGGAAAATTAAGCTCAAAAATCAGGGAGAGGTGGATTTATTCTTTTTGGAAGCGCTCCTTCCAAACTACTCCATTTATAAGGAAGGGCGTACCCCAAATGCTGATTTAAGAAAACAGTTAAAGTTGCCGACCGCTGACCTAGAAGGTATTCGAAACTATATTTTGACCCGATTAAAAGCAGAGTTGGATGAGAAGCTCATCTATCATTCTCATGAGCATACTGAAAGAGTCGAAGAGGCCGTGTTGAAATATGCCCAATTGGAAAACTTGCATGCACACGATATTCTGCTTGTAAGGACTGCCGCCTTATTTCATGACGCTGGTTTTTTATTTCGTTACCATGACAACGAGGAATTGTCTGTTGACCTCTTCAAAACTGTCGTACCTGATTTTGGTTATAATGATGAAGAAATTCAAAAAATTGAGGAAATCATCATGTCTACGGTATACGGCAATAAACCGACTAATATGCTTGAAGCGATTATGTGTGATGCTGACCTTGATTATCTGGGTCGCGTGGACTACCACGTTAAAGCTGAATTACTCTTTGATGAAATGGCTTTATTTGGCCTTACTTTATCCGACCAAGAAAGAATTCGCAAACAAATCCATTATCTAGAGGAGGTACATGATTATTATACTGTTGCCGCGAAAAATACGCGCGGACCAGGAAAAGCGAAACGACTGGCTGAATTGAAAAAGCAACTTAAGGAATAACCCTTAAATAAAAAAATCCCATTCGCCCGTCTCAGACGAACAAATGGGATTTAAATATGGTTGTTTGAGATTTCTTATTTCTCCATTTTGATCACAGTAACTACACCATCATCATCAGTTTGTTTTAATTCTAAGTAAGAACCAGAAAGATCAACAATCTCAGAAGAGTTAATCGTAGTTGAAGAGAGATCATCTTTCACTTCCAACGTTGTACCATCATTAGACACACGATAGATGTCAGCTTCTGTCGCATCTCCGAAATCTGTATTGATTGTCGTTGTGACATTACAAAATTCATCATCCTTTAGTTTACAAGCTTCAAAAGACATTGTTACACTGTTAATGAAACCTTCAGCTAACCAATCAACGGTTACACCGTCGTCAGACACTTTGTATTCTGTTGCTGTCCATGTACCGTCTAATTTTTTTACAGCACTTTGGTTCTTGTTACAAGCAACAGCCAATAAAGCTATTGCAGCGATCATTAAGATTTTTTTCATTTTAATTGTTTTTAAGTTCTCCCCAAATATACAAAAAGCATACCATTTATATATCAGGGGTAATACACATTCACAGAACAAAAAAAGCTCCCAAGCTTGCACTAGAGAGCTTCATTATATAACAAGTAAGTTATATTAGTTCTTCGTTAAAGTGATTTCAGTGATGTCACCATCTTCGTCCGTCTCTTTTAATCGACAATCTGTTTTTGACAATTCAACGATTTCAATTGTTTCGATCGTCGTGGACGCTGCATCATCCTTAGTCTGCAATGTCGTCCCATCATCCGTTACAGCATAAACATCTGCTTCAGTATCCGTACCAAAAACTGTTTCTAGCGTTGTAGTTAAAGCACAAAATTCATCGTCCTTTAACTTACAGTTTCCAAACGTCATAGTAGCGGAGGTAATTAAACCTGACTCAATAAGGTCAACGGTAACACCATCCTCAGTTACTGAGAATGAAGTAGCTGTCCAAGTTCCATCTAATTTCTTAACTGCTGCTTGGTTTTTGTTACATGCTACAGCCAATAACGCAACTGTAGCAATCATCAATAATTTTTTCATAACTATATATTAAGTTTAGTCTAAAATACGTAAATACTTTCTTCTGGGTTACAAAGTTTAATGATTTCTATCCATTTATCTGGCATAACTGTCTTCTTCAATATATTGCAAATACTTCACCCAGTCTAGTGCCATCTGCCCCTTTAGCACCCTCGGGAATTTATGTTGGGCACCATATTTATTTTTAATCTTCATAAAATCGTAAAAGACTTTATTCGGCAAAATGTTTAATTCAATTTCTTCCAGCGCAAAATTACGGTCAATAAGAGATAATCGGTGTTTAGCATCGATAATTCATAATCCAACTCTTCTCTTAATGATTTAGATCTTCCTATTGGTTGATCACATCCTAAATACCAAACATGTTTAAAATTATCGGTTGCTGTTTTTGTACCTACAACAGCAAATTCGCGGATATCGAGCTTGTTCCGGTACGCCACTCTGGTTAAGGGATTTGTTTGTCTATTGTTGAAGCCCTGCTTGTCTCTTTTATTTGAGATAATTTTAACGGGTCACGATTAATTACTCGATACGCACGCTGATCACAATAATTTGAAAAATATTTGGATTTCGAAATCTTAGAATAGTAGAAGCCATAGCCAATTGGACTCCTTTTGTTTTTAATAAATAATTGAAGATGGTTTTTATTCTGAAAACTTAGAGTTTTACATTGAAGATGACAAGGGCGTTTCTCACAATCTATCTGAATTCTTGAAATCACATATTTAAAGTAAAAGTATTTATATTAACAATAGAAAATGGATTAATGAGTCTTATATGGGAATATAAAGCGTAAATTAAATTTAGGAGTAAGGACCTATATCCTTATCAAGCCCAAGATTTGTTCGTAAATAGATTAAACATCTTGCTAACCAAACATAAAACGATTGGCTCAGTCAAAATTTTCTACACTGAGATATCTTAAGCCTTAAATCATCATTGTTATTTTACTTTATAACCGATCCATAGAAAAAACTAGATAGGATGATGTGTCGAATAAGTAATATATAATAAGAGAAATTGTATGAAAGTATTTATTGTTTTACAAGAATGGGATGATGTTGGCTTTTCAGATGAAGTTGAAGTATTCTTTAATTATAAAGATGCCGAGCAATTCAAAATAAATGTGGAGTTGTTTTATGTCTATATTATGCATTTTAAACGAGCTATCGTAATAGAAAAAACGATAAATCAAAAATTACCCAAGATTGAATACAGTGGAAAATACTAAAAACGCATTACAGTAATATCCAAAATACATAAGCTAGCTTACCAAAGTGATTTATAAGGTTCTGTCGCATCTGTCTATTTTTTTGCTTTTCTTTAAGAAAAATGGAATCAGACAAATAACTAAAATGCTGATTTTCAATTGAATTTATTTTGTGACATTTGAATTTTATCAGTTGAAAACGGTTAAATTTGGTAGATGCGACAAAACCATTTACCCTTCCACTCAGTGGATGATTTGAGCTCTTGTCGATATTGCTGCTCCAACTCCTGATGGTCAGATTTTGCTGATTGAGCTTCCTTTTCTGCTCTTTCCAAAGTAGACTTTAGTTGCGCATTCTCAACCTTCAAATTTTGACGCTCTAGCTCAAGCTCTGGTTTATCACCTGAGGACATCGTCTTAGCCAATAGATAACCTATAACGACACCTGCTACTAACCCTATTATCAGCAATAAATAATCCATCTTTACCTCTTGTGATCTTTATTATATCTTAATTGAGCAACCAATTGCTTTTGTCTCTGTTACCTCAGGCTGTTGTCCTTTTAAAAGGGCATCTACCGCATCTTCTACATATCTTTTAGTCACAGCTTCTGCATCTTCATGGTTATCGTCAATTGCTCCAATGTAAGCAACACGATTACCTTCATCCGTTTTTTCTAGGATGTACATATGAGGTGTTTTTGTCGCACCGTATTGCGGAAAAATAGTTTGTCCTTCATCCATCAAATATGGAAAAGTAAATCCTTTTTCTTCAGCCCGCACTTGCATATTCTCATAACTATCTTCTTCAACAATTTCCGGATTATTCGGATTTATAGCGATAACTGGATATCCTTGAGATTTGTATTTAGCATCTAGTGCAATGATGCGATCCTCATACGCCACAGCATATGGGCAATGGTTACATGTAAATGTCAAAATGAATCCTTTTGCATATGTATAATCAGCTAGTGAAACCATTTCACCATCGATATTCATCAGTGAGAAGTCGGTTGCGATATCACCAACGGCATATCCTTCATTCATCTGCTCATCCTCCTCAGTATCAGTTGACATTTCTGTAGAATCTAAAGCCGTGGTCAATGAGTCATTCTCATTTTCTGATGCTTTGTTTGATTCGCTCCCACCACATGCGATTAGGACTAATGATAAAGCTAGCGGTAGGATATATATGATTGAATTCATGTTTTTGTGTTTATAGTTGATTTTGGAATTGCTGTACTTCTTTTTCTAATGTTTCAAAGGTGAAGGATTGCTCGTAAAAGTTTCGCTTTTGACCACTATAAATTATTGTAGCAGGAATGGCACCTGTCCAATCAGCATCAATTTGAGGGATCCAGCTATTGGCATCTGGTTCATTTAGCAGAATGACACGCTCTTTCAATTGTCTATCTTTTAGAAAAGGAAGAAGATCAGAGCGGATTTTTGATGAGAAATCTAAGCTAATAAGTGTCAGTTCAATATTTGGATGTTTTTTAACCAGCTCTTGGAAATAAGGCAATTCAGCAACACATGGAATACACCATGTTGCCCAAAAATTAATGACATGAAGACGTTCATCTTTCTGATAAAGCAAGGGCTGTAGCGCCTCAAAATTTACCACCTCGACTTGATAATCACCATCGTGGTATAAGGTATCCGTTTTCAGTTGCACGCTGGCGTAACCCTCATTTTTTGAAGAAGAACAACTTTGAGCAAGTAATAATATAACCAGGGTAAGCCCTATGGACAGTAGTTTCTTATATCGATGTATCATTTCACTGTGAAGAACAAGCTCTTCAACTCTTTTGTTTGATTGATATGCAGAGACTTGGGCATTATTTCTTCTGCAGCCTCGGCATCTTCACTCACGGCTAAAGGTTCAAAAGCGACAGCGTTAGCTGCCTCTCTCTTTGAAAAAACGCCTCTACCCAAATTGGTTTTTTTGCTTCTTGTTACACTGGTTGCATTATCCGCTTCGGCATCGTTCATTTCAACATCTACAACTTGATCATCCATATAACCAGGGGCTTCCATTTCTTTGCGTTCTTGATCAACTTTATCCTTTTCAATTTTACTTTCATCTCGTATCTCATCCGCTGCATCTTCCATGGCTATGTCTTCTGTCAAAATTATACGACCATCTTCTCCAGGGACCGGCAATTCATTTAACTCCTCCTCTATCTCAGCTACTTCACCAAACGCATCCATCCGATCAGGATCCATAACAGGCTTTTCATCAAACAATGCTCTGTCCGAAACCTGCTCTTCTTCTCCTTCTGATAATTGACGAAGCCCTTGACTATTTTCTTCTTCACCCGTTGTGACATCATCTACTGTAGTTTCATCAATACCACTATCATTTTTTACTGGTGGGACGTTGATTTCATTCGGTATGTTTTGAGCTATCTCTGGTTCATTCCAATCCATTTGAAACATCCATAAAAACCCGACCACCAAAACAGCTGCGGCAGCTAATTGAAAGCCTGGTTTTTGATAGATTCTCTTATCTTCAGGCAATAAAAATGCACCAATAGCATTAAGCCAGATCACTGGTTTCCGATCATCTTGATCGAATTGGGCCATCACTCCTTTTCTCAAGTCTGGTGAAGCTGAAATTTTATCTTTTTGAAATGCCGTATTTGTTTCTGTCAAAAACCAGCGCATTTGACTATATTCCTCCGCATTATCCGCCCATTCAGCTAATAGCTCTCGCTCCTTCCCTGTCAACTCCTCCCAGGATTTATACCTGATGATATCTTCCACTTCCTTTGTCATACGCTTGTTTTTCTATACACTTCAAGTTTTGAAGCCAGGGTTTTTGTCGCAAAATGCAATCGTGATTTAATTGTACCTGTGCTCACATCCATAATTTCTGCTATTTCTTTTAAGGATAACCCCTCGAAATGTCGCATCATAAATACTTCTTTATGCTTATCACTTAATTTTTCTAATTCTTCTTTTAAGGCCTCGCCAAAATTCGCGGCTTCTAGCTGAACATCTTGCAATTGATTTTCATCCTGACCACTAAACCCTTCTGGCATTTCATAACTGGTTGGCTTTCTAACCTCTTGTTTTTTATACTCATTCTTACACATATTATTTGCCACCGAAAACAACCAAATCTTAAACGGTCTTGACGGGTCGTAATGTGTCGGTTTTTTAATAATTCGTGTAAATAAATCATGTGTAAAATCTTCTGCCTTCTCCCTATCTTGCCACAATTTGCGATGAAAATAATTGACCATATACAATTCATAACGCGCATAAATTTCCTCAAAAGCTTTCCTATCACCCTTTATAAAAAAGCGCATTAAATCTTCATCACTATATGTATCGTATCGCTTTTTAAAGAGCTTCATTCTATCTTGTCATAGGCTATGAGGATGGCTATAACTTCATCTTTTTTACCTGTTTGGTCAGTTAGTTTTAATAATACGCGCTTAATTGCAGTTCTTAAATCAGAACCTTTTGGTGCAAGTTGATAATAAGTCATTAGTGGTGGAAGGTAATTGCGGTAGAGTTTTCTTTCAGCGCGATTATTTAATGTCAACGATTTCAATTCTTTTTGTGCCCTTGTCCAAAAGTTCTGCAGATGAATCATTTGATTTTCTGAACCATACCGATAGGATAACCCGGTTAGGAAAACTTTATTTGAAAACAGCGTAAAATAAGATTGATTTACGGTTGTGCTAATTGCCATTCCTGAGCCGCCTTTTGGTAACAGCTTCATGAGGTATGCTTTTTCATTATTTAAAAACTCAATATTGCCAAGGCTATAAGCGGAATTAATTTTCGCTCGGTACTTGTCATTCAGTAGAAAATCTAAATTGATGATTTTTAAATTCTTGTTTATCTGTCCCGTTGATTGTAGTGCAAGTAGAGGTAGACCATCTTCTTCACCACAAACAATTAGCGCTGACACGGTTGGATCTGCAGCAAGTGCTTTGTAATAAACTTGGGTATTGGAGCTCACCGCACCTAAAATTTGTTGAGCGTAAATTTTAGCTTGCCCTTCATTATTGGTCAACAAATAATAAGAAAAAAGTTCAGCTATTAAATCTCTATTATCGGGCTGCAAGCGTTGCGCCTCCATTAAATGTTTCGAAAGACTTAAATCATATCTTCCATTCACATACTTTACAAAATGATACTCAAACGAATTGGATGCGTTTTTCTCTAGAATAGACACAATACGATCTAATTCCGCTTTTTCATCAGTCGACAATCCTTTGGTATCGTCTCTTTTAAAGGCTGCTTTTTTTTCTAAATAACTCTCTTTTAAGTCGTAGGGAGATAAACTAGGCCCTTGACCTAAAGCAGTCGTTATGGACAGTAGAAACAATAGTCCAATCCCTAATATTTCTTTGATCTTTCTCAAAATGATCTGTTTAATTCGCTTTTCAAAATTTTGATGTTTACATCCAAACCTTTTTGCTCTGTACACCTATTTTTCAATTTGGTTCAATATTTCAAAACAATACAAATAATGAACCATCGTGAGCTTTGTTAAAAATAGCAGATAATTTGTATTTTAGCTATAACCTAAACCATATTACTATGAAGCGTTTACCTTTTCTACTCTTATTCTTAATACCAATCGTTTTTACCGGTTGCTCAACAGCGGGAGCTGAAAAAATTGCAGATGAATTTCACCAAAAATTGGATGAAGGGGATCATGATTACATCATTAATCAGCTAGCCGATATTGATGGAAATGCAACTACCGAAGATTAGACCTCTTTCTTAGATTTAGTTGCTAGTTGGGGACCACAAACCAATAGACAAAAACAGATGGGCTTTAGTAATAAAATCAATAATGGCCTTAAAACTGTAAAGTTGAGCTACACGTTCGAAACAGCAACCTATGGTTTGATTTACGAACGGATTGTCTTGATTGAAAGCGGCGGTGGATACAAAGTATTAGCCGTGTTTATGGATTCGGATGAAGCTGTTGTTGAAAGTCAAACGGAAGATTATTAGACCTAGTTAGGCGTAATTTCTGTGGTGATGGTCACCTCTTTGAATTCGTTTTCAATATTGGCATAGATTCGAATATGCTCTACGGTCAACCCTTGTTTGTCAGCCGTATTCATCTCAATCGTCAAGATCCCCGATTCTCCAGGATTTAACTTCATCTTATCAAGCGCGCCACGCATGCAATCGCAGCTCGATGAAAGACTATCAATTTCTAGCACTTGTTCTCCCGTATTTTGAAAGGTAAAGGTTTGCGTTAAACCCGTTCCTGCTGTCACGCTTCCAAAGTCATGAATTTGTTTCGTAAAAAACAGCTTCGCATAGGTTGTATCTGTCCGGACAAAGCTGACACTCTGAATTTCAATTTTTCGTTCCAGTGCTGCTTTACGACTGTATACTGAATTTTTTTGATCGTTGATATTATCGCTAATCAATCCGTCTGCCGAATATTCACCGAACGGAATTTGAACGAAAGTCAATGCACCGCCATTAGCTGCATTTTGATCGAGATAAGGTGCAAAATATCCATCCTCAATTTCATAGAGATAATTAATTAAACTATTGATCCGTCTTTTTGTCAAGTTGACGTTATAATCCGTTTTTGCTAATGGACTGGCAAAACCTCTTATCGTCACTTCAATGGCATAACCCTTCGCCAATTCTTCTTTTAATAATCGTAAAAACTCTTCCAGATCAATAACACCTTGTTCTACATACTGTAGGAAAAAATCATCAATATCCTCCTGGGCTTCCTCAGCAGCATCTCCTGACAATCCGCTTGAATATTCTTTTTTATACCGATCCTCCATATCGACATAATCATCATACGATTCCATATAAGTCAAATCTGTCGTTGTATCGCGTGTTCTCGGATCCGGTTCATCATTATGAAAATACAAAGTGACAGGAAGTTTTTTATTCAAATCTGTTAACGACTCAAATCGTGTAGGCGGTTTTAACTTTGGCAAATAAGCCGTAAAAATATCATTGCAGCAGGTTGGATTTTTAGCATGATTAACGCCAATGCGATTGGATGAATAATAATACCGATCATTGGTCTGATCAATAACGAAATACGTATCATTTTGACTCGAATTAATGGGTAGACCAAGATTTTCGGAACTCATGAAACGCATCTCTTCATTTTTGGCAACAAAAACATCTTGACCTCCAAATCCTTCATGCCAAGAGGAACTAAAATACAATTGATTGTTCAACGTATCATAAAATGGACTGATATCGTCATCCATTGAATTAACACCTCTTCCTAAATTTCTGGCCTTACTATACCGATTGCCATTCTGCGTGACCATACTGTACCAGATATCCAGTCCGCCGATGGTTTTGTTTCGATTGGAAACAAAAAATAGATATTCTTGCCCATCAATTTTGGTAGCATGCGGCATGGTTGTGATGGCCCCTGGTTCATTGATAATTTCACCTAAACTATCGACATTAACAATTCGTCCATTCTTAATTTCGCCAACATAAATTTTACAAGCATAATTCGGATCACAACGCGAAAAATAAAAACGTTTACCATCTGGACTCATGGAACCGTTGGCACTGTTCATTCCTTTTTCCTTCGTACCTTTTAGCTGAATGACATTTGAAAAAATACTATCCTGTTGCTTGGCGGTATAAATTTGAAGTGAATATTCTTCTGTAAACACCTCTTCATTATGATTGATTGAATCTGCTTTTAAGGAAGTAAATCCTAATCCTTCGGACCAGAAAAAAGGAGCCAGTTCAGCGTCTGGAGTATTGACTGGAGATGGCAAAGAACCTACAATATAATCTGCCGTATCACGAATGGCCTTAATAGCCCAAAGACAACTTTTTATAGATTGCTGCGCTTTTTTATACGGATACTCCTTTCGATTCTTTTTAAACGTTTTTTTGGCCAACTTCCAATGTTCCAGTGCCTCTTCATAATCGCCATTATACTGTTCCATTGTGGCAAGCCAAAAAATACTTTTCGGATAGATCAATGCATTTTCTTTTGCGTACACTTTCTTGTAATAGAAAGCAGCTTTTTTATAGTCTTTATAGTGTCGTTGCGCTTCTGCCATTTTCCAATTTACCTCAACGGAATTAGAATCTATATCCATTGCTTTTTCGTAATATAAAATGGCATAATAGAAATCTCCTTCCACGATCTTTTCATCGGCAAACTCCATCATTTGCACAAAGGACTGCCCGAAGACAAGGTTCCCCGTCAATCCAACAAGAACGAGACAACGTTTCAAGAAGAGGTTTATACTTAGAGATAATCCGGGCATATACGGTGTTGAATATTCGAAGGTTTAAAAACGTGAAGCATGCATTGTAAGGAGAACTCTAAACCTCCGCGAACATTACTTGCAGGAGCTAATTGCGAAAGATTGACATCATAACTCACCCCAGCAATCCAATTATTATAATAAGCACCGACGACGGCATAGATCGCATCTCTATTTCGGAACCACAAACCGGCATAAGGTGCAATATACTCACCCTTCTTGTCTTTATAAATATATCGGACATTTGAACCAAAAACGATCTCGCGATAAGTACCTTGAAATTGCATAAAAAGACCTGGCTGTAAATCCCATTCAAAATTTAAATCGTAAACCCCCTTAGCATGAAAGGATACCCTGCGATCACGCTCGATTAATTCATTGCCATAAAAACTTTGCTTTGCTTGCGGAATATTAAACCAACCTAATCCGGCTACTATTTTTTTCCTTGGTTCAATTTGCCATTTATAGGCGACACCTAACGACAGACTTAAACCTGTTCGACTAGCTGTTTCAAAAGTTTCCATTGTTGGTAAATCGGGATCATAATAAAACCCGTTAAACTGATTATCAAAATTCAATTGGGTAAAGTCAATACGACGGTGATTAAACCCGATTTGCACTGCAGGCGTTATGGTATGGGCTGAATCTAAATCGAGTGGGATATCAAAAGCGGTTGAAACATTCATTTCAATAGTACGGAAATTACCGTCTCCTGCGGCGTCATGAAATAAATTGATACCATGATATAGTCCTGGTAAAAGCAATTCCTCTTTATTTTCAGCGGACAATGCGATCGTATTAAAAGGTCTTGAAACTGAACGCCATTGACTTCTTTGATTGGCCGAAAATCGCCAATCCCCTTCAAAGTTTCCTGTTAAGGCAGGATTCAAATAAACGGGGTTCATATAAAACTGTGAGAAATGAACATCTTGTGCAGATCCTGAAAACGACAGCAGCAAGAAAAATGCGAATATGCAGGCTTTCCAACTTTTCATTTAGCGAAGTACCGTTATATTTCCTTTGATTAAATTCTCTTGCCCATCAAAACAAATAACTTGCAAATGGTAAACATAGACATCGGGATCAACAGGTTTATCTCTAAATGTACCATCCCAGCCAATCGCTTGATCAGTTGATTCAAAGACTAATTCGCCCCATCTGTCAAAGATCTTTAGCGTAACTTCTTCTAAATTCTGTCCTCTAACAAACAGTATATCATTCTCACCGTCATCATTTGGCGAAAAGGCATTCGGAACAAAAATATAGACGTCTCCACAAATATATTCATAGGTTGAAACGGTGACCGTTGCACCTGTTTGACAAATGCCATCGGACATCAAAACCGTATAGGTTTTCGTCTCATATAAAACGGCTTCAGTTGTTTGTTCAGTAGGATTGGTAACACCTGCATCTGGAATCCAAAAGTATTCAAAAGCAGGATCATCAGGGAATGCTTCTAGCAGCGTTGTGCCGCCTTCAGGAACAAGGTCAGGCGTTGCAGTGGCAAATACAGAAGCAGGATTAATTTCGCGAACTTCTACCCAAATGGAATCTTGAATGATACAGCCCAAATCAGTCTCAGCTGTCAAATAATAATACATGGAATTTGGTGGAACACCAGCTGCGTAACTATCATCCTCAAAAAACAAATGCTCATTTGGTCCCCAATCAAAGGTCATTTCAATTTCTGGGAAAAGGTTATTGACAGCAAGGTAAATTGTATCTTCTAGACAGATGATGGTATCATTACTCAATTCAATGGCTCCGTCTACAAATGTTATCGTGACAGAATCGACCAAATCGCAGAGCTCCCAACCATTCGAAGCTTGAACATAATAAGTAGTCGTTGTGAATGGGCTAACCACAATGGTCGAATCCATATCATCATCATTGAGCATAGTTCCGAAATCAGGGTCATCTGACCAATGAAATGATATTGCTGTTCCATTCGAATTAGCAATGAGCTCGGTTGTTATTTCCGTACAAACTACCGTATCGTTAGGTACTTCCAACTGCAATTCATCATAGACGGTAATGATCTTAACCGCCGTGTCTGTCAATCCACAAATGGTATCGGTGATGGTCAATATTACCTCATATTCTCCAGGCTCCGTAAACAGAACCACCGGACTTGGGCCATCTTCTAAAATCTCGGCTCCAGGACCGAACTCCCAGTCAAAATTAGTGGTATCATTACTTTCGTTTTCAAAGGTTAAGGTTAAAGGGGCGCACCCTTCTAATAAATCCACCTCGAAACGCGCCACTGGAACAATTTCAAAATCGAATTTATAAAAGACATTATTACAATTTGAACTGAGATTTAACTCCGACCATGCATCATCTGTTGTTGGGAAATCACTATTTCCGCCACAACCACCACACACACCTTGATAAACCACTCCATACTTATCAAATCGCGATGTACCGCCATCTACATGCTCATCTGAATCAGGTCCGCCCATGTACGTTCCATACAATAAACTTTCAGCGTCTCGCTCGAGAACAATCATATAAAAATCAAAGCCATTTGGAGAATCTTCTAGATAGGCATCATCTGTTGTTGGCATCCCAGTAGTTTCCGCTCCACCAGGTAAAATATTACCGCCCCAACCAGCTACATAAACATTCCCACAAAAATCGACTAAAAAGGCAGAAGGTGAAATATCCGTAGTAGGCGATCCATTGCCAAATACTGTCGTATATTCCGTTGCCGTTAATTCTGAATTTAATTTCCAGATAAATTGTGAACTCCCCGGATTCGAATAAACATCTGGAGAAGTTGGCATATCACCCAAGCTTTGCCCGACAATAAAGACATTGTCCCAACGATCTACCTCAACAAAAAACACTTGATCATAGGCAATCGTTCCGATATAAGTACTTTGAATTATGGCATCACCATCTTCGTTGATTTTGGCAACATAGCCATCTGTTTTACCACCATTATAAGTAGGTGAAATTCCTCCAACCGTTCCTGGAATATCATTAGAAGTTGTTCCTCCAGCGATGACCACATTATAACTCGAATCAATTTTGACGGAATAACCTGCGTCATTATCATTACCACCAAAATAACTCGACCACATCAAATCAGAAAAATCCGCAGAAATTTTAAAAACTACCGCATCTTGATAACCTCCATAGGTCATTTGAAAGCCACTTTCAACTGGAAAATCATCTGACCAAGAACTCGAGGTGACTATTATATTTTGTAACGAATCAACCATAATTTCACCACGAAATTGGTCGCCATAATTAGTTGTCAGTGAATCATAAGCCGCTGCTGAGGAATAAGTTCCGGATGAAATCTTGAAATTCACTCCATCATTAGCACTACCGCCGATATAGGTAGACCCGAGCAGGTTCAATCCGTTTGCGCTAAATTTTGAAATAAAAATATCTGTTCCGACTGATCCAAAATTCGTTCCGTTAAATGCGATATTCAGCGGGTCTCCACCCGCATGATCCGTTTGAAAACCGCCTTCAATTGGGAAATCTATGCTTGAAGTGGCACCATATAAATAAACGTTGTTTTCTTCATCACAAATTAAGCTGTGTACAGTTTCTGTTCCTTGCGTATTATCTCCTCCTCCAATAAAATTCGTCCAAATCATGGTTGTGCCATCCTCATTGTATTTTGAAACAAATACATCTGTTGTCACCGTACCTACGTCATCCACGGTGATATTCGGAATGGTATTCCATGCCGGACCAGGAGCTGGATAATCGTCGCCATAAATCAATCCGCCGATGTAACCTTTACCATTGTATGCATAAGTCGCTGTCATACCAAAATTGTCTGTGACGGAGCCACTGTATGTAGCAAAAATCAGCTCAGGATCAATGATTAGTTCAAGAGCTGGATCATATGCACCCAACTTAAAAGAGACTTTGTTTGCCTCCAATTCAAAAGCACATTGCACATCAACTACTTTACCATTTTTAATTTGATAAGCATAAGGTGCTTTTTCTCGAATCTCACCCAGTCGCGATTCGATGATTAAGTTACCAAAACGATCTAGTTTTATATTTTTCTGTCCTTTATATTCAATTTGAATTTTGTCAGGATTTGCATTTGCCGCTAAATGGAATTCATATTTCAGTTGCCCTTTATCTTCAAAAACCAATAAATCCGTTTGGGGATAAAGACTTGGGTATTTCACGTGATGATAACCATAGACACCAGTAGCCCAGCGCTGCTCATTATTACCTTTAAAATAATTGTGATAATGTGCGGTTTGATAATCGTGTTCGGGCTCAACCTCAACATTTGCTCCTACAAAATTTGCCGTTATTATTGACTGTTGGAATTCAATGATGCCATCTTCTTTAACTGTTGGATTATTGGTTGCGTGGTTTTCATGCAAGTGAGAATAATCCATAAAATGATACATAATTCTACCCTGCTCTAACCAAATAGAACCCGCTCCTGTTTTTGCCCGATATAGCACGCCCGACGGCCATTGCCCTTTATTTTCATAAAAGGTATAATTACCAATAGGCGTCTGAATTTCTTGCGCACCACTTGAGAAAGCGAGCAGCAAAAACATCAACGACAATAAGCGGGGCATTTTAGGCATATATGCAATTTAAGAAATTTCTGAAAGCATTAGTAATAATCAGACGATTTTAAGGGACTAGAGGTTGACTTTGCCTTTTATATTCTTTGTTTGACGAACAAAATTAAAGTATGGACGTTCATTGGGAATCTAGTCAATTGGAAATAATTTTTTAGAAAAAAACCGCGGAGGTCGAATCTGTTTAAAATTTATCTAAATTTGCCCCCTATACTAAACTATAAACCATGTCAGAAAAATATACAGCTCAGCTATCTGAGTTCATGGAAAATGTAAAAGCGAAAAATGGTCACGAGTCTGAATTCTTACAGGCAGTAGAAGAAGTGGCTGAAGCAATTATCCCGTTTATTGACGAGAATCCTAAATACCAAGGAAGCAAACTATTGGAGCGTATGGTAGAGCCAGAGCGCGTCATTATGTTCCGTGTTCCATGGTTGGATGATCAGGGAAACACACAAGTGAATCGTGGATATCGTGTTGAGTTTAACTCGGCTATTGGACCATATAAAGGTGGTTTGAGATTTCACCCATCTGTGAATCTTTCAATTTTGAAGTTCTTAGGATTCGAGCAAGTATTTAAAAACTCATTAACTACACTACCAATGGGTGGTGGAAAAGGAGGATCTGATTTCAATCCGAAAGGAAAGTCAGATAATGAAGTAATGAAGTTTTGTCAATCATTTATGACTGAACTTCAGCGTCACATTGGTCCTGACACAGATGTACCTGCTGGTGACATAGGCGTTGGTGGTCGTGAGATTGGATATATGTTCGGGCAATACAAGCGTTTGAGAAACGAATTTACTGGTGTTTTAACTGGAAAAGGTATTACATGGGGAGGATCTTTGATTCGTCCAGAAGCTACTGGCTATGGTACTGTTTATTTTGCAGAAGAGATGTTCAAGACAAAGAACGATAGCATGCGCGGTAAAACGGTTGCTGTTTCAGGTTCTGGAAACGTTGCTCAATTTGCAATCGAAAAGATCTTACAATTAGGTGGAAAGGTTGTTACGGCTTCTGATTCATCTGGTTATGTATATGTTCCTGGTGGAATTCACTCGGATAAATTAGATTTCATTAAGGAATTGAAGAACGTTAAGCGCGGTCGTATTTCTGAAATGGCTGATAAGTATGATGATGTTGAATTCTTTGCTGATGAACGCGCTTGGAATGCACCGTGTGATATTCATGTCGCATTGCCATGTGCAACACAGAACGAATTAAATGGTGAAGATGCTGAGAAGCTTTTAGGAAAAGGCTTGATCTTGGTTGCTGAAGGAGCAAATATGCCTTCTACACCAGAAGCGATTGAGGTATTCCACAACGCGAAGATTCCATTTGCTCCGGGTAAAGCATCTAACGCTGGTGGTGTTGCAACTTCAGGTTTAGAAATGTCTCAAAACTCACTTCGTTTGTCTTGGACACGTGAAGAGGTTGATGAGAAATTACACAATATCATGAAGTCAATTCACGAAGCATGTGAAACGTACGGTCGTGATGGCGATCATATTGATTATGTAAAAGGTGCTAACGTTGCTGGTTTCGTAAAGGTAGCAGATGCTATGCTAGATCAGGGATTGGTTTAATCCTTTCATTCATAAATTTGAAAACCTGTTCGTCTTTGGTGGACAGGTTTTTTTATGGTTAATCTGAAAATTTAAAAAGCAAGTGGATGATACTAATTCTCGTTTGAGAACAGAAATTTGTTGGGTGATGTATATTTCTCTTTAACGGCAAACATGACGATACCGGCCGTGTTTTTTACACCCAGTTTATTCATGATATTTTTTCGGTGGGTATTGACGGTATGCTTGCTCAAAAAGAGTTTTTCACTTATCTCCACATTGGTAAATCCTTCAGCGATTAGGGTGATCACCTCCACTTCACGATTCGACAATACTATCGGTTCGCATGTAAACTCAGAATCACTTAATTCTTCAACATCAATTCCTTCGTCATGAATGGTTTCTAAAACCTGACCACAAAAGAATTTTTTCCCTTTACTGGTTTCTTTGACAGAATCAATGATTTCAGTGATACTACAATCTTTTTTAATATGAGATGTAACGCCACTTTTTAATGCATTGACGACCGTTGTACCAGATTGCTCAGGTGTAATGGCCACAAAGCGAACATCATCCGAAATACTCAATGCTTTTGGAATCACATCGATTGAAAAGTTGCCAGAGGTATAATCGATTAAAACAACGTCCGGATTAAATGACTTGATTTGGCTTAATAATTCAGCCTCATTTGAAGCTTCACCAATTACTTGTACTTCAGCGTTTTTAAAGACCGTTCGGAGACCTATCCGAACCAGTTCATTACTCTCAGCTAAAATCAAGTTGACCATGACTTATTTAGAATGATTATTGATAAGCAAATATACTAAAAATTCAAGCTTTAAGCGCAGAGAATTTGAATGAATTTCAGGTTATTTTTAAACAGAAATATCTTGTGCGTGGTATTGAAAATAAGGCAACAGTCGCAAAGTATTGAAAACCCTCATCTTTTATTTTTTTTTAGAACCTAAACCCTAATTTTGCTCCTCCGAAAAAATGATTATTCGGTTGGTAGATGTTATTCTGATAAGCAACCTCTACTGACCAAGTCAATTTATTTCTTTTAATGCGTTGCAAACCAACTGGAACGTATAAGTTATAATTCCGAAGGTTAGCACCAGTATACTCAAAACCAGAAAACACCCCAACATAAGGCGTAATATTTAAAGGTGTATTACCAAAAAAGTGGTACCGTCCGCCTAACATAAAACCATGTTCTATATCCTCACCACTCAAGGGCAATTCGCGCAAACCTGCTCCAATTTCCAAACTTATTTTTGGTCTGAAAAAATAATCGAAACTCGCACTAACCGCTCCGACTGGACCCAAAGCATAGAGGTTAAAACCTGCAGGGTGTTGAACGCGTCTGTTTAATGTAAATTTTTCTTTTTTGAACGATCGATCCATACGACTTTCTTCTGAAGCATATATTCCAAAACCGGCACTCATAAAAATCAATAAAACAATCCCTCTCATAACCTCAATTTCAGATAATAGAGCAAAGAGTATGCCGCAATCCGCCGTTTCTTTTTGTTTAAAACCTTAACGAAACAGCCAAACTCGGCATAATTGGTAACTGATATACTTTTTCGTTCGTCACACGATTAACATAGAAGATGTTCTGACGGCTATACATATTCGTAACACCTGTAACGATCTCCCATTCCATATTCTTGAATTTTTTGGAGTCGAATGTCTTTTTTAAGTTGATATCAAATCGGTGATAAGTTGGCAGACGACCATTATTCTGATTGTCATAAATGAATGTAATATCATTAGCATTTCCGGTCACATAATCATCGCCAATATTGCTGATTTCAGGAGATTCATATACGCCGATCGTTTGACGGAATGGCAAACCAGAACCTAGGTTCCAACGAGAAGTTAATTCCCAATCCATTTTTTCACCAAAGGTATACGTTCCGATAAAGTTGATGTTATGACGACGGTCAAATACAGGTGCGTAAAACTCAAACCCATTCCAACGCGTGACTTTACCTAATGAATAAACTCCCCATAGGTATAGTTTTTTCGATCGGTAAGATAAAACGATGTCACCACCATAAGCTTGCCCACTTTCAATGATAAAGTCTTTTTTCAAAACATCGTCTACTTGTGAGTTGACGTCTGTATCTTCGAAGATTTTATTTCTATTGATGTCTGTTAGTTGGTTAAACCATTTATAGTACGCTTCGAACTGTAAAGAGACATTATCTGCAAGATCAATTTCAGACCCCGCAATTGCATGCCATGCTTTCTGCAAACCATTTCTAATATCCGTTTCAGTACCATCTGGATTCGTGAAATCAGCAGGAATGTTTTCAGGCGCTGTTATAAATCCGTAAAAGAGGTTAACAACATCTTTGTCAGACGTTGTACTGGTAAAGTTTTGTGTATAGAAGCCTCCAGCCGCTTTCAGGCGAAAAAAGTCAGTTACATTGTACTTCATGCTCATTCGCGGTTCAAAAGTCACTTGACCTACAGACGAGTATCCCTGAACTCTAAAGCTCGGTTCTAAAATCAATCTTCTTCCTTTTGCAACGTGTCTATAACTCAGATACAAACCGGCTTCATTGGTGTTTGAATTGGCCTCTATTGGTTTATTTACTTCATTAAATGTTAAGAATTCTGTTCTGAAGATATTAAATCCAAATCCATAATCCAGTCGGCTTTTACCTTCTAGATAATAGGTAAAATCAAAGGCCATTTCTGCTCCAAAAATTCCACTAGTTCTATCTTCTAAACTCTCCTCTTTCAATGCGATGTCGTATCGTGAGAAATTTAACCGTCCCTTCAAAAACAATTCTGAGTTTTGTGGAACGAATACAAAGTTACTTCCCCCACCGTAGCTATTCCAGTTTAAATCAGAAACCGCCTGATATGTCACTTGATCATTGAATGAAAATCCAAATAATGAAAATTTGTTTGATCCATCTCCTTTTACTGAGACTTTACCATATAAATCGGCAAAGTTAAATGGTAAACCTTCACCTTCATTGATGTATGGATACAGTGCTCGAGATGTTTGCTCAAGTACAGAAGCTTTTCCGGACAATACAAATGAAACATTATTTGATTTCGAAAGTGGCCCTTCGATCAATAAACTACTTGTAAAAGGTGAAACACCTATTTTACCTCCAAAACGTTTCGAGTTACCATCGCGATAGGTAATATCCATTATGGACGAAATTCGTCCTCCATATTTTGCATTAAACCCTCCCGTATAAATATCTGCTGATCGAATTAAATCAGTTTCAAAAACGGAGAAGAATCCAATAGAGTGAAATGGATTGTAAATGGTCATACCATCCAATAAAATCTTATTCTGAATAGGTGTACCTCCACGAACATAAACTTGTCCACCTTGGTCACCCGTAGTAACAACCCCTGGTACAGTCTGGAAATAACCAGCAATATCGGCAACACCTCCTGTAACAGGTACGCGAAGGATATCTTTTTTAGTAATTTTAACAACAGAGATTCCTGGATCAATTCTCTTCTCTTTGTCCATGTATTCAATCTCAACAACACCCAACGTTTTTCCAACCTTCAATTCGATTTGTAAATCAACGATTCCGCCAGAGACTACTTTTATGTCTTGCTTGAATTCTTCATATTCAGGGGATGTGATACGCAGTACATAATCACCAGGACTAACTTTTGGAATAGCGAATAATCCATCAACATCTGTTGTGGCATGTTTATCGGTGCCAATCAATAATACTTTTGCAAATGGAACTCCGTTTCCATCTTCTGAACTTTTAACAATCCCACGCACAGTTCCTTGACCAAAGACGGTCGTGATTAAGAACAGCGTTAAGACTGCAACTATCTTTTTTATCATTCCAATTCGAAATTAAACCAATTCAATCAGTTCATGAATCCCAAGCGTTTATCGCTGCTTAATCTTCTCTCCCCACCCTAACGACAACAACATAATCAGGGTATTTAAACCTCACTTTCCCATGTGCTTTTGATTTGATTAAACTTTTCGAAATCGAGCCTAAGAAAAGAGATTGCCAAATATAACCAATTTAGCGCATGTTACTCTAAAAAAGGAGTATGGCTTATTAACTGGTAGTTAATTTGAATTAAACGGATTAATGGAGAAGTTTAAATATCAATTCTTTGAGCAATTCATTTTCAGGGGTACTGCTATTATTGACTCCTTTCGCCAATAAGTCATATTCTCTGAGCAAGCTGAAGTTTTTAGAAATTGTTCTTGCGGGATGCTTTCTCTTATTCAACAATAATTCTTTTGCTGGATAAGGATGGATTTTCAGTATCGACGCTAGTTTACGCGGATCATCAGTTCCGGCAAAATGGGCCTTAAACAAACGAGAAAACAATGTATGAAGATTTGCGAGCACAATCGTAATATGTGTTGCTTTTGGGTTTTGCCCAAAATACCGCACAATCTTATTGGCTTTCACTGGGTTCTTTTCTAGCACAGCATTGACCAATTCAAAAACATTATAATCTTTGCTAATTCCGATATTCTTTTCAATGTGTTTTTCATTGATTTGCTCACCCGGCGCAACGAGCAGAAATAATTTCTCCAGCTCATTCGAAATACGACTTAAATCATTTCCTAAAAACTCAGCTAATAATGCTGTTGCTTTATCGGTTATTTGATAATCTTTTGTTTTGATATAATCGCCAATCCACTTGCCTAATTGATAATCTTTCACACCATCTGACTCGAAGAGAACAGCGTCTTTTTTCAGGATCTTGTAAATCCGTGATCGTTTGTCAAATTTCTTGTACTTGTGGGCGAAAATCAAGACTGTTGTGGGAGAAGGTGACTCGAAATATTTTTCAAAAACCTCCCATTGTGATGCTTTTTTATATTCTTGTGCTTCTCTGACCACAACCAGCGTTCGCTCACTCATCATAGGTAAACGTGTCGCTGAATCTAAGACATCAATGGGTGGTGTATCTTTAGCATAAACCACTGTCTGATTAAAGTCGCGTTCACTTTCATCCAAAACAGAGGTTGTTGCTGCTTTGACAATTTGATCAATATAAAAGGGTTCCTCACCATGCAGGAAATAAATCGGTTTCGGATTGCCCGATTTCAACTGTTTTATGACCTCCTGATGCGTCACGATTTATTTTTTTCTAAAGAAAATTCGAATTGGAACACCCTCAAAATTATACTGAGCTCTTAGTTTGTTCTCCAAAAAACGTTTGTATGATTCTGGAATATATTGAGGTAAGTTACAGAAAAAAGCAAATGCCGGAGCATGTGTAGGTAATTGTGTAACAAACTTAATTTTGATGTACTTCCCTTTTAATGCGGGAGGTGGTTGACGTTCAATTACTGACAGACAAAACTTATTCAATTCTGAGGTCGGAATCTTCTGGGTTCTGTTTTCATTTACTTCCATTGCTTTTTCCAGCGCTTTATGCAAACGTTGTTTGGTAATGGTTGAAGTAAATAAAATTGGAACATCATTAAATGGTGCTAATTGTTCTCTAACTTTATCTTCGTATTCCCGAGCACTCATGGTGTCTTTTTCCTCAATCAAGTCCCATTTATTTACTAAAACGACTACTCCTTTTCTGTTCTTCTCGATTACATAAAAGATATTGAGATCTTGTTTTTGTATTCCTTCTGTTGCATCTATCATAAAGATACATACGTCCGAAAACTCTATACTTCTTACAGAACGGATAACAGAATAGAATTCGATATCCTCATGTACTTTTCTTTTCTTTCGGATCCCAGCAGTGTCGATTAAAATAAAGTCAAAACCAAAGAGCTTATAACGCGAATCGATTGAATCTCGCGTAGTACCAGAAATAGGTGTTACAATATTTCGTTCTTCACCAGTAATCGCATTGATAAATGAAGATTTACCAACATTCGGCTTACCGACAACTGCAATACGCGGCACATCCGAATCATCTTCTGGCGTGCCTTCAGGATCAAATTGTGCTACTAGTTCATCCAATAAATCTCCTGTTCCACTACCATTATTGGCAGATATACTATAGATCTTTTCCACTCCCAAAGAATAGAATTCATAAGCGTCATTGGCTCTAGCTGTATTATCAACCTTATTGGCGACTAACAAAAATGGCTTTTCTGATTTACGTAATAAATCCATTACGGCTTCATCCAAATCGGTGATACCAACAGTGACATCCACCATGAATAAAATCACGTTGGCTTCATCGACAGCGATTTCAACTTGCTTTCTTATTTCCTCTTCAAAGATATCATCCGACCCACGAACGTATCCTCCTGTGTCAATAACACTAAAATCGATACCGTTCCATTCAGATGTACCATAAATTCTGTCACGCGTTACTCCGCTCATTTCTTCCACAATAGCTGCCCGACCGCCAGTCAAGCGATTAAAGAGCGTTGATTTACCTACATTAGGCCTTCCTACAATTGCAACAATGTTTGACATTTTATGATTCTTACGTTAGATGGGTATTAATATCCGAATTTTTCTAGTTTTCTATCGTTTTCTCTCCAATTATCATCCACTTTTACGAATAATTCGAGATGGACATGCTTTTCGATAAACTTCTGTATGTCTTTCCGCGCATCAATTCCGACATGTTTTATGCGCTGACCCTTATGACCGATAATAATTCCCTTTTGGGATTTACGTTCCACATAAATAATGGCCCGAATTCGGACAATATCCGGATCTTCGTGATATTCCTCTACGACAACTTGCGTCGCATACGGAATTTCTTTTTTGTATTGAATAAAGATCTTCTCGCGAATAATTTCGCTAATGAAAAATCGCAAAGGACGATCCGTCAATGCTTCTTTTTCATAATAGGGCGGACTCTCTGGAATTAATTCCAAAATACGGCCCCAGATCGGTTCCATATTAAATCCTTCCAATGCAGAAATCGGCAAAATCTCAGCTTTCGGCATGAGTTTATGCCAATATTCAATCTTCTCTATGATTCTCGGCTCATCTCCCTGATCAATTTTATTAATCAATAATAAAATGGGAATGTCTGTTTTTTGCAGACGATCAAAAGTTTCTTGGTGATTTAATCCATTTTCATAGATATCCGTCACAAAAAGAATGACATCAGCATCTTTCAGTGCTGAATTCACAAATTGCATCATATTTTCATGCAATTTATAATGCGGATCTAGCACGCCGGGTGTATCTGAAAACACCACCTGATGATCCTCGTTATTGACGATCCCCATAATTCGGTGACGTGTTGTCTGTGCCTTTGAAGTAATGATTGATAAACGTTCTCCTACGAGTTGATTCATCAAGGTCGATTTTCCTACATTAGGGCTTCCGATAATATTTACATATCCTGCTTTGTGTGCCATTTCGGTGCAAAGGTAGTGATTGTGGATTTAAGAACGTTTGAATAAAGGATTAAAACCAGTTCTTATTTGGATTGAAAATTTTGTCAAGCACCTCATAAACGCGAGGATGACCCCGTCTTAAGTCATCGGGATTTTCAAAATAGTGCTCCCCAGTTGCCGCCAAAAACTCAACAGGACTGGTTTTAGCATAGCGGCGAATACTTGCATTATCATGGGATGCAATCAATGTTGCTTTTTCCTCAAACAAATTTTGCCAATTGTCAATATCTTCCTCCGCCATTAAACCCTCTAGTACACCATCTACCATTCCGTCTTGCATGTCCATTAAATGAATAAATTCATGAATGGCAACATTTTTATTGTCGGTTTGATCGTGAAAGCCTTGATAAAGTGCCTTCCGGGACAACCACATTTGCCCTTCCATTTCTCCCCAACCTACCAACCCGCGCGCCATTTGTTCAGTCTCAGGAATTTGGAATTTATTTGGATAAATTACAACTGTATCCAATTTCAAGTAATGCCATTTTTCAAGCCGAAAAGTTGGAATAACCCCACCAGCCGCAACTAAAATTCGATCTAAATCTGTGACTTGCGTTCCCTCTCCAACAATCTTATAATTCAATAAGAAAATGTGAATGGCCTCTTCAAATTTTGTTTTTTCTAGTGATCTTAAATTTTGATAAAAAGGCACTCTTCTTTTGAGAATCTCGCGCCATTGATTCGGAAAAGGTCGATCTGGCAAACGACGATATACCCTTCGCGATTTTTTCATTCGGTTATAAGCTAGGAGCATCAAAGCCAACACTAATAAGACAATTATTCTCCAATCGTACATGAGTGCAAAGATAATGAATTACTAATGTTTGTATAACATCCATTAATTGAATCCAGTTCATCCTTTGATAAGAACTATGTGAAGCTGTATATGATTATTATCATTTGTTTATTGCTTAATAAACATGAATTTCACCATAATATGACTTAAGTTTAATGAAAAAACAATAGATCAACAATATGACAATCGAAGATGATATTAAACTAAAGTTCTTAGGAGGTGCAGGAACCGTAACTGGATCGAAAACGTTGGTGGAAGCTCAAGGGCAACGAATTCTGATAGACTGTGGGCTTTTTCAGGGCATCAAGGATTTAAGAAAATTGAATCGTGACGATTTTCCTGTTGACCCTGGCTCAATAGATTGTATCATCTTAACACATGCCCATTTAGATCATTGCGGATATATTCCAGTATTGGTTAAAAATGGTTTTAAAGGTTTGATATATTGTACCCAACCTACTAAAGAATTGACTGAAATCATATTATTAGATAGCGGCAAGATACAAGAGGAAGACGCGAATAAAGCGAACAGACACGGCTATTCAAGACATAGTTTAGCTAGACCCTTATACACTGCCAGTGATGCCAAGCAAGTCTCTTCCTTTTTTTCGGAGCATGAATACAATAGCTGGGTCTTTATTACACCGACTATTAAATTTCAACTCCACAATGCAGGTCATATTATTGGTTCTGCTATGGTCGAATTAAAAATTGGGGAGAAAAAAATACTCTTTTCAGGTGATATGGGACGAAAGGATCCCTTGCTACTGTATCCGCCCAAAAAAGTAGATCACGTTGACTATTTGGTACTAGAGTCTACCTACGGTGATCGCGAACATAAGGTAGTCGACTTAAGGGAAGAACTTACTTCAATTATTTTAGAAACCTATCATCGGCAAGGCATACTGATGATTCCGGCTTTTGCTGTTGAACGGACACAAGAAATCATCTTTTTATTGCATCAACTAAAAGATGAAGGACTTATTCCAAACATCCCCATCTATTTGGATTCACCCATGGCCATTGAAGCAACGTTGGTTTTTGATAAGTATCCGTCTTGGCAAGATGTTTCAAAGTATGATTTGTCGCGCATGTATGAGTCCATTCATTTTATAAGCGATTATCAAGCTTCTAAATCGGTTGTCATGAATAAAAAGCCGAAAATTGTTATTGCGGGAAGTGGTATGTTGACTGGTGGCCGCATTCTTAATTATTTAGAAAACCATATGAAAGTTGCCAAAAACATGCTACTCTTTACCGGTTTTCAAGCAGCTGGAACAAGAGGTAGGGCGATTCTTGAAGGCAGCAAGTTTATTAAGTTCTTTGGCGAATACCATGAGGTTAATTGTGAGGTAAAATCCATTTCATCGATGTCGGCGCATGCTGACAGAATTGAGATGCTGAATTGGCTCAGGGATTTTAAGACTTTACCAGAAAAAGTCATCCTAAATCATGGTGAACCTCATCAGGCAGATTCATTTAGGGTATTGCTCGAAAGTAAACTGGATGTTTTGGTGGTTGTTCCGCAATTGGGTGAATCGATTAAGTTGTGAGTTAGAGGATAACTTTTTGCTTTCCCTCCATCACGGATATTTGAAATGCAAGGATTGCTTTCTGTATTATTGATTTTAAAACAGAATACATGGTTCTGTCGCATCTGTCTGTTTTTTTTGCTTTTCTTTATGAAAAATGGAATCAGATAAAAAACTAAGGTGCTGATTTTCAATTGAATTTATTTTATGACATTTGAATTTCATCAATTTAAATCGGTTAAATTTGGTAGATGCGACAGAACCGATTTTTACCCTCTCAAATTCTTAATGTTTCTGTTGATCTTGTAGTTTTGATAGGTGTTTATAGTATTAATTAAGTTACCAACTTTCAATGTTGAATCTATTTCACTAAGTTGATTTGATAATTGTTCATTTGATTGTTCCGTTACATAACTAAGTTCATCAATGGAATCAGATATTTGATTACCCATATCTCTTATTTCATACATTAAACTTTCTAACCCATCTCCAATATTTGTAAGTTTTTGAGATATATCCTTTTCATGTTTTGAATCAAACATGTTAATAGTATCAAACATCTCATAGATTTCATAAAATGTAATCATATCGTTTTCAACCAATGATACAATCATGTTTAATGAGTTAAATAGAATAAGATTATAAGTATGAATTTCATCCTTTATTATTTCAACATACTCATTTAATACCTCTTTATTAGGTGTAATACCAACTGTACAACACTCAATCAATACACTCTTAAACCCCTTGTATGATTATGTTTAAAGCAAAAAAAGAGTAACCATTTCTGATTACTCTTTAGTAGCGGGGACAGGACTCGAACCTATGACCTTCGGGTTATGAGCCCGACGAGCTACCAACTGCTCCACCCCGCAATATATCTTTTAATGTTTTTGTCTTAGTTGCGCGCTCGTTTGAGCGGGTACA
>JAURQI010000025.1 GCA_030836155.1 Crocinitomix sp.
ATAAAAAAGACGACCACACAAAATGCATGGTCGTCAAAAAAATTAAACCTGTTGAGCCAAGTGATTAGCGTACAACTAATTTCGTCACCTCTTGTGATGATCCGAAATTGCTCGTTAAGATGTAAACACCTGGCGCAAGATCTTGCAAATCAATATTAATTGAAGTGTTGTTGATATTATTCATTTCCAAAACAGTTTTTCCTGAAAGATCAGTCATTGTCAACTGCTCAGGAGCACCTGCTGTCCAACTTATTTGTACTTGATCAGTAGCAGGATTCGGATAAGCAATTGTACTTGATGTTGCGTTTTCATTTAATCCTACATATCCGTTTAACACAGCGATTGTTCCTTGGTAAGGGCGGAAGTTTTGTTTAGTTGCTGTTACCATTAATGGATCATTTGAATCAATAGGATCAAATGTTACCACTGCGATTCCGTCAACTACTTTCGCGCTTCCTAAAAGGATATTGTTTTGAGAGATTGCTACTAGCGCATCATTCTCGTCACAATCAACACTTACACTTGTAATGCCCATCAATACTTCATCAACATGGTCAACAACCATCTCTTCTGTTTCCATATTACGGAAAAGTGTCGATGGATCACCAAACATTACCCATGTCTGCATGACTTCTTTAGCAGTAGTTGATCCACCATAATCTTCATACATGCTCATTTGCGCATTGTAGAATAATCCACCTAAAGTAGCTTTGCGGTTATCAGCATAAGTCTCAGCAATAATATTCGTCATTTCATCTTGTGTTTCCATAGGCTCAGCCCATGCCATCAAAATAGTTGAACCACACGCTGCAATTGCACCCGTTGCTGATCCACCATCTTTAGCGCGTAACCAAACTTCCGAAATACATGTTCCAGATGTAAATGTTCCATTATTACAGGCTACTGAGATAACATAAGGATATTTTCCAGTATTTGTAGCTCCATTGATATCATCTGATGAGAAGTTACCCGTTACACAAATATCTTCAGCTCCATGTCCCGTGTAGTTGAACAATCCACAACCACTATTTACTACTGGAAGGATATCTGAAGGATCAGGGTTACCTGGTGCATCTCCACCACCTTGGCTGCCATCATAAAATTCGTGTACTGTTGAATAACCAAAGTCTAAAAGTTTAGTTCGGTTATTTCTGGCGTGCTGCCAATCAGCTTCTCCATCATCGCCATAACCAGCCCCTTCGTTTGAAGCTAAGCCAACACCAATGTTCATCCAGTTTCCGTCAGCAGGATCTTTTTCATATTCTAATGTACGTTCAACCATTAGCTCTACGTCAGAAGTTGTTCCAGAGAAACGTCCAATAAATAATTCAGGATAAAAATCTCCTGTCATTTGTCCGTAGTATGAGTCACTCCACAATTCTTCCCATCCAGTAGTACCATATGTATGAGCAGGGATTTGCATGTGGTCTCCTACTAACAAAACAAATACTAGATCAGGATTAGCATCATAAAAATCTTCAATGTAATCTTTGATTTCTGTGTCAGTAGTACCCACATCATTTCTGTTAACGAGTGTTGTTTTGATTCCTGATTGATTTTTCCAATCCACTAAAGGTTGCATTTCATCCATGTAGCTATTTGGCGCAATCACTAACATATCTCCTTCTTCTTCGCGCGGTGTATAACGTCCAAGCGCCATGTCCGTGTTTAGGTAGAAGTTTTTATAAGCGGTTTGAAATGCTCCAGAGTTTTCTGGTCGAGCAGTGATCTCATTATATCCAGGCATTGCCTCATTCGTCTTGACTGCCACTTCTACATTGTGGTAGATTCTTAGCACATGGGTTACAGGATTATACTGATAAGGGCTAATTTTGATTGTAGCACCTCTTGTATTTCTCATGACAAAAGGTTCTGATAAACTAGCCAATTCTCCGGGATAAAATGCATTTGTTGTATAGGCTTCTCCAAAAGTATAATCAATTGATGAAGGATTGACATTACGCTTAAGGCTTCCTTTAGAAGGTGTGATGTAGACATCTTCTAATTCTGCATAATCCGAATAAGTGATTTCTAGAGAAACGGCTCCTTTTTCAGGAATGATAACCGACTCTGTAAAGAAAGGTACAGCAGGCGCACCGGCTTCCATACTCACAATATCATAAGCTGACTCGAATGACAAATGATCCTGGCCTTCAATTGTAATTGAAGAAGCACTTGCAAAATCAGAAAGGTTAATAGCGTGTGAGACGTTTAAGTTCTCGATAGAAGAGGGTTTTAGTTCGAAATTCTGTGCCATTACGGCCGAGAATGAGAGCAGCGCTCCAAACGTAAGGTAAATTTTTTTCATGACTTTTTTTGAGATTGTTATATCCCAATATTACGAAAAAAATCAACGTAAATAAACTGATTTTAAACCTGTTTAAGTCTACTCTTGGACTTCAAAAGAGGATGGTGAAGTGGAGATGACTACTTTCTATCCGGCTTTTCGTGGAAATAATAACGCAAATCAACGGTCAAATAACTACCTCTTACATTGTCGATGGATAGAATTTTTGCTGGTGGATTCTCATAGGACATGGCAAAAGTATAAATGGGGGCAAAAGGCAGGTTGAAAGATCCGCCCAAATAAAAATATCCTTTATCCTTCGTACGATATTCAAATCCAATATTGGCAAGCATAGCTCCTTGAATTCGGTTTAGCCGAGCTCCCTCTTGTAAGAAATACTCTTGAAAACCTTGGAGCAATTCGACTCGAACATCGGACGGGAAATAATTAAAACTCGCTCCAGCCGATGTGTTCATATATAATTGATCACCTAAGCGGATATAGATTAAACCTTGAAAAGGTATTTCATAAGCAACCAATCGGACCCGACCATTATCGCTTAAACCTGAATCTGATAGGGCAAAATTTAAACCGAAATTACGTTGTGTAAATACCAATCCTGTCTCAAAAGAAATCATGTCAGTGATACCTCTTCTGATAACCATGCCAAATGAATTTCCAATTCGTTGTTTAATACCAGCCTCTAATTGATCTACGCTAAAATCTTGCTCAAATGTGCCGATTATTCTATTGGGTACAATGGGTTTATATTGTATTCCAAAAGTGGTGACATTTTTTTGGCCGATGGAAATACTCGCAATGGAAACCAATAAGATCAGTAATATGTTTTTTGTCAACTTCATTCATGTGCAAATTAATCAAATTCCTTTTCCTTAAGTAGCGAAAGGATCACCATCTTTCTCTTTTTTATACGGATCAAATTGCCCGTTATTGACTATTTAAATACCCCATCACCGCAAATGCAATGGCGCCAAAAAAGAATAAGATAAGTGCATAACGCAAAATAACATTCGGTATTATCATTTTTCGCGTTTTTGCTGAAACGGCATAATTAGCGCGGGTTGCTTTTTCATAATCTCGATCATGAACGGCATATAAATAAACCGTTTCACCTTTGATGACATCATCCGACTTTTCAAAAGATACATTTTCTTTATTCAACTCTTTTTCGAAAATGGCCGTATGCGCAGGATCGTAAAAATTAAATACGTGATAAGACTTTTCTGTGGGGTGGACTCTATAATTGACCAGTCCCAATCGACCTATTCTTCTACCCATTCTGTAAAGTATTCTATTGGTTTTCGATGACCTTTTGGCCATTCAAAATCAGGTTTTGGATAACCAACATAAAATAAAGCGAGGCATTTATCGTCACCCGTATTTCCCAAAAACTCGTTCATTTCCGGTGTATACATAACACCGGGCGAAGACCAAAATCCTCCTAAACCCCATGCCGTGCAGGTTAAATACATATTTTGAATGGCACAGGCTATTGCCTCAACCTCTTCAATTTCACGAATTCGACTTTCGGGATCGCGCTTTAAGGTTACGGCAATGACAGCCCCAGAAATTAATGGACGGTTTTTAAGTTTATTGTATTTTAGTTCTCCAAACTCCTCAGCCGGCGTCATTGCCTTGTATTGTTCCGAAAGAAAGTCGGAAAGTTTATTGAGTCCATCGCCCAAAAACACCTTAAATGCCCATGGTTGAGTCGAGCCATGATTGGGAGCCCAAATCGCATTATTCAATAAGACCTCAATTTGTTCGCGATGTATTTTGCGATCAGAAAATTGTTCTGGATAGATCGTTCGACGATCTTTAATCAATGCCGTTATTTCACTCAAATTGTACTTCATGGAAATGTTCTTTGTACAAAATTACGGGATATTTTGCAGAATAACCCTTGCCTTTTAAAGGTTATTTAAAATGTCTTTAGAGCTGTATATACTTTGTGAACAGGTAAGCCCATCACATTGTAATAAGATCCTTCTAATCTCTCAATACCGACATAACCAATCCATTCCTGAACACCATAAGAACCTGCTTTATCAAAAGGTTGATAATTCTTCATGTAATAATCAATTTCATCATCGGTTAGATCGGTAAACAAGACTCGCGTTTCATCCGAAAAGCTAATACTTTTTTCTAACGTCCGAATGCAAACACCGGTCACCACAGTGTGTACTTGACCAGATAATTTGCGAATCATGGCCTTACCTTCTTCTATTGAATTTGGTTTTTCCAAGATGTTTTTACCCTGAATTACAATGGTGTCTGACGTGATCAATATGGTGTCTTTTTCGAGCAAATCGACAAAGGCATCTGCTTTCTTTTCGGCTAGGAAAACGGGCACCTGTTCAGGCTTCATAGTTAAAGGATAAGACTCGTCGACCTCTTTGGTTTTTATTTCAAATTGAATATCTAACCCTTTCAGCAACTCTTGTCTTCTTGGTGATTTAGAGGCCAAGATGATCTTTTTCGATTTTAAATGACTAAGCATAGAATAAAGCAGAAATTACACCAAAGAGCAATGCAAATTTTAATGCGTTGGACGCATTGACATAATTCCTTCTTCGGTTATTACTGATTAAGAAAATATAGGAGATGATCATCGAAATAATAACCGCAACCAATAGTACGCTAAAAATTTTGCTGCCCATAGCTGTTTGCGGAGATAAAGGGCCTATACTTGAGCCATTCATGATGAAAAGGACAATAGGTACTAAGGCAAATAAATAAAGTAAGGCCAACATCGTTTTCGTACGCTTGTACCCAAAGCGGATTGGAATTGTTTTACTACCCAATCTTAAATCACCTTTTACATCGGACATGTCTTTTACAATTTCTCGAATTAGGTTAACCAAAAAGGCAAAGGCACTATAGGTGGTAATCAGAATTAAGGTCTCCCAAATAAAAATATCGTCTTGATTACCGAAAGGACTTGAGGCTGGAAAATCTGAGAATGCAGCGAAAATAAAAACGTAAAAAGGAACGATTGAAGTTAAAAATGCAACGATTACATTTCCGGTTAAGAACTTTCGTTTGTAGATGGCGGAGTAGAAGTAGAGTAGGTTGATTGAAGCAAATGATACCAGCATAATCCACCAGTTATCGAGTGTCCATGATAAGTAAATACTAATCAGGAAACCGATTCCATTAAACGTCCAATTCAGGATAATGGCCCAGCGGCGCTTGATAAAGCGGTCAATAATCAACCTATTGGGTTTATTAATACGATCCGCTTTTATATCAAAATAGTCATTAATAATATTGCCAGAAGCAGCAATGAGAATGACGGATAAGATCAGTAATACAAAATTGGCGTCACCAAATCCTAACTTAGAAAACAGTGTCGGTGTATAAGCTATGAGTTCACCGTCACTATTCAGTGTCAAGTATTGTCTTGTGAATTGAAAATTTGACAAAAACGCATAAAAAATACTCATGGTCAGCACGATTACCAGAATATTGGCAAATCGAATCAGTCTAAAAAACTGGTAAATACTTTGCATGGATTTTTTTCAGGTTAAGGATTAATTTTTCCGTTTGATAAATATAATTCGATTCATTGACATAACCCACAAAAAGTGGTAATGTTTCAAATCGAGAAATTAACCTCCTTTGCCCTTACCGAATAACCTGATACATTGTACGACGATTCAATTGGTGCGCCGCTTTTTGATCCTTCGGATCAAGTCCGTTGATATATTCCTCTGTCAATGTCACCTCTTCACCTTTGAATAAAGTGGTATTTGGTTTTGTCTCACCATAACCTTTGGCTGTCAAACGCTGCGAATTAATTCCTTTTTCAACAAGGTATTTCATCACCGCTTTTGCACGATTATCCGATAGCACCATGTTATCATCATCGTCCCCTTGTGCATCCGTATGTCCTTGTAATTCAATTTTCACATCAGGATTAGCATTTAGCCATGAAACCAATTCGTTTAACTCTGTATAAGATGTTTGACGCAAGCGTGCAGATCCTAAATCAAAGAAGACATTGGCTAATTCAACAGGTTTGTTTGAGTTGATTGGCGTCAACGGCACGTCTTGATGGTAAGGTTCGTTTGAGTTTTCAGGCACCGTAAGGTTAAAGTGCACCGAATAAGGTTGATACCCGGGCTTTTTAACGAATAAAGCATAATCTTTATCTACAGGCAGCGAAACCAGAAAAGAACCGTTTTGACGATCGGAATAAGAGCGCACGACCTCTTTGCCAGTCTCTAAATCCTTCAACGAAAATTCAGCTTCAAGTTTTTCATTGGATACGAGATCATATACCGTCCCGGTCATATAAATGGTTTTTGTCGGTCGAATACTTTCTGGCATATCAAAGGCATATAAATCGAGTGACCCTAAGCCGCCTTCACGGTCGGATCCAAAAATAGCAATCTCTCCATCCGAATAAACTAATAGGGAATGTTCATCACCAGCCGTATTAATTGGGTAGCCCAAGTTTTTTGGGTCCGACCAAGATCCGTCAGGTTGTAATGTTGTCATGTATAAATCATAACCACCCATACCAACGTGACCATTGGATGCAAAATAAAGTGTTTTACCGTCTGGGTGAATCAAGACTGAAGCTTCAGAAGCGGAAGTGTTAATGTTTTCTGGCAATTTTTCAGGTTTACCCCAAAAGCCATCCGCCTGCTTACGAGAAACGTAGATGTCACCATTACGTTTATTCCTCCCACCAGAACTTTTTACGTTTCCGCGAATAAAATAAAGCGTCATCCCGTCACTTGAAAGAGAAGGCTGTGTTTCCCAGTTCTTCGTGTTAACCGCGCCAGGTAAGTTGATGGGATCTAGCCATTTATCTCCTATTTTTTCCGTAATGAATAAATCACAACTTCCATAACCGCGTCGTCCTGGACCATAACCATAACGCGGATCGGTGCAACCTACAAAAATTAAAGTTCTGCCGTCGGGCGCAAAGGTAGGAGCACCTTCATTATTGGCTGTATTAATATTTGGTGGCATCGGAACACCTGTATCCCAATAACCATTTTGATCTGTACTCACATAAAAATCCTCTTGTTGATATCCGCTTCTACTTGTCACCCGCCGTGTATACAGTAACTGACTTTGATCTACGGTTAAGGTTGGGAAATATTCTGGGTCCTCAGTATTAACGCCAACACCAATATTTTTGGGATTAAACGGTACTGGATTTTTAATAGCTTCAATTGCAAACTCGCAGTTGACGATTAGCCATTCTAAATCCCTGACATAATCCTCATTCTTGTTTTTAAAAGTTAAATATTTTTGGGCATGCGTCAAAGCATCCTGATACCTGCCGTCCGACCATTCTAATACGGCTAAATCATAATACTCATATCCTGAAGAAGAAATCACCGGACGAATATCAAGCGCTTTTTTATAAGAATCAATAGCCATCTCATTCAAACCGATTCTTGCTGCATAATCAGCCTTAATCAAATAGGCGTCTGTGAATTCAGGATCTTTGGCAATGGCTTTATCAAAATAGGCAATAGCTCCTCTATAATTGGGTAACCCCGTTTCCATATCCAATTCACGCGCCATGGCCATGCCTTGTTCGACATACTTAATAGCTTTTTTACTTTTTGTATCCCATTCGTATTGCTGCGCTGATACTTGGAACGAAATAAAACAGGTGACGAGTATGGAAATGTATTTTAACATATATGTTTCTTAAGGAATGTTGAGGTATTTATGTGTTTGCAGCGAAATTTTCCACTGAATATTTTTTTTAACGTAATCAATAATAAAAGGTAACATTTTATCTTCTCTTTCCCATTCTGGTTGCAAAAAGAGTTGACACTCTGGCTTCACTTTTTCTGCCAATTCAGCTGCCCATTTAAAATCATGTTGATTGTAAATGATCATTTTTAATTCATTTGCCAACTGATAGTTTTCTTCCAATGGCATTTTGAATTTTTTAGGCGAGAGACAAATCCAGTCAAAATCTCCGGTCATTGGATATGCTCCTGATGTTTCTATCGCAATTTCCATTCCAACTTCTTTCAAAGCCTTGGTAATTGGCGTTAAATCGTACATGCTAGGTTCACCACCTGTGATAACGACAAAGTCGGTTTTACTCGCTAAAACCTCCTCAACCAATACAGCGATTGGCTTTAATTGAGCAGGTGTTACATCCCAACTTTCTTTTACATCGCACCAAACACAGCCCACGTTACAACCAGCCGTTCGAATGAAAAAGGCGGATCGACCAGAGTGATAACCTTCTCCCTGAATGGTATAAAACGATTCCATAACTGGAATTTCATCTGCACTAAATTTCATCATCTGCTATATCGTTAATATTGTTGATGTCAAATTCTACAACACCTTCTTCGTTTGGTCCAAAAATTTTCATAAAACGCTTGTTCCAGCGCATGTCATCACAAATGAATGATTGCTTGGAGTGTACGTGCTGACTAAATGTTTCGTCGAAACCTTTGATAATCACCAAAAATTCAGGATTCATCAAACGCAATTCTTCCTGCTTTTTTCCATAAAATGGACTTTCTTCATCGATTTTATGCACCAGCGTCCATGTGAATGGGAGGAGTTCTACTTTGTCAATTTCAAGTGGTAGATTATAATAGCTTCTTGTCACTTCCCCGTTGGGTGTGACTTTGTCTAAGGTGAGGATCATTTTTGCAGTAACTTCTAGCAATACATTATCCCGCTCGTTCGCCAATTTGACCTTAATACTATACCCGTCTTGATATTTGGAATAAAGCACGAACTTACTAAAAATGATTTTTGAGTTGGGTTTTGAAAATCGTCCGTAAGCTAAACCTGTTGCCAATGAAAAAGACAAAAATCCAACAAATGCTTCAACCGTTGCAACCGATTGGGCAAACACGCCAACAGGAGACAGACTGCCATAGCCCACTGTCGTAAAAGTCTGAACTGAAAAATAAAAGGTTTGTAGGATAGGGTGAGCCCCGTCCGATCGAATACCATCGATAGCTGCATTTCCAGCCAAAATATAAAGCAACGTAAAGAAGATATTTAGTAAAATATAGGATAAGAAAAGAATGAGAAAGAAACGTAACCATGAAATGTCAAGCATGTATTTAAAGAAATCACGAAAACCTTTTCGCGATCCTTTTTTAATAATATTATACGTACCATCTGGATTGATAATACGTTTGGTATTTTGCTGAAACTGGGTACCTATTCCAGGATCCTTAATCTCTGAACCCATTGACTAATGTGTTTTGGTCATGTTTTGATTCACACAAATAATATAATCGCCAAGTCCATAATTGTCTTTATTTAGATTATCGATATTCTCTTGTTCTACAGTAGAAATCGTAATCATCTCTTCAGCGTCTGCGTATTTTTTTAGGTAGTGTAGTATCCCTTCATGGTTATTAGAGTGGTAAGCTCCATTATAATGCAAGAACACCTCTTTTTTATCCGTGTTTTTTTGAATGAACCATGCCATAGTAGCATCTTTTACAGCCTGCGCTTGTGCAATGGCGATACTTCCATGGCCACCCATCGAAGCAATCATATCTTTATAGCAGGTAACGGTAGAGTCAAACACAAAATCATTAAGTGGCATTAAATACGTTTTCGCCAAGTCTGAAAGACTATCCAATGATCCTAAACTACGTTTATACACTATGTTTGCATATCGTCTCGGAACGTTAGTTGCAATGAACTTTAATTGATTCGCTTTTGCATACTCAAAAAGAGGTTTGTAATCCGTATTATAATTAGGCCAAAGTCTGACTTCTTCTTGGAAATTCTTTTTTGAAATCAAGCCGTTTAAATATTCGTCAATGATATACTGATTGTCAGCTTCAAACATTTCAGCCCCTAAAACTAGTCGTTTTTTATGCTTGCTATGAAGCTCTTTGGTTACTTCAAATTGCAGCCAATGACTAATGGGATTATTATGGTATTCACCAAAGAAAATATATTTCTTTTCAGAAAGATTTTTAATCATTTTTTCAAAGGATACTTTTTTCCCATTGCTATTGTATAATGCATAAGCAGGAAAATCGTTTGCTAAGGCTGATCCTGACTTTACAGAGACTAGCAGGGAAAAGAGTAATAGGTATACTGATCGTTTCATAAAATAAGATGTTTCTTTGGTTTAAATTTACGATTTTTCTTTTGGAAATCCTCGCTATAACAAACCGATTAAATAGAAGATGCGCCCTTGCCAAAATGTCAAAATAAGCGCAAAAGGAATAATGGCCCAAATGCTAATAATTCGCCAAAGTGAAAATCGGAAATTCGGACGTTTGTAAAAGATTAAGATGAGCGGAACAAAAAGAAAGAGGTGAGGGAATGGGAATAAGTCATAAACTGAACCTCTTGCATAGAAGGTGTCTTGCTGAAAATGATCATATAAAAAGAATTCTCTTTTCCGAGTAATCGGATTTTCAGGGTCGTATTTCTTCGGTGGAGCAACCAGGAGTGATATAGATTTGGTGTCATTAAAGAAGAAGCTCTTGTTTACTTTTATAGGACGAAACTTGGTGCGCCAATAATTTGGATTATTGACATAAAAGGTCTCGTTGTCTACGGTGATGGTGCCTTGGATGACGTTAAAACCTTCAGGTTCTTGAACCATGAGTGCTTCGCGATCGACCATAAAATCAATGATCAAAAGTAAATTTATGATGACGCAGTAAATGGCGCCAATTTTAAAAATACGCCATTTAAAACCGGTTGTAATCTCCTTAAAATATTCAGCCTCTTTTTGCTCTTCTCTGCTTTTTAAATCTTTAAAACGTTCCCTTGCTTTTCTGATCTTTTCTTGACGAACTTCTTCCGCTGTTTTAACTACAGGTCCTTGATTGGGAGTAGAAACCTGACCACTTAATATCTCGTAGGCCTCGGTTATTTCGATAAATCGCGCTTCAGCATCGGGAGAAGGGTTGCGGTCAGGGTGACTCGCCATGGCTTTTTTACGGTAAGCACGTTTAATCTTTTGCTGATCCGTCGTCGGCTCGATACCTAAAATGCTAAAATATGTTTGCCGACTTTTCATAGTTTATTATACGAGCAAAAATAACAAGATAACAACGGCTGCAGGCATAATGATAATTATTGATGTCATGCGCATGAAAGTAAACCACGCTTGTTCTCGCTTAAATAAAAATACAAAAAGTGGAATTAGTAACCCAATTTGTAGTAGTGGAAACCATTCATAGACTGAAAGACGCTGATATCCGTAAAAATCGGTTGGATTACTTTCTTTATGAGCCGTAAAGACTAAATATTTTGATTGATTAAAAATACCTGATTTGGCGATTCTAAAGCTTTCGTAATCGACGCTAATAAAATCTTTAGAGCCAGCGGTATATATCTCATCCCCAATCCAAATGATGGCTCCAGCGGTAGAATAGATATCCCTGTTGTATTCATAGTCATCCGAAGTTAATTGCACAATCTCTTTGGTTGCTAAAGTATCATAGGTCAGTAATACGGACAGAATCGCACAAAAAATGGCTCCAAGTTTAAAGAGAAGCCAAGGTCGACCAGAAGTAATACGATTGTAAAATTGGCGTGATCGTTCTTCTTCTCTTTTTTTACTTTCTGCCATTGCCGCTTTGGCCCGCTTTAAGTGTTCAACTGCTTTTGGGTTCATGTGTAAATTTATGATTTGACAAATAGGGGAGCTATAAAAAAGAAACCCCGCTACACAGAGGTAGCAGGGTTTTCATTACACGAATAAGTAATGTTAAAAATTATTTTACAGCGTCTACTACCGCTTTAAAAGCTTCAGGGTGGTTCATTGCTAAGTCAGCTAAAACCTTACGATTTAGCTCTAAACCTTTTGCATTTAATTTACCCATGAATTGAGAATAACTCATCCCGTGCTCTCTCGCGCCAGCATTGATACGCTGAATCCAAAGTGCTCTAAAATTTCTTTTCTTTTGCTTACGTCCTTCATAGGCGTAAACCAAACCTTTTTCGACAGCGTTTTTAGCGACTGTCCAAACGTTTTTTCTTCTGCCAAAGTAACCTTTGGCAAGTTTCATTGTTTTTTTTCTGCGGGCTCTTGCGGCCACTGCGTTTACCGATCTAGGCATAATGTTTAAATTTTTTTGGTGGAAAGTGCTCTCTTAAAAGAGGCTTTAGGAACTCGACACCGGGTGTGTAAATTTAACCAATGCTATCTCCATTCGTCAAAGACGAATTAGATGCACAATTGTTTTTTAATACTTGTTTCATCTGATTTATGAACCAAGCCTGTTTTTGTTAATTTAGCTTTACGTTTTTTCGACTTCTTTGTTAAGATGTGACTTTTGAACGCATGCTTTCTTTTGATTTTACCAGTGCCAGTCGTCTTGAAACGTTTCTTAGCACTAGCTTTTGTTTTCATTTTAGGCATCTTCTTATATTGTTTGTCATTCAACCGTTAGGCTAAATGCTTATTCGTGTACTTATTTTTTTTTCGGGTTGATCATCATGATCATTTTCTTCCCTTCTAACCTTGGAAGTTGTTCAACCGAACCATAATCTTCCAACTCTTGCGCAAACTTTAGTAATAAGATCTCTCCACGGTCTTTAAAGACAATTGTTCTACCTTTAAAGAATACGTATGCTTTTACCTTGGCGCCATCTTCTAAGAAGGATTTGGCGTGATTAAGTTTGAAATTAAAGTCATGCTCTTCTGTGTTAGGACCCATTCGGATCTCTTTTACAACAACTTTTGTTTGCTTGGCTTTAAGTTCTTTTTGTCTTTTCTTTTGTTCAAACAAGAATTTCTTATAGTCAATTATCTTACAAACTGGTGGTTTTGCATTCGGTGAAATCTCAACTAAATCCAAATCCGCTTCAATGGCTTTTGCAAGCGCATCGCGAACGGATAATATTTCAGCACCATCTTCCCATACTAAACGTACTTCACGCGCTGTAATTTTATCGTTAATTTTATAGGGCTCTTCACGCCTTCTATAATTTCTCCGGTTATTTCTTCTCTTAATTGCTATAGCTCTGTCCTCCTAATAGTTTAGTTAAACTTAATTTAATTCTTCTTCAATTGCTTCGTTAATGAAAGAGACAAATTCTGCGATATTCATTTTACCCGTATCACCGTCTCCTTGTTTCCGCACCGCAACTGCTCCTTCTTTTTCTTCCTGCTCTCCTACAATTAGCATAAAAGGGATTTTGTTTAACTCATTGTCCCTGATTTTTTTACCAATTTTTTCGTTGCGGTCATCAACGAAGCCGCGAATATCGGAATTATTTAGAATATTCAAAACTTTTTTCGCGTATTCATTGTGTTTTTCGCTGATTGGCAATATTGCGACCTGCTCGGTTGTTAACCAAAGTGGAAACTTGCCTCCACAATGCTCGATGAGAACAGCCACGAAACGTTCCATAGATCCGAACGGCGCGCGATGAATCATAACAGGTCTATGCTTTTCATTATCAGCCCCTGTGTATTCCAGCTCAAATCGTTCCGGTAAATTATAATCAACCTGAATAGTACCTAATTGCCATTCACGATTTAAGGCGTCTCTTACCATGAAGTCAAGCTTCGGTCCGTAGAATGCCGCTTCTCCATATTCAATAACAGTATCGAGTCCTTTTTCTTCGGTTGCTTCGATAATTGCTTGTTCTGCTTTTTCCCAATTCTCGTCGGAACCAATGTACTTTTCCGGATCCTTCGGATCGCGTAAAGAGATTTGTGCTCGGAAGTTTTTGAACTTTAGAGTTTTGAAAATATACAATACAAGGTCGATGACATTTTTGAACTCATCTTTTACTTGTTCCGGTGTACAGAATAGGTGGGCGTCGTCTTGCGTAAAACCTCTAACACGAGTTAAGCCGTGAAGCTCTCCACTTTGCTCATAGCGATAAACGGTACCAAATTCTGCATATCGAACGGGTAGATCTTTATATGATTTTGGTGAGGACTTGTAAATCTCGCAGTGATGAGGACAGTTCATGGGCTTTAACAGGAACTCTTCCCCCTCGTGCGGTGTAGTAATCGGTCTAAAACTATCTTCACCATATTTAGCATAGTGTCCAGATGTGACATAAAGATCTTTATGTCCAATATGAGGAGAAATGACAGGGTCGTAACCAGCTTTTTTCTGCGCTTTTTTCAAGAAGTTTTCTAAACGCTCTCGCAGGGCTGCCCCTTTTGGCAACCATAACGGAAGCCCTTGTCCTACTTTTTGAGAAAAAGTAAATAGTTCAAGTTCTTTTCCGAGTTTACGGTGATCTCTTTTCTTTGCTTCCTCAAGCATTTCCAAGTATTCCGTCAGCTCTTTCGATTTCGGGAAAGTAATTCCGTAAATCCGTGTTAATTGTTGACGGTTTTCGTCTCCTCTCCAATAGGCGCCGGCTATCGACATTAATTTTATAGCCTTGATATAACCGGTATGCGGAATATGTGGCCCACGACAAAGATCAGTAAACTCACCTTGCGTATAGAATGTGATTTCACCATCTTCAAGCCCATCAATCAATTCCAATTTATATTCATCTCCTTTGTCCTTAAAATAAGAAATGGCATCAGCTTTCGAAATTTCCTGCCGAATGTATTCGTTTTTCTGTTTCGCTAGCTCTTTCATTTTTTGCTCGATCTTAGGAAGATCAGCATCTGTTATATGATGTTCACCTAAATCGATATCATAATAAAAACCATTCTCAATCGGCGGTCCAATCGCTAGCTTTACACCAGGGTACAATGCTTCAATTGCCTCGGCCATTAAGTGAGCCGAAGAATGCCACATGGTGCTTTTACCACCGTCATCATTCCAAGTCAGCAATTTCAATTCTACATCCTCGTTTAGTGGGCGCATTGAATCAATAATCTCACCATTTACTTCTGCGGCAAGCACATTACGCGCTAGACCTTCGCTGATGCTTCTAGCAACGTATAGAGACGTTACTCCTTTATCATATTCGCGAATACTGCCGTCAGGCAATTTAACTTCTATCATTGTCTGTAATATTCTGTTTTGTTCAGCATACAACGCTGACTCATTTTGCAAAAATAAAAAAACCCGTTAGTCTTAGACTGACGGGCTTCTAATTTTTTGTAATCAAATAGTTAATTCTTGTAACCCATCACCAGCACAACAGCACCACGTTCTTTCATGGTTGGTTGTTTGTTTTGCGCTCCAGCTACTGCTGTTATCACATAATTCACAAAAACACGCTTCAAACGCCCATTTGTATTTTTCTTTGATTGATAAGTCTTGTTCAATTCCGCGGATTCAACGAGAATATTTTTGCCCTGAATTTCACTAAACGATTTTAATAATACACGATCACTTTCTGTTTTATTTTTATCATAAATTTCGATTGTGATATCGTTTGGAAGTGATTTTCCATTGAATGAAAAACGATAATCTGTATTGTTAAAAAGATAGATCTCGACTTCTTTCACTTGCTTGTATGTCTTGAAGTTGAAATAAGTAATCTTTGATCCATCAAATCGATATGGATTTAATTGCGTTTTTGCTTCTGCTTTTTGAGCAGCAATATTTTCCTTGAATTCAGTTAGGTTTGAGGCTGTCTGAGCGAATAATATCGCAATACCAAACAGCGCTAATAAAGTCAGTATTCTTTTCATATCAGTAGTGCATTAACCGTTAACAATTTTTGTACGTAATGTCTTGATCATCTCACCAAGCTCATCATATTCAGCATCTGTGAGCGTTAACTCAAGTGCGTCTGGATCGTCAAAATAGGCGGTAACGGAATGGAACCCGTCGAATCTTGCCTGAATGGCTTCCAAGTCTGATATTAACCATCCAATATCCATGCCATCGTTTCTAGGGTCTTTCAAACCCTTGATGATGCTTGACAAAATTGACATTTGCTCAGCAATTTGACTGCCAACGCCTTCTTTGTTTGGATTATTTTCGAAATCATATACACCCAATTGCATTCCTTCCGTCCACGCGCCAGCGAAATGAACTGCTTGTTGGTGTTGCATCTCGTTGTCATCCATGTAAATCTCAGTTCGTTCCTGAATGTCAACCATTAAAATTTCAATAGAATCTTTGTTTTCGATATTGGCATCAAATCGATCTATCAAATCTTTGTTTTCGAAAACAGCCTCCATGCCAATCTTCTCTGCCAAGAATGTAATCTGCTCTAAATATTTACGTGCTTCGTTTGACTGCTCGTTTAAGACACAATAAGCCATGTCTGCAGAGTAAACGCCAAAGTTGAGCATCTGCTTTAAATCACTTGTATAAAGATCAGATTTACTTGGGTCACTAGTTGCTCCCGAATTATAACTGAGCCCAGATTTTTTAAAAATACTAGCAACTTGCAATGGGGAAGGTAAGTGATAATCCACTTCTGGAGAATCAAAAAGTGCCTCAAAATCCTCATCAGATGTTGCCTCGGTCGTATCAACAGTGTTTAGCTCATTGCTTTCGTTGTGTTCACCATCTCCATTACAGGATGTTAGCAAAAGAGCGGTTCCTACAAAAGCTGTTGCTAGCCAATAATTCTTTGTTTTCATATATGCGCGGGATTTCATTTATCTACGGCTAAAATATGAAATGATTTTGAGATACGCTCAAAAGTGCTTGTTTTTTTCGGATGTTTATTTTTCCCTATATTCGGAAAAAATTGGCCCAAATCGATTGCATTTAGCTCCCTGAACAATCTCAATTCATCTTTGATGAAATTGATTGGTGCTTCACATTGAAGTATGCTTGAGCAAAGACTTGTAATACCTGTAATCTGGCGATTGTTTCTCCCCTTGGTTCTTGGGGTTATATGTTCATTTTATTCAGCGTTCTATCCGTCTTTTATTGAGGTCCTCATTCTTTTTTTTAGTGTAGTAGGTCTTCATTTATTTTCTTTTCAAGAGATGAGAAGGCGGACTGTTCTATTTGGCTTTTTTGCCATGCTATTCTTTTTTGTTCTTGGAGCTTTTTTAAACGGTTATCATCAGGAAGAACGTTATTCGACTTATTTCTGTAAAAATAGCGTCGATTTAGGAGATGTCGTACAATTGAGAATTCTTGAAATACCCGAAGTAAAGGAGAATTCTGTTAAGGTATTTGCCGAGGTTTTAGAATTAAATCAAAATAAAGCTACAGGTAAAACACTACTGTATCTTGAAAAGGATAGTGCGGCTATGAGGTTAGTATATGGTGATGAATTGCTTATTTCAGCACAATTCCAAGAGATTAGATCAAGTGGTAATCCAAAGGCGTTTGATTATGCCCGCTATTTGAAATTACAGCATATTAGAACTCAAGCTTATGTCCCTTCTAATCAATGGATAAATATTGGAAACTCGGGAGTTGACTGGATTAAAAAGTTGCATAAAGTGAGGAGTTATTTAGAATGTTTGCTAGAGGATTCTACTATCTCGCCTTCTAACCTAATGGTGGCCAAAGCGCTAATTTTAGGGGATAAAAATAGTTTAGATAAAGAAACGTTAAGATCTTATTCTAGCGCAGGAGCGATGCATGTTTTGGCGGTTTCCGGTTTACATGTAGGAATTGTGATGCTGATACTCTCTTTTTTTCTCAAACCACTCAAACGCTTTCCCAGAGGCAAGTTAGTATTTCTTATCGTTGTTTTGATTGGGATTTGGTTTTATGCGCTATTGACCGGTTTATCTTCATCCGTTTTGAGGTCTGCTATCATGTTTTCTTTTGTAGCAATAGGGTTGGAGTTGGAGCGCGAGACTAGTGTTTATCAATCTATTATGGTCTCGGCATTTTTGATGGTACTTATAGAACCTCTCGTTATTTTTCAAGTTGGTTTTCAGCTTAGTTATCTTGCGGTTATTGGTATTGTATATATTCAGCCTAAAATCTATAAACTGTTTTACTTTCGTTGGTTGTTTATAGATAAGATATGGCAAATTACAACTGTGTCAATTGCTGCTCAATTAGCTACATTTCCTTTAGGCTTATTCTATTTCCATCAATTCCCAAACTTTTTCCTTTTGTCCAATCTGATTGTTATTCCACTGACCTTTTCCATTCTGTTGGTCGCTTTTATTTATTTTTTGACACATTGGATTCCAATCGTGAATCAGGTTATTACTTATGTCTTCGATGCTTTGCTCTCGATTATGAACAAAGGAGTTGCCTTTATTGAGAAATTGCCTTATTCGATTTACTATGGTGTTTCGATCCATTGGTACGAGGTATTTTTGATTTATGCCATCATAATCACAGGTCTTGTCACATTTGTTAAAAGAAAAAAAACGGCCCTTTTCTATACATTAACATTAGCAATCATATTGATGGTGATTAATATTAAAGAGAAAAACGAGCTCGCTAATGAAAAGGTGTTTGTGGTCTACAATACACCTAAAAACTTAGCTTTAGATGTTTTTTATGGACAAAAGAATGTTTTTTATGCGACATCTGAACTAATGTATGACGAAGATGCCTTGCAGTTTAATATTAAAAACAATTGGTTTTATCGGACAGGACAAGCGAGCCCTACAGAACAATATTTATTAAAAGACAGTTCACATATAATTCCAATTGGGCAAGAAAAGATTTGGGTAACTCAGCATTTTCCAGATTCGATGCCGTTAACAAAATATGTCCTTTTGCACCATCTGAACTTTGTTCCCGATGACATGATAATGGCATGGAAAGAGCGCGGGACGATCGTACTAATCGGTCCTTCCATCTCAAGCAGGTTAAGTGATTTTTTATCTTCAAAATTACTGCCCAATCAATTACATGATTTAAGAGAGGATGGCGCTTTTCAGCAATCGTGGAATTAAGGCTTACTTTTCTGCTACTTTAAGTCCAGTAGCTCCTTTTTTATATGAAATTTTGGTATCAGCACTTTTCTTGCCAACGGAGCTGTTTTCAATTGCGCTTAAAATGACGAACTGAGCGTCAAGTCGTACTTTTATTTCATAATACACGGTAATACCATCTGAGGTCATAATATTTGTCCAGAAGTTGATTGTATAATATTCAACCGCACTGATTGAACTCAGTTTTTTCTTGGCGTCATCAACGGCTGCTTGATATTTTTTGAGATCTTTTTCATATTGTTCAGCAGTGCCCGAATACTTTCCTTCAGCCTTGTCTCTTTTGAGTGAGGCAATTTTCTCTTCATACATTTCAATGCGTGAAGATTGAATAAAATAGTCGTCTGTTTCCTCTGCATGGAATTCTTCAAATTTATAAGAGGAGTGGGCTAGAAATACTTGTTCAGCCCATTGGATTACATGATTTTTAACTTGTTCTTCTGCATCTAATTGATTGTCCTGGGCTAAAGACACTGATGGACTCAAAGAAATTAAGAGCAAAATTGTAAGGGGAAATAATTTTGTCATGGTATTAATTTACATAGTTCTCATAAGGTTGGTCAAGCTGAAATACCTGATCGATTTCGTAATAAGGTGAAATTTCAATTAAGACGGCATTTGTGTCAATGGCACCAGCATACTCACCTGTAAATTTATGAAAAAAGTAATATCCAATTAGAGAGTCATTATTTTCTTCAATTGTTTCAAAGAGTGATGAGAAGGCGATAGGCTCATATAATTTAATGTCCTTTCGACGTTCTTTCATATAAAGCTTGAATAAACCTTGAACAATCCGATCTTGTTCGAATTTTCCATTGACTTTTACGAGTTTACAGATTTCGAGTGTATGTTTTAAAAAGTCAGATTTTCGTGTCGTTAAACTGAGCTCTTCTTGCTGGGCTTTGAAATATTGGTAGAATTTTCGACTCATCTGACGGGCTTCTGCATAGGTGGGAGCGATGAATAAAGTGTACTCATAGAAATAATAATCTAACAAGGTTTTATAGGAGGCCGGTATGGTTAGGATTATTTTAGGATCTGTTTGCAAAACACCTAAGGTATCATCAAGCGTGTATTTAATTTCGAAAACATTCACAAAGTCAGTACTGTCACTTTTTAATGTGAAGAAGTGTTCTAAAACCGCAGTGCGCTGAATCTTATTAGCTCGAACGAGTGCTTGCAATGTGTCCCGGTTTTGACGCGCTATTTCGTTTTTAGGATTCATTTGGACCACCCGATCTAATGAATCGAGTTTGTGAATCAAAACAGGTTTTTTTACAACCAGTTCACTGAATCCGTAACTGTTATAAGTTACAGTTTCGCTTCTTTTTAAGATATACTCTTGGATCGATTGTTCTGCTCTTGTCTGTAATGACACTTCCGGTTCTTGGGGTGCAAGAAAGATTTCATCAGCGACTAAGCATCCAAAAAAAAGGAAGGTTATAAAAAGTAAAACTACATTTCGAATCAGTGGGTTCATCTAAAAGGCGTTGATGGCTAATAAACATCAATAATTATACCTATTCCTATAGCCCTTTACTAGTCAGGCTTTACGAAGTTTGCAAAGGGAGACTTTACCTATCGAATCATAACTGGCATGACAAGCATAAGGATGTCTTCCTGCTCGTTTTCGTTTCCAGAAGGTAAAAGGATACCCGCCTTATTCGGCTCGCTCATTTCAAGGATCACCTCTGTTGTGCTGATGTGATTTAGCATCTCTAGGAGGAAACGTGCGTTGAAACCAATCTCCATATCATCACCGGCATAATTACACGTTAATCGCTCTTTTGCCTCATTCGAGAAGTCAAGATCTTCAGCAGATAAAGTTAATTCGCTACCTGCTACCTTTAATTTAACCTGGTGTGTTGTTTTGTTCGAGAAAATCGAAACCCTTTTGATTGAATTCAAAAATGAAAGACGATCTACTGTTAATACATTAGGATTCTCCACTGGAATAACAGCTTCGTAATTTGGATACTTCCCGTCAATCAGTCGACAGGTTAATTCAATAGATCCGAATGAAAAACGAGCTGTTGTTTCATTATAGTTAATTTTGACCTCTTCTTCACCCGTCAAATTCTGCTTGAGTAGATTTAATGGTTTCTTTGGGAGAATAAAATCAGAAGCTTTGCTTGCGTTTGAATCATTGCGACCATAGCGCACCAATTTGTGTGCATCCGTAGCTACAAAAATCAATTTCTCAGGTGAAAACTGACAGAAAACACCGCTCATGACCGGTCTTAACTCGTCATTACCTGTTGCAAATAATGTTTTGTCAATAGCGCTGGCGATGATCTCTCCATTTACAGCTAATGTTTCGGTATTTTCTAATTCAGGTGATTTTGGAAAATCATCCGGATTCTGTCCAACCAGTTTATATTTACCATAGTCTGATGAAATCTCAATTCCAAAATGACTACCATCGATTGAAAATGAAAGTGGCTGGTCAGAAAAGTTCTTCAGCGTATCTAAAAGGAGTTTTGCTGGAATAGCAATACGACCTTCTTCTCTTGCTTCGTCTGGCTGAACACTCGTTTTCATTGTGTTTTCTAGATCAGAAGCTGAGATTGTCAAGGTGCCATTCTCCAGTTCAAAAAGGAAATTGTCAAGGATAGGCAATGAGTTGCTGCTGTTGAGCACTCCGCCAATTCGTTGTAAGTTCTTTAGTAATGCCGAACTGGAAATAATGAAATTCATATGACTCTTCGTTTAAATTTAGCATGACAAATATAGCTGAAATCGATAAGCCTAGCAGGTAAGTTTTTCTTTTTTATCAACATTTTTTTGACATGAAAATCTGACGATCTGTCATAAAATTATTTCATATAAAGTCGCAGGCTGACAAAATGTTGATTAAGATGTCAGAAAAGGGCCATGGCATAATCATTGACCTATGGGAATTGAATTTATATTTTGAACAATTTAAAATAACAATATGAGTAAGATTATCGGAATTGACCTTGGAACAACCAACTCTTGCGTATCTGTAATGGAAGGTAATGAGCCAGTTGTAATCACGAATGCCGAAGGAAAAAGAACAACTCCTTCAGTGGTGGCTTTTGTGGATGGAGGCGAACGTAAAGTAGGAGACCCGGCGAAGCGTCAGGCAATTACGAATCCACAGAAAACAATATTCTCCATTAAGCGATTTATGGGTACAAGCTTTAGCAATGTTTCAGCTGAAGTAGATCGTGTACCATACAATGTCGTAAAAGGAGATAATGATACGCCGCGTGTTAAAATTGATGAGCGTTTATATACACCGCAAGAAATCTCGGCGATGATTCTTCAAAAAATGAAGAAAACAGCTGAAGATTATTTAGGACAAGAAGTAACTGAAGCGGTGATTACAGTTCCTGCCTATTTTAATGATTCTCAACGTCAAGCAACAAAAGAGGCGGGTGAGATTGCAGGCCTAAAAGTAAAACGAATCATTAACGAGCCAACAGCAGCAGCTTTGGCATACGGATTAGATAAGAAAACAGAGGAGCAGAAAATTATCGTTTTTGATTTTGGTGGAGGAACACATGATGTTTCTGTACTTGAATTAGGAGATGGGGTATTTGAAGTATTGTCAACAGATGGAGATACGCACTTAGGTGGTGATGATGTTGATGATAAAATCATTAACTGGTTAGCAGAAGAATTTAAGAATGATGAAGGTATTGATCTGCGTAAAGATCCTATGGCTCTGCAACGTTTGAAAGAGGCGGCTGAAAAAGCTAAAATTGAGTTGTCATCGACAACGTCAACCGAAATCAACTTGCCTTATATTATGCCAGTTGATGGTGTCCCAAAACACTTGGTACGTTCATTGTCTCGCTCAAAATTCGAGCAATTAATTGATGATTTGATTAAAAGAACAATCGAGCCTTGCAGAACCGCATTAAAAAATGCAGGTTTATCTACAAGTGATATTGATGAGGTAATTTTAGTGGGTGGGTCAACACGTATCCCTGCCATTCAAGAAGCTGTTAAGAGTTTCTTTGGAAAAGACCCTTCTAAAGGAGTAAATCCAGATGAGGTAGTGGCACTAGGTGCTGCAATTCAAGGTGGTGTTTTGACAGGAGAAGTTAAAGACGTTTTATTATTAGATGTAACACCTCTTTCTTTAGGAATTGAAACAATGGGTGGTGTAATGACGAAATTGATCGAGTCTAACACGACCATTCCAACAAAGAAATCAGAGACTTTCTCAACAGCTTCGGATAATCAACCAGCGGTGGATATTCACGTATTGCAAGGAGAAAGACCAATGGCAAACGATAATAAGACTTTAGGACGTTTCCAATTATCTGATATTCCACCAGCACCGAGAGGTGTTCCTCAAATTGAGGTTACGTTTGATATTGACGCAAACGGTATCATGAATATTTCTGCAAAAGATAAAGCAACTGGAAAAGAGCAGTCAATTAAAATTGAATCTTCTTCAGGATTGTCAGATGATGAAATCGCAAGAATGAAAGCAGACGCAGAGCAAAACGCAGAAGCTGATAAAAAGCGAAAAGAAGAAGTAGAGAAATTGAACGCGGCTGACGCCTTGATTTTCCAAACGGAGAAACAACTCAGCGAATACGGTGATAAATTACCAGCTGATAAAAAAGAGCCAATCGAGTCTGCATTAGCAGAACTTAAAGCAGCTCATGAGTCAAAGGATTTAAGTTCGATTGACACGGCTATGGAAAAGCTAAATACAGTATTCCAAGCAGCATCTCAAGAGATGTATGCAAATCAGGAAAACGCAGGCGGAGAAGGAGAAGCAACAGGAGCGGAAGGCTCATCTGACAATTCAGATGATGTTAGTGCAGAAGATGTAGATTTCGAAGAGGTAAAAGAAGATTAAAAAGGAATTTAATCTCTAAAAATTGGGGTCATCGCAGTCATTTGGTGACCCCATTTTCTTTTTAAACAAGTTCTTCACAATTCTAATGCTAACACTCTTCCGGTATCCCTTATGTTTTCAGTTCATTTAATCGATTGAGAATCGGTCTGATTCACGCGATTAAAAATTTGTTATTTGAGAAAATATAACTACATTGCGGGATTAATTGATTTATATAAAAAAAGCAGCTTTACTAAAAGAACTAGTTATGAAAAGAATTTTACTATTTGGACTTGCCTTAGGACTTACTTCTGTAGGTTTCGGGCAATGTGACATTTCAGGTATTTCTCCAACCATGTGTTTGGAGGATGCACCTGCAGCAATGTCAGTTGAATCGCCAGGTGCGGTTTATACTGGTCCTGGTGTTGAAGGTAATGTATTTACGCCATCTGCAGCAGGTATCGGAACTCACACAATTAATGTTGAAGCTCCTGGTGAGGGGTACTCAATTGATGAAGCGGTTCCATTCTCAATGGACGCAATTGGTGGGTCTTCAGTTTTTCTTGGAGATGATCAAGTTTCAACTGATTTATCGATCGGTTTTACATTCAATTTCTTCGGAAATGACAAGACAACTTTCAGAATCAGCTCAAATGGTTTTGTAACATTCTCACCTGAATCGGACAACGGTTGTTGTGGTGGAGAATTGATTCCTTGGTCTTCGGCGTTTGAACCCGGCGAGTTAATCGCTCTTTGTTGGGATGACCTTCGTCCACCGAGTGGAGGGTCAATTCGTTATGAAACAATTGGTACTGCTCCTAACAGAGTATTGGTAGTTGAATTCAACGCGATTCCTCACTTTTATACCGGTCCAGACTTTGTTACTGGGCAAATCAAATTATTCGAGACTACTAACTGCATCGAAGTGCACGTTCAAACACAGAATGAGACTTCAGGTTTCCACACTTTAGGAATTCAAAATGCCGATCAAACTGAAGCATATGCAGCACCTGGTAAGAACCGAACTGGATGGACCGCATCTAACTTCGCGATTGGATTCTGCCCGAATGTTGGGTGTACAGGTTCATTTGACGTTGAAGTTGTTTCTGGACCGAACGTTTCAGGAGCAATTGACGCTGAAGAAATCTGTTTAGGAGAAGAAGTGACAGTAACAGCTACTGGTACTGCTGATGAATATGATTGGGGTGTTTCTATCGAAGACGGGGTAGCATTTGCTCCTGAGACAATCGGAGAAAACTTCTTTATCGTTGCAGGTACTGATTTAGCAACAGGTTGTGTATCTACGGATATGGTTAGTGTTTTCGTACACGATATTCCTTACGTATATGCTGGAGATGATATGAGCGTTTGTGAAGATGATATGTTTACATTAGAGGCAGTTGGTGACGAAGCGGATTATGCTTGGGATAACGGAGCTGTTGATGGTGAACCAATGATGCAAGATGTAGGAGATGTAATATACACTGTTACTGCTACAAATGCAGGTGGATGTGAATCTACTAGTTCAGTTACGGTAACTTCAATGGAAGCTCCAACTGGAACGGGTGTTGTAACAATGATGACTGGTGATGGATATGATGGATCAATCGACTTTACACCTGAAGGTGGAACTGGTGGACCATATACTTACTCTTGGTCAAATGGAGCAACTACTGAGGATATTGATGCCTTAACAGTGGGATCTTACACAGTAACTGTCTCTGACGGAATGTGTGATTCAGATGTTACATTCATCGTTGACTCACAAGCAGGTGTTGAATTGAATGAGTTAGATAACATTTCTGTTTATCCTAACCCAGTAGTTGACATCTTAACGGTTAACTTTGAAGGACAGTACAACTGGTTGTTGTATGATGCTTCTGGTAAAATCGTTGCAGCTGGACAAGGAAACGGAATTGAAGAAATTTCAATGGACGCTTTCGAAGCTGGTAACTATTTAATTAAGATTGCTGTTGAAGGTGCTGCATCAACTATCTCAGTTGTGAAGCAATAACAATAAGTATAAATAAATTATGAACTGCTTGTTCGTCTCTGACGGGCAAGCAGTTTTTTTTGCGCTCAATTGTAAGTGTGAATATTGATATGAAAGTGTTATTCAGAAATCAGTATTTCAATACCAGATCGAATAGAGGAGTTAAACTGTAGCAGTGAATTGGTAAATACCCTTAGATGGTCATAGAGAAAACTCTAGTCGTGGGTTTATTGCGCAGCAAACGCAGATCGAAAGCCATACACGTTTCTAACAAAAGGACACGCTGCTTCAGGTAATCGCAATCCTGTCTCAGTCATTTCAACCAATCCATCGGATTCCATTTCTTTTAAACGCTCAATGCATTCTGGTAATTCAGGAAATTGTAAACGTTCTTCAGACCAATTCGTTTCGAAGTGACACATGATGTTTAATATATGTTCACGGATGATCAAATCCTCTTCTGTCAACAAATGACCGCGCAACAAAGGTAGCTCTCCTTGGTTAACGATCGTCTGATACTCTTCCACTGTTTTGACATTTTGAGCAAAGCTGTACCAAGAATCACTGATCGAACTCATGCCCAAACCGATCATCAATTTCGTTTTACCAGCCGTATAGCCCATGAAATTTCGGTGTAAGGTCTTGTTCACCATTGCCTCATGCAAATTGTCCGTTTTAAGCGCAAAATGATCCATGCCAATCTCAATATATCCTATTTCACCAAGTAGACGTTTACCTTCTTCGTACATAACCCGCTTTTCCTGTGCTGAAGGCAAATCATTTTCATCATAACCACGTTGCCCCACCCCTTTAATCCAAGGTACATGAGCATAGCTATAAAATGCAATACGGTCTGGTTTTAATTGCCG
>JAURQI010000026.1 GCA_030836155.1 Crocinitomix sp.
AAATCTTCGGCAAGTTTTAGGTGTCAGAAGAAAATGGCTTCTTTAATTTATCGACAATGTAAATATTTTCATTACAAATCAATAGTTTCCTAAATAAATTTCTGATTCCCACGTAAATTACCAGAACGTAAATTGATTACGCAGTACATCTTTAGTTTTGAATAAAAAACAAGATGAATATACTAAGATTTATGGAAGATTTTCCGACCGAAGAAGCTTGTAAGAATCACTTTCGTATACAAAGGGAGCAAGAAGGTGTCAACTGTAAAAAATGTGGTCATACCAATCACTACTGGCTTAAATCCAAAGGTCAATGGCAGTGTCGTAATTGTGATTTTAGAACAACGTTAAAGAGCGGAAGTATAATGGAAGGATCGAAAGTTGATTTGCACACTTGGTACAAAGCAATGGCATTTATGACTTATAGCAAGAAAACAATCTCTGCTTCAGAGCTCCAACGACAATTAAATCATCCTAAATATGATACAATTTGGCGATTAATGCACAAAATACGGACGGCCATGGGAAAGCGAGATGCCCTTTACCTGTTGGAGGGGGCGATTGAATTTGATGAAGGATACTTTGAAAAAGCAACCTCAGAAAAGGTAAAATTAAAGAGAGGGCGTGGTAGTCAACGACAAATGAAAGTGGCAGTTATGGCAGAATCAACTCCGCTAGAAGATATTGAAACAGGTAAAAAAAGTAGTCAATGCCGGTATTTTAAAATGAAGGTTCTTTACGATCATAAATCCGAAACAATCAACGATACATTGGAAGAAAACATTCAAGAAAAAAGTATCGTTTTCTCAGATAAAAGCACAAGTTATGTTGATATTTCAGACTATGTAGAGATACACATGACTGAAAAATCAGATAAAAAAACCACCAAAACAACACTTAAATGGGTTCATATTGCCATCAGTAACGCAAAAAGGTCTTTGCTGGGTGTGTTTCATAAGATTAAAGGAAAATATTTACAACTTTATCTCAATGAATTTTGCTACAAATTAAATCGCAGATACTTTGGTAGCAAGGTCTTTGATAGACTCACTCTTGCAGTTGCGAAATCTTACTGGTAAAGAATGGGGGAATCAGTATTTTTAATCAATTCTTTTGTTGCCAAACCAATTTCATAAAGATATTTGTTTAGTTTTTCTTCATCTTTGTCATTCGAATTTATTATTAATTGATTTATATCCTGCTCATTTTCCAATAATGGAACCTTGTCAAGTGTATAATCAATGTTGGCTCTAGAAACATTTTCGTCTACTGTTTCTTGAACATCCTCTTTGTTACACGCCAATGCTAAGAATGATAATGTAAACATGGCAATTGTTTTTGAAAACTTTTTCATTTTCTATTTAAGTTTTGGAATGGCCTACTTTGTTAAGGAGTGTTCGGCTCAATTTTTTCTCCGCATTGCAAAGTTGAGCCAAAGAAAGCATCCAAAAAACAGCTAAAAGCCTGAGGAAAGAGAATTTATTTTAGGTAGAAAAAGGGATGGGAATGGCAAACGCTATAGCCGCAAAGCCAGTAAAAACGTTGTGTAAAATAAAGCTTGAAATATTTAAACGGGGATTAAAATGTTTTAATCATCTCGTCATTCAGATTGACTGGTAGAAAAAGATAAAAATCAGTACAAAGACGGATGGCTTAGGAGGTAAAAAGGAAGAATTCTTGTGTTTTTATTGTATATTTTTTATAATTCGTTCATTGTCAAATTGATTGAACTGAACAGTGAATTGTTTTTTAATCAAGTAGGTCTCCAAAGCTATTTTTTCATGGCCCCAAAAAGAATATAGCGCCAATTTTGTGGTGTAATAGGTGTTAAAAAGCGATCTAGTCCAGCAAATTTTCGACGTTGATTTTCTGAGCGACCAAATAAACCGACAACACCGTGGGTTTCTGTTTTTTTATCAGCAAAAGCATCTCCCCAATCGAGCATTTCGCGCGTCTTGATATAGCGCCAGCGCTTACCCCATTTAACAAATTTATTACGCAAATATTTATGTAGTTTACTACCTTCTAGGTTTTCTGCAAATAGAAAAATGCCGTCTTTTTTTAATACACGGTGGATTTCTTTTAGTGCTTTTTCTTGATCTTCTGTATTTGAAAGTGCTCCCAAAACTGATTTGAATACAACGATATCTACTGATTCGTCCGGAAGATTAATCGCTTTCATATCGAGGGCTTGATACGATACCCGATCAGCAACTTTATACTTCTGGTGCAAATGTACGGTTGACTCAGGCAAAGGATTGTAGTCAGAACAAATCACATCATGGCCATTCAATGCAAAATATAAACTAATGCCGCCTTCTCTTTCTCCTAGCGCCAGTACTTTCTTTGGTTGTGAATGATCGATATGTTTCTCCCAAAAAGGAAGGCAACGAGACCAGTTTTCAATATCCCATTGGATAATATCCTGAAGTGCCGATTTTGTGAGGGAGCTAGATGTCATTGTATAGGTTTCACTTCTTTCAAAGCGAAGTTATTCAGTGGTTATATCTTCATTTCAGGAACATTATCTGGAATTACTAAATCACCTGCTGTTGCGGCTTTGATTTCTTCGACTGAAACTCCCGGTGCTCTTTCTAATAAATGGAATTTTTCATCCTTAATCTCAAGTAGTGCTAGATTAGTAACAATGCGTGTGACGCATCCCACACCCGTCAATGGCAACGTGCATTCTTTTAGAAGCTTAGACTCTCCACGTTTATTAGTGTGCATCATGGCTACGATAATATTTTCTGCAGAAGCCACTAAATCCATGGCGCCTCCCATACCTTTCACCATTTTACCCGGGATTTTCCAGTTTGCAATATCTCCATTCTGTGCAACTTCCATTGCACCAAGAACAGTCAACTGAACGTGTTGTCCTCGAATCATTGCAAAAGAGGTGGATGAGTCAAAAATGACACCGCCATCTTTAACCGTAACGGTTTGTTTTCCGGCATTAATTAAATCCGCATCTTCCTCTCCTTCATACGGGAAAGGACCCATTCCAAGCAGTCCGTTTTCTGACTGAAATTCAACTTGAATGCCGTCGGGGATATAGTTTGCAACCAATGTTGGAATTCCGATTCCTAGGTTGACATACCATCCATCCTCTAATTCTTGTGCAATTCGTTTTGCTATGCCTATTTTGTCGAGCGCCATACTATTCGTTATATCGATTTGGAAAATCTCTTTTCAATTCATAAAGATAACACTTTCCATCAGGAATTGAATAGTCCGCTTCTTCAATATTCCAGAGATAGAATTTGAGTGTTTTAGCCTGAGGAGGAACGTGATGGATGAGAATACCTTGTTTTACATTATTTTTTTCGCCCTTCCAATCTTTGCGGATCCAGTCCATCGGAATATAATCTGAATAGAGGGATTTGCCCACCTCATCATTGACGGTTATCGCCAACCAAGCAATAAATGGACTGGGTGCAGCATTTAATGTAATTTCTGCGCCAGCATATAAAGTTCCGTCTTGGTATTTGCTAATGTCCATTTCAAGAATATTATGATATTCGTTTTTGATTACTCCTGATGTTGGACATGCTAGGGTATCAAAAACGAGTTGGCGACTCAGTGGTGTTTTGCGTTCAAATAAAGTTAAATCGGCATAGGGGTCTGAAACCACAGGTTGGTAATAATCAAATAGAATTGAATCTTCATTCTTTCCATTTCGGATGATTTGAAAATCAGCATCCAATGTGACATGATAATTGGTATGTATTTTACCTTGTCCTCCGCCAGATCGCGAATTTAGATAATACCAACAAAATTCTTGTGTCTTATATCCTCCTACCGTCAATGGAAAAAGGTGAGGATTAGGTGTATCTCTGATGTATTCAAAAATGGCAGGTGAGGTTCGTTCTTGTGTCGAGAAGACGGAATGCTTTGGGTGTAAGTGGAAGAGGAATAAGACCGGGAAAATAAGAAGAATGATTCCGACCCATTCCGTCCTTTTTTGAAAATCACTGATTTGCTGAAGCGCATAACCTAATGCTAAAACGAAAAGTGGGTAGAGATGCATCGCTACGCGATCTTCTGGGAAGTTTATGCCTAACACATAATAAAGAGCAAATATTCCAAGCAATAACATCAGAAAAACAAATGCAAAAATACCTTGAGGCGATAACAAATAGGTCCAAGATGAAGCTTGTTTTGCCTTAAGAAAGCGGAAGATAAATAGACCGATTATGATTCCTGTAAGTAAGGTAATAACAATGGCTATACCAAGATTGTAAGTGCACAAAATATATTCGCTCAAGGTTTTGACCGTGACTTCGTAAAACCCTTTATCACTGCCATAATAAAAAGCACCTCTTTCCTTAAATGCAAATGAAACTTTTATGAGTGTGAGTAGCGGAACGGTGCTTAAAACCACAATTCCTAGTCGGGGAAATATATTTTTTTCTTTACGAGCGATCAAGAGGTGCAGGCCAGTCATCGCGAAAAAGAGCAAGGCTGGAACCACGAGTGTTAAATTAGCAGCGGCTGCTGCGATAACAAAAAAGAACAGTCCAATAAAATCAATAATTTGATTGCGATTACGGATGAGTTGAAAGAAATAAAAACCCATCATTAAAAAAGCAATGGACATACCATATCCACGTGACTCGGCAAAATATTCAAATAAGTAATGGGACATGATAAATGCCAAAAGAGTTGCCCATCGAATAGGGCTAGACTTTAGTCCTTTCACTAAATGATAGGCAGCAAATAAATAGAACCCATAACTGATCACATTGGGCAATCGCAAAGCGATTGGAGCATTGCCAAATAGATGATAGCTGATATTGGTTAAAAATGAATTGAGGATATGGTTATTCGCATCCCAATGTGCTTCAGGGGGGAGGTAATTGTCTGACTGAACGTAATAGAAAAATGTCGCGATTTCATCATGCAATAAAGGCATTTGAATCGCTTTTATGATCAAAAAGAGGAATAGAAGGATAAAAAGGAGAACGATACTTTTTCTTTCAACCGCTCCAAAAAAATTGGCGGACTTATGGGCTGTTCCCTTTTCTAGCATAGGTCAATTACAAATCCGTTTGGTGAACGGAATGAATTAGCTTCTTGGGCGTGTTGTGCGTTGCTCAATTCGTTTTTCAAACTTCTCGCCTTTGAAAATACGTTGTACAAAAATACCTGCTGTGTGTATATTGTTTGGGTCTAGCTCTCCAGCCGGAACCAATTCTTCTACTTCAGCAATAGTTATCTTACCTGCTGTCGCCATGACGGGGTTAAAATTTCGAGCAGTTGCTTTAAAAATCAAGTTACCCGCGGTATCACCTTTCCAAGCTTTTACGATCGCAAAATCGGCGTGTAGTGCTGATTCTAAAATATGTGGTTTGCCATTAAATTCCTTCACTTCTTTTCCTTCCGCTACTTCTGTTCCGTAACCTGCAGGCGTATAAAATGCAGGGATTCCAGCTCCTCCAGCACGGCAACGTTCAGCTAATGATCCTTGTGGAATCAAATCCACTTCTAATTCACCGCTTAACATCTGACGTTCAAATTCGTCATTTTCACCAACGTAAGAAGAGATCATTTTTTTGATTTGTTTCTTTTGCAATAAAAGACCTAAACCAAAATCATCTACCCCAGCATTGTTTGAGATACAAGTTAAGTCCTTCACACCCATTTTTACCAATTGAGCAATACTGTTTTCCGGTATGCCACAAAGGCCGAATCCTCCTAGCATGATGGTCATTCCATCTTCAATTCCAGTTAATGCTTCACTAACGTTATCAACTACCTTGTTCATCTTACTTGCTTATTGGTTTATATTCCAGGCCCATCCATCTGCACTGAACATTTGAAAATGCTGGCGTCATAATTTGGGGGAGCTTCAAAATCTTTTTTCGAAATATCTAGTGTTTTGTCTTTGTAAACACGTTGCATATAGTAACCATATATTGGTAATGCCATTCGCGCACCTTGTCCCCAAGGATAACTTCTAAAATGAATAAACTTATCATCTGCACCAACCCAAACGCCGGTTACTAAGTCAGGTGTTAAGCCCATGAACCATCCATCTGCAGCTGAATTGGTTGTTCCAGTCTTACCAGCCGTTGGGTATTTAATTCCACCCCATGGACGACTGCTTCGCAATGAACTACTGGTAGCATAAGTTTTTCCTTGATGAACGTTTTGCGCACCGTTTACGGCTCCTTTCATCATATTGATCATGGTATAGGCCAACTCTTCACTCATCGCTTCACGAATATCGTATTCCAAATCAATGATAACATTTCCATTTCTGTCCTCGACACGCATAACATAAATCGGCTCAATATAAACGCCCTTATTTGCAAAAGTACTTTGTGCGCCTACCATTTCATATAAAGACAAATCCATTGGTCCTAGACACATGGCCGGAACGATATCTTCCTGACGTAAATGGATTCCCACATTTTCTAAGGTTTGTGCCATACGCGCTGGGCCGGCTGTTGCACCCATATCTTTCATGATGGCAACGGTTATGTTGTTTAATGATCCAGCAAGCGCAGCTTTGCTAACAATGTCATCTCCCGTATTCTTTGTCCCGGTCTTTGGGCACCAGGATTTATCTCTGGTTGGACTAACAGGAACATCAATACAATATTCCATGTCGACGTATGATTTGCAAGGTGTGATAACTCCAATGTCTAATGCCGCTGCATAAACAAAAGGTTTGATCGTCGAGCCTACTTGTCGTTTGGCTTGTTTTACGTGATCATAAGCAAAATGATTAAAATTCGGTCCACCTACCCATGCCTTAACAAATCCTGTTTTTGGATCCATTGACATGAGACCAGCTTGGAGAATACCTTTATAGTATTTGATTGAATCATAAGGCGACATAATTGTGTCAAATTCTCCTGTATAGGCAAAGACTTTCATCTTTACCGGTTTTTTGAAATTTTCTTGAATCTGAGCTTCCGATTTACCAGCTCCTTTGAGGGAACGATAACGATCAGAGTTTTTCACTGCACGATTCATCAAGGCATCAATTTGCGCGTCATCTGTATCATTCGCAAACGGAGGTCTTTTATTCTTTTTATTGTTTTTGTCAAACTCATACTGCAATGTTGTTTCCATGTGCTCTTGCACTGCTGCTTCTGCATAAGTTTGCATTCTAGAATCAATCGTTGTATAGATGCGAAGCCCGTCAAGATAGATGTTGTAGGGGCTGCCGTCTTGCTTGTGATATTTATAAGTGCCGTCTTCATTAAGCTCTCTAAAACGACTTGTTAGTTCTTGACGCAAGACTTCACGAAAATGTGGTGCTAAACCTTCTTTATGATCGACGATTTGATAATCCACTTCAATTGGCAAAGCAATCAGCGAATCGCGCTGTGCTTCTGTAATCGAAACCAGCATTGCCTCATTCTCTTTTTTACTACTTTTTAACCATTGGTCAAACACAGTTTCACGGCGTCCATAGGCACGAAGACTATCTTTTTCGTATTGTGCACGTCCATCTTCTGTATCCGCATATTCTTTGTATTGAAACTTAAGCGGATTGTACATTCCTGGGTTTTTACACATTCCAACCAACATGGCTGACTCCTCCATGTTCAAGTCAATGGGCTTTTTATTAAAATAAACCTGTGCAGCAGACGAAATCCCAACAGCATTATACAAGAAATCAAAATTATTCAAATACATGGTTATGATTTCCTCCTTGGTATATTGTGATTCTAATCTAACGGCGAGAATATTCTCTCCAAACTTCTGTTTTAATCGATCCCATTTATCGCGAGCGACACCTCCATTAGCCGTATCCTGTGCGGTATATAATAATTTTGCCAATTGTTGAGAGATTGTACTCGCACCACCACCATCTTTTCCCATTGCAGCAAAGGTCACTGCACGTCCTAATCCTTCTGCATCTACACCAGCGTGCTCATAAAAACGTTCGTCTTCTGTGGCAATTAAAGCAGAAATGACATAAGGAGAAATTTCATTGTAATCAACACTTTTACGGTTGACACTCCAGAAACGCCCCATTTCTTTTCCGTCTGAAGTATAGATGATAGAGGCCTGTTTGTCCGGCGGGCTCGCTAGCTCTTTGTGAGATGGAATACCAGGTCGCGCTTGCTCCAACATAAATAGAATCGCTAACAAAGGAACAAAGGCCATGATCCATACCGCGATTAAAATAATGCGACGTGTGCGTTTTGAGAGTTTTCCAGTGCTCTCCGCTTCTTTTTTCTTTTCTCTACTCACAGTGGGGTAAAATTAAAAAAATTAACCGCAATGCGAAAGAAACAAAACGCGATAATCAGGAAAAATTGATTATTGCACACCATCCGTCTATTTTTCGTGATAAACATGGCTTGATTTGATTTCCTGTTTTGCCTCCTCAGCAAAAAACAATTAAAAGTTGGCTGTTCAAAGCCTTTGTAAATCGACGTTTTTCGTTGTGGTGGAATCAGTACTTTGCCATGAATTTGAATTAAAAAGTAAAAAATATGGACGATTTTTTCAGTAAAACCTATTACGGAAATACAGTTTTAGAGTATCTCATTGCATTCGGAATTGTACTTGGTGCCATTATCGGAGGGAAGATTTTATATTGGATTTCGAAGAAATTTATCAAGCAGATAACCTCTCGAACGAAAACAAATCTGGACGATATTATTGTCGATAAAGTGGAAGAACCTGTTATTTTTGGATTGGTGTTGGGGACCTCTTGGTGGGCATTGAATGATCTAACGTTTTCGGATGACGGCTCCTTTATTGGACACGTCTTTGGTTTTTTGACAGTCATTAATGTTACCTGGTTGATTGCTCGTTTATCGGATGCTTTAATCGAGAAGTATATTGTTCCGATGACTGAAAAGACGGAATCGGATTTGGATGATCAACTTTTACCCATATTACGCAAAGGGTTGCGCATTATCATTTGGGTTTTAGGTATTGTTGTTGGATTAAACAATGCCGGTTATGATGTCGGTGCTGTCATTGCCGGATTAGGTATTGGAGGTTTGGCTTTTGCCTTGGCAGCTCAGGATACGGTTAAGAATTTCTTTGGAGGTATCATGATTTTTGCAGATAAACCCTTTAAGATTGGTGATCGGATTCAGATTGGTGATATCGATGGATTTGTAAAGGAAATTGGAATTCGAAGCACACGAATTGAGACCTTGGCGGGAAGAATCGTTACGGTACCCAATTCTATGTTCTCAGATGATGCTGTAGAAAATGTCGATTTAGAGCCAAAGCGAAAAATAACATTAAACCTCGGCTTGACATACGACACAAAGGCCGATCAGATTGAGGAGGGAATTGCTATTCTAAGGGAAATAGCTAAAGAAAAGCAGCATTTAATTGATGAGGATGTTTTCATTAGTTTTAATTCTTTTGGTGATTTTTCGCTTGGTATTCTGTTTATCTATTTCATCCGAAAAGAGGCAGATATTTTGGAAACGCAAACAGAAATGAATCTTACTATTCTTAGAAGATTTAATGCGCATGGTCTCGAAATGGCATTCCCGACACAGACCGTTTACCACCAGGCTATGCCAGCGTAATATTATTCATAAGGATTGCTTATTTTTGCCATTGCTTTCGAAGAAAGTATAAAAGCTATGAAAAAATCGTTGGTATATACGTTGTCCCTTTTGGGATTGTTGTTCTCATCTTGCGAAAAAGGAGCTTCGGTAAATACCGAAATGCAGCGCTATTTTTGCGATGCAGAGCAAGTAGTAACAACCGATGGAGGTGAAACTGTTTTTCAAGATGGGGACGCCATTTTTAGAGGTGGACAATTGCAAACAGATGAATTTGCATTTGAGGGAAATCATTCGATTAAGCTGGATAGCGCAAATCATTATGGTTTGTCGATTCTTTTAACAGAAATCAAAAAAGGAGAATATTTTCAGGCTTCTGTTTGGCAAAAAGAAACGGACGAGCCTGGAGCTCTGATATGTAAGGTGGATGGTGAGTATACGTTTAATTTTAACTCTATAGAAAACGGGTTTTACGCGCGTAAAAATGGCTGGTTTAAACATGTTTTGCAGTTTCGCGCAATTGAAGATTTAGACTCGGTTACTTTTTTTGTTTTTGTAGGAGGGCATAAACAGACTTCATATTACGATAACCTAGAAATAATTCGAAGTCCGCAGCGACCGCAAGAAAAGGTGGGTGGAGATTTATTGGTTTTAGAATTGCCCGATTCATCCCTGAAAAAATTGAACAAGAATATTGGTAAAGCCGCTAAAAAGGAAATTATTCGAAATAAGTACAAGGATTATGTGGCAGGTACTATTTGGGAAGGTGATGAAGCAATTCCGGTAGAGCTCAGATTAAAAGGTGATTGGACTGATCATCTACTCTCTGGAAATCCTTCCTATCGAATCAAGACCGAATCTGGTACAGCTTATAAAGGTTTGCGAAGTTTCTCTATTCAACATCCAAAAACACGAAATTATATGCATGAATGGTTTGTACATCAGTTATGCGAAAGCGAAGATTTATTGTCAACCCATTATACATTTTTAGAACTGGAAAGAAATGGAGAATATCAGGGTGTTTATGCCTTAGAAGAGCATTTTGACAAACAGTTATTAGAGTCGCAAAATAGGAGGGAAGGCCCTATCTTAAAAATGGATGAGACAGGTTTTTGGAAATTGGCAATCTATGCTCGGAAGCACCAACTTGATCGGATTCCTGCACCTTATTATGAATCTTCATTAACAACCGTTTTTAAAGAAAGCAGAACGTTAAAGTCGCCCAATTTAAGAGGGCAGTTTGAAAATGGAATGTTGTTGTTAGATGCTTTTAAATACAGTTATGAACGACCTGAATTGCTTTTTGATTTAGAACGTATTGCATCCTATTATGCTTTGATGGATTTGGGTAATGTGCACCATTCTTTGGCTTGGCATAATCGTCGTTTTTATTATAATCCGGTTACGACAAAGCTCGAGCATGTTGGTTTTGATATGATTCCAATGGTTTTGCCACTAAATTCAACGCTTGCCGTTCGGGAGTTTAAAAAGAAGACTGAAGAGCTTTCACCTGAGGACGGACTGAATCACATGTTGTTCAAGAATAGAACCTTCAGAAAACTCTATACCCAGAAATTGGAAGCATATTCAGCCGAAGCTTATCTAGACAGTATTTTTGATATTTACGAGACTGAAATTGTCCGTCTGGAGGAGATGATGCAACAAGAATTGCCAGATTATGCTTTCCAAAAGGACTTGTATTATCAAAAAGCAGAATTGATTCGAAATGAATTGAAAACACTAGATAAAAATTGGGATGCATTTATGGCTGAGGATACTCCTTTTAATTTAATGCAAAATCAAGCAGGGAAATACGATTTGGAGAATCAACCATATTTGCTCGAAGATATTGCAGTGAATGGATATCGTTCTAAACTGGATTCGGGACGCTATTTAGTGGAGTTTGAAAATTATCATTTTGATTCGGTGACCCTAACTGGATATTCGGTAAAAGCAAACAAGGATTCTTTATTGCCTTTTGATCGGGAAATTAAACTTTCAGGATTTAAAGGGGGAGACGATGCAGATTTTGAATCAATCATATTGGATCATAAACCATCGCGTTTTTATTTTGTGGGGCATAACCTAAAGCAAGATACGGCAAGAAAGAAATACATTAAATGGGCAAAGCCAAAAGGGGAGCATCCTCGAATTGCTTTGTTTGATGGTTTTGAAACGAACTCGCCTTATTACCAAATTAGAGACAATCAACTTACACTTAAAAAAGGCGATTACAGTATTGAAGAATTAATTTATATCCCATCTGATTATGAGGTTACCATTGAAGCGGGTACAAGTATTGATTTTGTAAATGGAGCGGGTCTTATATTGAACGCTTCAACCCGTTTTAATGGTACGGCAGAGGCACCGATTCGATTTATATCTTCAGATAGTTCAGCAAGAGGAATAACCATCTTGCAAGCCGATACCGTTTTAGTTAATTATTTAGAGGTAGAGAATTTCAATACTTTAAATGTGGACGGTTGGGTTTTAACGGGCGCTTTTTCCGTTTATGAAGCTGAAGTGATTATTGACCAATTAAAGATACATAATAACCAGTGCGAGGATGGGCTTAATATTATCCGTTCTCATTTTGATATTCAAAACTGCAGCATAAGCCAAACGTACAGTGATGGATTTGATGCTGATTTCTGCACAGGTCGCTTTAGGTACTCAAGCTTTGAAAATACAGGCAACGATTGTATTGATTTTTCCGGGAGCCAAGTTCAAGTATCTGATATCAAGATTGTCAATTCAGGAGATAAAGGAGTTTCGGCAGGAGAAAGATCCCAGCTGATTGTTGAAAATATTCATATTGAAGGAGCCATTACCGCATTTGCTTCAAAAGATGATTCAGACTTAGAAGTGAAACACGCAACTGTTGACGGTGTCGAAGTCGGCGTCGCTGTATTCCAGAAGAAACCAGAATATAGCCCTGGCCGAATGATTTTAGAAGATGTTACTTATACGAATGTGCAACAGCTTGGTTTGTTGGAGCGAAAGTCAAGCGTGGTTTATAAAGGCAAAACGTATTTTGGAGTCGAGAAGCTAGATATTGACCAATTATATGCGCGATTTGAAAAGAAATAACTACTTCTCATAAATGTAGATCGCACCGGCATAAGGTGACTGCTTCGTGTCGCTAAATTGTGCACCAATCACCATTATGTCTTTTTCAACAGCTATAGATGTGCCAAAAAAGGTAGCTTCAAATGAATCTTGGTTAATTTTTGAAATGCTCCATTTCTCATTCTTGAATTGATAAATATAGCATGCTCCTCCTATAGTTTCCTCTGCAAAAGGAGAGCAAATCACGATCAAGTTGTCTCTCGCATAAATAGCTTGTCCGAAACCATCACCAAAGTTATAAGGATTATCAGGGGATGATAAGGTGTAAATTAATTCCCAGTTTTCCTTTAACTCATATATGAATACATGACCTTCATTACCCATGACCATGGATTCTTTGCTTCCCACTAAGATATATTCATTAAATATTTCAATTGTGTTACCAAAGACACCGAACAGATGTTGATTCGGAGCTTTCAATTCAAATGGATTTCCCCATTCATCTTCTTGCCATTCAAAAACATACACACCATTTTCTTTGTGCAAGTTGTCGCTTACAGCTAAACGATCATTCTTTACTTTAACGACTGCTCCAAATGCGGAAACGGTCATCGTTAAAACATCTGCATAACGTCACCTATCATCGCTTAAAACATAGGTGTAAACAACTCCCTGTTTGGGTTTTGCATTGAAATCAGCAAGAGGCGATCCAACTATAATTTGATTTTATTGATGAATAATTCCCTCCCAAATCCATAATACTTGCTTGGCTTCGTAGCTGTTTTTCTTTCAAATTTTGTCCATTGCGCCATACTTGTTATGCAAATTGTTTGCGCAATCAGCAATAGTATGATAATCTTCATACTTTAATAAAAGCGTGCAGGAACTATATGAAAAAAGTGTTTTCTAATCGTCTATCAAAAGAACTGAATAGGGTAGAAATTTGAAGGCCTATCTGATAAGTTATTTATTCTTCACGGCAGTCTTAATATATTGCTCAATCGCCATGGTCATGCTTGGAGCTTGTGGCATTGGTGCATGGATGTCTAAACGCAGGTTGTTGTTTTTAACCGCATTAGCAGTCGTTGGTCCGAAAGCAGCAATGCGTGTACTATTTTGTTTAAAGTCAGGGAAATTCTTCAATAAAGACTCAATTCCTGAAGGGCTAAAGAATACTAAAACATCATATTTTACATCCTCCAAATCAGAAAGATCAGATGCAACCGTGCGATACAAAATTAATTTTTCAAAATTGATATCGTTTTCTGTTAGTGTATTTGGGATACGCTCTCTTAGTATATCAGAACATGGCAATAAGAATTTTTCATTCTTATGTTTTTTCAATACTTCAACCAAATCTTCTATATTCTGACGCCCGAAAAAGATTTTTCGCTTTCGGTAGACGACATACTTTTGTAAGTAATAAGCTACAGCTTCTGACATACAGAAATACTTCATTGCGTCAGATACCTTAAAGCGGGTTTCTTCTGCAATTCTAAAAAAGTGATCAACAGCCGTTTTACTTGTTAAGATAACCGCTGTCTGTTTTGCTAAATCTACCTTTTGCTCACGAAACTCTCTCGTCGATACACCTTCTACATTAATAAAAGGTCTAAAATCAATCGTCAATTTATACTTTTCCGCCAAATCAAAATAAGGCGAACGTTCTGACTCAGGTTTTGGTTGTGAAACCAATATTGTTTTAACGCTCATAAATCCAACCCTTTTTTAGTTTAAAGCCCCATTATCAAGGACAAAAACACGAAATCCGACCATTAACGGCATGATTTCGAGCGTGCAAAGATACAAAATAATATAGAACATGGAAATCCTAAATTGAATTGCACGGATTAGCGATTGAATTTCACGTGCAAGTACTAATAAGGCTACTATAATTGCAAAGATCGTTAACGTTAAATTAACGTAATCAGCAGATACATAGTGTGTAAAGATCATTAGAGGAGTTAATATTATGCCCCCGATTTGAAAAAATATTAAATGATTTAAGCGATGCTCCTGAAGACCGCGCTGATCATTAAATACAAACTCAAGTAATGCAATGAACCCCATTTTGACTAATGCAAGAACCAATAAAATAATTGCTAAGTAAAGCATGTAGATATGCTCTTTAATATTCGTTGCTTTCCAAATAATAGGTGCGAGTGCAAAAAAATAGGTTAAAGTCAAAAAGACCGATGAAAAATGGCGTAAGTCTAGCCGATCACTCAGATTATTATTTAACGGACGGTTATATAAAGCTGTCATAAAGAGACTACGGATATAACCATTATTGGTCGTGCGCACGATCGCAAAAATAACCAAATTAGCACCCATCAGAATCCAGAAGATGAGGTTAAACGAATCATCCAAGAGGATGGGTTCGTTAACTTCGTTTACATGTCTGACTATCTCGATTGGCTCCACACAGCAAAGATATTATTTTAATAGGATTGTTATCCAAGAAAAATCACAGCTCATTTTATAACAATTCAACGCCTTTCTTGTTAAATTATATACTTTTGTATCACATCGACAATGTTAACTAAGAAATATGGCTACTGATTTATATACACATCCGGATTATTACAACATGGATGACATGTTATCCGAAGAGCATAAACTGGTTAGAGATACTACCAGAGCTTGGGTGAAACAAAATGTTTCACCAATCATTGAAGACTATTATGAGCGTGCTGCTTTCCCAGAACATTTGGTAAAACAACTGGGAGAAATTGGTGCTTTTGGTCCTTATATCCCTGCTGAATATGACGGACCAGGTTTGGATCAGATCTCGTATGGTTTGATTATGCAAGAACTGGAGCGTTGTGATTCTGGCCTGCGCTCAACTTCATCAGTTCAGAGTTCTTTGGTCATGTATCCGATTTGGAGATATGGATCAGAGGAGCAAAAACAGAAGTTTTTACCAAAACTCGCTTCAGGTGAATTTTTAGGTTGTTTCGGATTAACTGAGCCAGATCATGGTTCAAATCCAGGTGGTATGATCACGAACTTCAAAGATGCCGGAGATCACTATGTGCTGAATGGTGCAAAAATGTGGATCTCCAATGCGCCACTAGCAGATGTGGCTGTTGTTTGGGCCAAGAATGAAGACGGTCGTATCCATGGTGTTCTCGTTGAGAAAGGCATGGAAGGCTTTTCAGCTCCAGAAATGAAAGGAAAACACTCTTTGCGTGCATCCATCACAGGCGAGTTGATTTTTGATAATGTAAAGATTCCAAAAGACAATATTCTACCTGGGCGAAGCGGGTTAGGTGCACCATTGAGCTGCCTTGATTCAGCACGTTTTGGAATTGCTTGGGGTGCTTTAGGTGCAGCAATGGACTGTTACGATCAAGCATTACGTTACTCAAAAGAGCGTATTCAGTTTGATGTACCAATTGGCGCTTTTCAATTGACGCAAAAGAAATTAGCTGAAATGATTACTGAAATCACAAAAGCACAACTATTAACATTCCGTTTGGGGCAATTGCGAAACGAAGGAAAAGCAACTTCTGCGCAAATCTCAATGGCAAAACGTAATAATGTCGAGATCGCTTTAAAAATCGCGCGCGAAGCACGTCAGATTTTAGGAGGTATGGGAATTACAAACGAATATTCTATTATGCGTCATATGGCGAATTTAGAATCTGTTGTTACCTATGAAGGAACCCACGACATTCACTTGTTAATCACCGGAATGGACATTACAGGTATTTCTGCATTTACGCGCACAGCGCCAGATTTGGGGAATATGTAAATCGTATTCTGTTATAGCACAGATCAATACTAAAAAAGACTTCTTCGGAAGTCTTTTTTGCTTTTAATCCTGTTTTAAGACCGTTAACATAAAAACAAGCCTCATAATTAGGTATTTGTGTGTAATTTTGCACCCCATGCGGATTTTGATCGGAATCTTATTGTTCTTTCTGGCGCTCCCAGCTGCTGCTAAAAAAGAGTTTAGCGTCCTGCCTTCTAATGAAGAAATTCAGTTGGATGGCATGCTCCACGAATCGGTATGGAACACTTCAGCTCCTGTTCAAAACTTTATTCAGAATAGTCCTAAAGCAGGCGAAAATGCTTCGCGACGAACCGAAGTCTTCATGACGTATGATAATTCAGCGATTTATATTGGCGCTAAACTCTATGACGAGCGCGACAGTATGTCTTTAACCTTGTCGCAACGCGATGATGTGGGAAACGCTGATTGGTTTGGGGTGATTTTTGATCCGTATGACGCGGGTACAATAGGTTTTTCTTTTGTGGTAACTAGCGCTGGTGTGCAGGTAGATGAATTGCATAATACGAATGGTCAAGACAAAAACTGGAATGCCGTTTGGCGCAGCGCCGTATATGTTGATCAGGATTATTGGTCGGTTGAAATGAAAATTCCTTTTTCGGCTATTCGATTTCCGAAAAAATCAGAACAACATTGGGGTATCAATTTTATGCGAACCATTCGACGCTATAGGGAAACATCACATTGGAATTATTATGACCCAAATGGAGTTAACCTGATCAGTCAATTAGGAAAGGTAGATGGAATTGTGGATGTAGCAACACCCGTGCGTTTGTCATTGTCTCCCTATGTTTCCGGATATATAGAAAATTTTAACGGTTCTACGGGTTATTCTGCAAACGGCGGGGCGGATATAAAATATGGTTTAAATGATGCTTTTACCCTCGATATGACATTGATTCCCGATTTTGGGCAAGTCCAATTTGATCAGCAAGTTCTAAACCTTTCTCCTTTTGAGGTTCAGTTTAATGAAAATCGACAGTTTTTTACAGAAGGAACCGAGCTCTTTAATAAGGCCGGTTTATTTTATTCCAGGCGTGTCGGTGGACGACCTGTCAATCGCGGAAAAGCGAATGAAGCATTGGCTACTGATGAGGTAATTGAGGAAGTGCCTGATGTAACTCAGTTATTTAATGCTAGTAAATTATCTGGGCGTACAAAATCAGGATTGGGTATTGGTTTTTTCAATGGTGTTTCTGCGGTCACCAATGCTACTTTACGTGATACTGTTACCGGAGCTGAAAGACAGGTGGAGATTGGACCCTTAAGCAATTATAATGTTTTTGTCCTCGATCAAAACCTTAAGAATAATTCTACGGTTACATTAACCAATACAAATGTCTGGCGAAGTGGAAGCACCTATGATGCCAACGTGACAGCTCTGGGAACTAATTTATACACTGCCGGACAATTATATAATGCCTCGGCATCATTAGCCGTTTCACAAAAGTATTATGAAACCGATAATATTTTCGGGTATAAATTAAACTCCGGAATTGGTAAGTCAAGCGGCAGTTTTCAATGGCGATTGGGGTATAGTGAATTGAATGACACCTATGATCAAAACGACCTCGGTTTTCAAACGATCAACAATAAACGGACCGGTTCTTTTCAACTCAATTATAATATTTTCAAACCTTTTTGGCGATTTTATCGGGTAAGAACTTCGGCGAGTACCAGTTATGGGCGTATTGTTAATCCCAACGCTTTTTCTGATTTTACGATTAATATGAGTGCTAACGGAACCTTTCGTAATTTTATGACTGCAGGATTCGGTTTTAACGCTGCACCTGTCCACAATTTGGATTGGTTTGAGCCGCGCACACCTAACCGTTTCTATGAAGACGATCGTTATTTTGGAGGAAGTGGGTTTATCTCTTCTGATTATTCTAAACCTTTTGCTTTGGATATCAATACTTCCTATCGTTTTTATCAAGAAGAGAATCGCTACAACCTCACTTTAAATGTTAGTCCACGGTTTCGTTTGAGTGATCAGGTAATGCTGATTTACCGTGCTGCTTGGTCAAACAATAGTAATGAGGAAGGTGCGGCTTTGACCGCTAGTTTTTCATTACCTTATGAAGAGGAGGATCCCATTTTTGCGAAGCGTGATCGAAAGACTTTAACGAATACTATTTCTGCAGACTATATTTTTACGAATCGGATGGGGCTGACTTTTAGTTTACGTCATTATTGGTCAGAAGTAGATTATAATGCATTCTTTAGATTAGATGAGAATGGTCGTTTTGCTGAAACTGATTATACAGGTGCAGATGAGGTTGGAATTTCACTCCATGATAACCGTTATAATGCTTTTACCATTGATATGGTTTATCGCTGGGTATTTGCTCCGGGCAGTGAAATTAATTTTGTCTGGAAAAATTCAATTTTTAGCTTTGATGGTATTGTTGGAGAAAATTATTTTGAAAATGTCAATTCAATGATTCAAAATCCAGCAACCAACGGTTTATCCTTTAAGCTGATATATTTTATCGACTATTGGCAGACCAAAGAGCGGCTCAAAAAGACATAAAAAACCCCGACGCTAAAGTTTCTAAAGCGTCGGGGTTTTAAAATCAATAAGAATTATTTATTGCTTCAATACGTTCACCTTTTTGGAGCCAAATTCAGTAACAACCTGAATTAAATAGGATAATCTTGCCGCAAAGGTATTAAAAGATTGATTTATAGTAAAGAAAAGAAAGTGTTAAATGAGGGTTAAGATCTGCTCAATCGATTAAATAGTGAATCAATATGTTCGAATTCTT
>JAURQI010000027.1 GCA_030836155.1 Crocinitomix sp.
AAGGTGCGTTAACAAATGTGCCAATGGCAGCTATCAAGCATTAAAAGTTTACGGCAGCGGATCTTCGCGCGAAATCCGTTTCGAAAATATCAATAAATAAAGGGTCAAATGGTTTAACCCGATCCGGTAATCAGAAAAAGCGACTTGTTAATGACGAGTCGCTTTTTTGTTTACAGTCTATTTTGTCATTTAAAACTTAAAAAACCACATCAACATGGGCATTGGAAAAGAAAAATTATTCCCCGAATTCACCTCGTTGACCCATTGAAATACGGAGACTCCTGCCAAAGAAACTTGAAATGCTGATTTTTCATCTTTCTGAAATCGCATACCCGGCATAATAAATAAAGCCGTGGTTCTGGACGTATAGGCAATAGATTCATGACGATACAACCCTGGTACATAAGATCCAAATTCATCGTAACTCCATGGCTCCAATTCAGTTGTTCTTAAATCCGTTCTTTGCTGCGAAAAAACGCCAATCATGGAATCGAAAACGAAGCTTGCTTTTGCTCCCACCTTAGCGATACCTGCAATCGAAAAAATAGGACCATGAATGGTACTTGTCAATTGGCGGGTCCCGCTGACACCATAATAATAAGGCTCGGAATTCTGTACCGGCACGGGTAAATCTGGAACCCAATCATAATTTCCGGTATACAAATGCGCATAACCCGCCGAAAAGGTAATGTTTTTCATACGGTTACCAGAAGTGAAGTTCGCAAAATGCAATCCGCCATAACCTCTGAAATTGTTTAAATAACCCGTTGTTCCTACAAGTGTTCCAATAGATGCATTAAAATTTTTCGAAGTGTCTGTATTAAAGGTATACTTAGCTGCACCTATAAAAGGGCTAGCAATCCAAGTCGTCATCACGCCAAGTGATAACTGCTCGCTCACGGCAAAATGCACCTCAGGGCCATAAAGGTTGATTAATGCATAGTTTTCGCCTTTCTGAATTGGCAACGCATTGGTCGTAAAAGAATAGCGCGTGGTGAACGGACCAGCAATTCGGTATTCTCCATAAACGATATCCTTAACATCTTCTATCCTTGTTATGGATTTAATATCAGACTTCTGAATATATATCTTCCCTAACTCTTTGGTCATTATCAAAACTTCACGCCCATCATCACTAATAATCTCACCGATGTATTCAGTACCGTCATTTTTAACGAGAAGTGAAAGCTGAATGTTTGATTGGACAGTATCTGATGGTTCCTGAGCAAACAAATTTATTTGCGCAAAACAAGCCATTGTTATTACTAAATAAATTATTTTCATAGTTGGTCTTTTATTATTTTTCAAATATATGAAAAAGAGGTTACCATAACCTGATAATTTACAGAAGTTTGGGTATGATTTATATCACTTTATGGATAAGCTGCCATTCAACATTCATATAAAATTGAGTATCTTGCTGATAATCTGAAAATAAACCATTTATGCGTACTTTTCTACTTTTGCTGTTAATGTCTTCTAGCTTCTCGTTTGGAGCTCCATACATATCCAACTACAGTCAATTAGTGATCCATCAAATATTAGACAGTTATGAATCGAATGAGTTCCAATTCGAAGAAAGTATTTTACACCAATACGCCATAAACCATATTCAGGGACAATATTACGTCTCATTTTTAGCCAAAAAAAATGATTCATTTGATTCCGGTTCTATGGAGGAAGCCGGAATGATCATTGGTGATCGCTCCACGAAGATTATCAGCTTGCGCTGTCCCTTAGCATTATTGAATGAGGTTTCTGAACTAAATGGTATAGACATCCTTGAAATAGCCGGAAGATTTAAACCAAACCTCAGCAAAGTATTATACGACACAAGGGTAGACAGCGTGCATCAAGGATTGGGTCTCCCTCAAGCATTTACAGGAAAAGATGTTTTAATTGGTATTACCGATTGGGGTTTTGATTATTCACACCCCATGTTTTATGATACACTACTTGAAAATACGCGAATTTTATCCGCTTGGGATCAATTTAAAACGGCTGGTCCTGCTCCTACTGGATTTGAATATGGAACGGAATATGATAATCCTGCAGACTTGATTGCTGCTGGCGCAGACACGGCTAATATCTATTCATTCGCAACCCATGGCTCGCATGTTGCCGGAATTGCTGGCGGAAGTGGTGCTGGAACAGTACACCGTGGAATGGCTTTTGAAGCTCAATTTCTCTTTACGACTTTTTTAGTAGATGAAGCTGCTGTTCTTGACGCCTGGGAGTGGATGTATCAAAAATCATTAGATGAAGAAAAAAGATTAGTTGTAAATATGAGTTGGGGGTTGTACAATGTGGGCCCATTGGATGGAACCTCATTATTAAGTCAGGCTATTGATGATTATTCTGATCTCGGAGTTGTTTTTGTAACATCAGCTGGAAATAATGGCGCAGTTGATTTCCACATCAAGAAATCATTTGAGAGTGATACACTGCTATCTCGCGTACAGTTTTACGACGGCGCTGTTGCTAACCTTTGGGGACAAAGTATTCATGGTTGGGGTGAA
>JAURQI010000028.1 GCA_030836155.1 Crocinitomix sp.
CTGCCACTTGAACCGCATGACCATTGCCTGGATTAGGGTATAATTGAACAGCAATATCTTGGTTCTCATTTAAATTCGCATAGACGCCATAATTGAATGGATGCTCAATAATATCTCCTTCATAATCTGCTTCTAATGTCCAAACTCCAAATGGTCCTTCAGCCGGCAATTCCCATGACCACCACCACCAAGAAGCATTATAGGTCACGTCCATTGTATTACCCCAAGACTGCCATACTTCTCCTTCTGAATCAATTAATTTATAAGAACCAACTGTGCCTGTTACTGCGTCGTGGAAATAAAATGCTGTGTACAACACATCTCCCGGATAAAAATCATTTTGAAAATGGGGATCCTCATTAATAGTGGGACAACCATGTTCGGGTACCGCATCATGCGTCAACCCCGTATTAATAGTTGGCTCTCTATTTTCAGGCTGAGTCTCCCACCAGGTTGTATCATTCATAGCGTTACAATCGCCACTGTAAGGATCAATCAGATTTCCTTCATGATCATAAACCTCTAGATGCAAATGCGGACCGGTTGAACACCCTGAACTGGCAACAACTCCAAGAAATTCCCCTTGATCGACCGGGTCGCCTATTTCTTTATCTGTTAAGGATCCCGTTTTCAAATGTCCATACCATGCTATTGAACCGTCAGAATGCTCGACATAAACGGCATTCCAAGAACCATAACATTCGCAGTGGTCGTCTTCATTCCCATCATACTTTTGAATAATAACACCTTCTTCAGCTGCAATTACTTCTACTAAGCTTTCCTCATACATATACCACGGAAAAGGCCAAGTGAAAATATCAGTCCCCATATGACCATCATATGTTCTCGTGTCACAGTGATAATCTAATAATCCATCATCCGTTAAATCTTGGTCAACATAATTCGAAATTCCATAATAACTATTCCACTCAAATCCTTCCGCCTGGCGCAAAGGCCATTGAAAGGCGATCACATCCCTTGACGGAGACAGGGTTAACTTCCCTTCTTCCATCAACTCAGTTCGTTTCAATTGAAGGTCTAACCAAATTGAATCTCGTTCCGATTCCGAAACACATTGATGATCAACATCAAGCGGTTCTATTTCACCACCACCAAAAGCCAGTGGCGTGTTTTGTCCGTAAAGAGTTGTTATGCTTATAAAGACTGAGAGTAAATTAAGGTATTTCATAGAGGCTGGTTATGGTGACAAGATAGAAAATTGTCATTGAATTAAAATAGAATATCTCAGATTATTCTGGTACTAACAATTCTCTCATCTTCCTATTTTATCGTTTTTCGCAATTCATTTAATCGATCGAGTAATAAGAAAACAATTAAAACGGAGATAAATACTTTACCTTCTTGCCAAAAGTGGTAAAGCATTGCGATTAATACTAATGGAGTGATGTAATTGACTAAATTCCGTATACGCTCAAGCTGTTTCTTTTTGACTCTGGTTTCTTTGGCAAGACTTTGATCTCCAATGTTTCTTGAGAAAAATAAGAGCAGATAAGTTATACCAATAAATATTGCTGCAATTAGCACTAATCGATAAATTGCTCTATATAAACCGGATTCGTGGTAATAACATAAAGATCGTAGGCAGCAATAAACAGGCCGACAACCAAGATCAACTTGATGATGCGAATAAAAATTGTTAGTTTTTTTAATTCGTTGTTTTGCATTTAAAAATCAACTTTTGAGTACAAATTTAGACGAAAAAAGGCTTCTGATTTAATTATTTTTTTTCCGTTAATATCAAACGATTAAGGTAGCGAAATGGATTTTTTTCTGATTTTGAATTTGGTCAGATTAAGAATTTTAGTTCAACTTTGCGGCCGATAGTGAAAACAAATATGTCATATTTAGCGGTCTTCTTGACCAACATCAGCAGGTTGACCTTGAGGCCTGTTTTCAGGAGGTAGTTTCTATACACTCCTCAATCCTATTGTTTTTTTTCTGCTCGTACGGCAATATTAAGTACAAAATCATTAAAAGTATTCGTGAATAATCGCTTGACATATTTTATATTATCTTTTGCTAAAGCCAGAAAGAGTAATCTTTTTCTGCTCCTTTCTAGGCTTGCAATCAGGAGACCCTTGGGTCTCTGATACATCTTTGGGGGATACGCACCTCCCGGTTTCAGGCAAACCAAATATTTCCTTAATTAAATCTTAAAAAAAACGACTTATGTCGATTAAAATAGAAGTGGCCAATTCCACTCATAAATGCTATGCCAAAACCATCTGTAAAATGATGGAAGAAGCAGCAAAAATTCGGGGAACAGGAATAGCGAAACGAAAACCAGCTTACCTGGAAGAGAAAATGGCTCAAGAACAAGCCATTATAGCTTTGAATGATAATGAAGTTATTAGGTTTAGCTACATAGAAAGCTGGGAAGAACAGAAATACGTTGCCCATTCGGGTTTGATTGTTCATCCAAATTTCCGTAAAACTGGATTGGCAAAAGCCATTACAGAAGCAATTTTCGAACTTTCGAAAAAGAAGTTTCCAACATCAACCATTTTTGGTGGACTCGGATAGATAAATTTTAGAAAACGGCATGAGAAAAGGATATTCCCCCTTTTTTTTGAACAGATTCGTTCGTTTTTTTCCAAAATTCGGTGCAAATTCAGAGAATTCTATTAATTTAGGTCAAAATTGTTAAATGAAGAAGAAAGGAAGACCGGCCACAAAGCCGGCAGGACTCAAAGAAGGTTTTTATATTGAGTTAAGATCGAGAGGATCTAACAATCCCGTTAAAATCAGGAGAGAGAGCATGGGTGAGGTCGAATTGGCCATGGAGCAATATGGAAAAACCAAAATAGTCACTTACCTCGGTCAAGTCAAAAATGGCAAATGGCAAGATGGTAAAAACAAAGGCAAAAAGACAGCCTAAAAAACCCCATAAATAATTCAGTAAGTATTCAAAAGTTGTTGTTACCTTAGGAGAGGTATGTCAAGAAAATCCTTGTTTTCTATAATCGGGCCTGGTGCTATAATTGCCGCTGCATTTATTGGCCCTGGAACGATCGGGCTTTGCACAAAATCAGGTTTGACGTTCGGTTATGACCTACTATGGGTGATGCTTATTGCGATTGCTGGCACTTATATTCTTCAAGAAATCACTGTTCGAATGGCTCTTGTAACCGACAAGGGTATTCTCGAAGCAATAGGTATGCTTATTCATCATTCGGGCATTAAAAGAGTGTTTTACTTATCGATTTTTATTGCGATTCTTATTGGAAATACCGCCTTCGAAGCGGGTAATATTGCGGGCGGAGCCATTGGTCTCGACTTATTAGCAAGAGAACCTGTACCTATCTTGCAGTACTCTCCAATTTTTATTGGAATATTTGCCGCCTTGCTATTGATTATTGGTCAATACAAGACTATTGAGCGCGTGCTTATTGTTATTGTGACACTCATGAGTATCGCATTCCTGATTACAGCAATTCTGACATTACCTAATTTAATTGAGCTATTTAAGGGCTTTGTACCTTCTACACCAGCGGGTAGTTTCTATACGATCGTTGGTTTGATCGGTACGACTATCGTACCCTACAACCTCTTCTTACACTCCTCCAGTGTTCGCGAAAAATGGAAAGGAATAACTTCATTAAAGGCAGCAAGAAGAGATGCTTTTATCGCCATTTTTGTGGGAGGTTTGGTTTCAATAAGTGTCATTATTGCCGCTGCCGCTGCCCAAGGTTCTGGTTTTGATAAACCTCAAGATCTAGCTATTGCACTAGTCCCGCTATTCGGTGAATCTGCGCGTTATTTTTTGGGCATCGGCTTGTTTGCTGCTGGAATTACATCCGCTATTACCGCACCTTTAGCGGCGGCATATGTTGGCCGTGAGGTTTTTGGTTGGGACCAAGGAATGAAACATCCACTTTTTAGACTCGTTTGGATAATTGTTTTGGGGACAGGAGTTTTCTTTGCCAGCACGGGTATTAAGCCACTTGAAGTCATACAATTTGCTCAATTTCTTAATGGTCTTCTTTTACCTTTTATTGCCATCGTGCTTTTCTGGGGCATTAATCAAAAAAGCATCATGGGAAATTACACCAATTCCATTGGTCAAAATATTGGAGCTGGATTGATCATCCTTTTCACACTTTTCATTAGTTTAAAGACCTTTATTCATTTATTTAGCGCAGTATGAGTCCATATTTAGAAATTAACTGCGATTTAGGCGAAGGATTCTCAAATGACGAAGAAATTATGCCTTTGATCGATGCTTGTAACATAGCCTGTGGTGGTCATGCGGGGAATGATAAAAGCATACGAAAAACGATACAATTGGCCAAAGAACAAGAAGTTAAAATCGGCGTCCACCCTTCTTTTCCAGATATATTAAACTTTGGACGTAAACGATTGGACTTACCCTTTTCAACACTAAGACAAGGCATCTTACTTCAGTTGTACTTATTTAAACACATTGCCGATCAAGAAGAAGTGAAAATTAATCATTTGAAATTGCATGGTGCATTGTATAATATGGCCGCTGAGGATACCGAAATGGCCAAATCAGTTATCAAGATTATCAAAGAAGCTAATTTTTCGGGTACCATATACGCACCTGCTAAATCCGCTTTAGCAGCTTTCGCCAAATCCGATTATGATATTGTTGAAGAAGTTTTCCTTGATAGAGCATATAATACAGACCTCAGTTTAGTTTCGAGAGATCTTAAAGGCGCTGTTTATCAAGACAAAGAGCTGGTCTGGGAACAATATGTGCGATTTAAGGACCATCAGTCAGTAAAAACGATCAACGGAGAGGTCAAAGTTATAAAAGCTAAAACGGCCTGTATACATGGAGACACGCCAAATGCAGTTGAACAATTAAAATACATAAGAGAAAATCTTGAATAAAACTAAACCCAAAATAACACGTTTAGGAAACGACATAATGAGTCTTGATTGGTCATTTGGCATCGAACCCAAGATGCATCAAAAAATTCTTGCGTTAGCTGATGACCTGCGTACAAGACACCCGAAACAGATAAGGGATATTGCTTCTGGTTACCAATCTTTATTAGTCACATTCAAAAACGATTTTCTGAATGACGACATTCACGAAGAATTTAGAAAAATAGACCTGAGCCGTTTTAACAATCTTTCAGTCAATACAAACCGCTGGTTTATTCCCGTTTATTATCATGAATCTGTTGGGCAGGATCTGAAACTTTTAGCAGAAGAAAAGAAAATGAGTACTGAAGATTTAATCCGATCACATTCATCGGTTCATTACAGGATATATTTCACCGGATTTCTACCCGGATTTCCCTATTTAGGTGGACTTCCGAAATTGCTTCACACCCCCAGAAAGCAAACCCCTGCCCTATCGATTTCAGCTGGTTCTGTTGGTATAGGTGGTGCACAAACAGGTATATACCCTGTTAACAGTCCTGGCGGCTGGCATATCATCGGAAAGACACCAGTCAGATTATTTGACATTCATAAAGCTGAACCTGTTTTTTTTAAAGCCGGTGATGAAATTATATTCGAGCCTATTGATAAAGATGCTTACCTCCAAATAAAAGGGGCGGTAAACGCAGGTCATTATGAAATTAGAAAGGAATTAATCCATGATTGAACTGATCACGAGTGGCTGGCACACAAGCCTACAAGATAATGGTCGTTTTGGTTTTCAACATCTTGGAATACCAGAGGCTGGAGCTATGGACCAGCAATCCTATAGAAGAGCTAATCAAATACTCGGCAATGATATGCATTGTGCGACGTTGGAATGCATGCTCCAAGGACCTATTCTGAAGTTTTGGGCTGCAACAGTTGTTTGTGTAAGTGGAACGATAGAAAAAATGTATTTAAATGATATAGCCGTTCCAAAGGATACTATTTTGACCATAAATAGTGGCGACATTCTGAAGATTGGTCAGCTGAAGGCAGGCGTATTCGCTTATTTAGCCGTTGCTGGTGGTTTCCCAACTCAAGAAATATTTGCAAGTCGGAGTCAGTATTTAAATATTACATCAAATCACAAGGTGAAACGTGGAGATAAATTACCCGTTAATTCTCTTGATTTAACATTCAGTCAGCCTGGTCACTACGCGCGTATTATACCATTGCCAACATCATCTACAATTCAAGTGATTCGTGGACCAGAATTTGATCAGCTCAACCAAGCAAAAAAGGCTATTCTCTTCAACCATACACATCAATTAAGTTCAGACCTGAACCGGATGGGTTATCGATTTGAAATAAATAAGGATTTAGCCGCAAAGGAAATAATTAGTGCACCCGTGATACCCGGAACTATGCAACTCACCCCATCTGGACAGTTAATAGCACTCATGCGAGATGCTCAAACTACTGGTGGTTATGCTCGCATTTTACAATTGACACCAACATCAATAAATCAACTCGCTCAAAAAAGAGCGGGCTCTGAGGTCATTTTTGAACTCATTGATTAAAACCTCAGCCCCAAAGAGAATCTGAATTGTGCGTTTCTAAAATCAAAATCTGCTCGACTGCCATCGATTGTCGGATCATAAGCATAATAAGTTTCTTGAGTATTTCTAATCACACAAGCAAAATCAGCGTAAACAAGTCCCCAATTATATCCTAAACCTCCTGTATAAAATAAGGTTGGTGCCTGTTCATTTCCTTTATCGGCTTGATAAGGCGAACTATAATAGGCAAAACCACCACGAACATATAATTGCTGCGTGACTTTCATTTCAGCCCCTACTCTCATATTTAAGACAGACCTATAAAGGTTTTCGATTTGAGCATTTTCAATATTAAAAGAATAAGGTGCGCTCGAAAATCTTCTATCATTCAAAGCTGCAGCACCATAATCTACATATTCAACCTCAGCCCCAATTGATCCAAACTTGCTCAAGACAATCCCCATAGATGCATTTGCTCTGAACGGAGTACGTACCGTATAATCGTATTTACCAGCAGGCAAGAATTCAGGATCAGCGTAATAAGGACCATCATCCGTTAGGCTATTCATATTATTATTCCATAAATCCGTTAAACGATATAAAGTTGGCAACTGTGCAGAAAGTCCAATATTAAGCCATTCCATGGGCATATATATGGCCCCCACTCTTAAACCATAACCCCAACCATCAATATTTAAATCACCAGTATAGGTAATTGAGTTAAGCCAAACGGATGTATCTGGAAAAGTTTCCGTGTGGTTAAAACGCTCATCGTAATTAACACGAGTTACATTAAACGACCCTCCCAATAATAACTTGTTCTTATAATTTCCGCTCAAGCTAAAGCTATATTCCGTCATTCCTCCATCACGACTGATCGACCGATTATGCAGGGCCTCACCGGCATTGAATTCGGTTGTATAGGTTCCGTCCGGCTGAGGATCAATAGCAAATACCTCATAGGCTAAACCTGCCGTAAACGGATGAGCATCATATATATTTGCCTCTGGCGTTCCATTGGCTTCTCGAATAAATGAGTGTAATAGCGAAGAATCCGCGGTTCCAGAATATTCGATTTGCTGATTAAAACTCTTGATACGTGTGATTCCCATGCCCAACTGCACCGTGTACCAATCTTTAAATCGTTTGTTTTTTGTTAAATCATAAGCTCTGACATATGACAGATTACTCAAGTTAGCATTAACACCGTTATCAGTGCGGAGGTTTCCATTAAAGTCAGCACTGGTCATCAAAGCTTCTACGTTTAATGTCGCCGAAAAATTACTTTTAGAAAAGCGACCTATTCCTGCCGGATTCTGAGTGATAACAGAAAAGTCTCCTCCAAAGGCAGACATGGTTCCAGCCATTCCCGTATTTCGTGCTGAACCGCCGAAAAAAGTTTGAGAATAGCGCAAAGCATCATCCTCATTCTGCGCCATCGTCAACGTTGCGATAAAGAGAAATGGTATAATTCGAATTAGGTTCATAAGGTTATTTTTTTGCGTATCATGGGCCCATCAACAGCCATTAAACTGTCGATTTCTAGGTAAAAAAAGATTAATTATTTAATTATCTGCGTCGTGAACTACTACCTGATCCTGAAGATCGAGTACCGGAAGACCCTGAGGTTCTTGATCCACCAGAATTGTACGAACCTCCGCCACTACCCGACGACCTTGTTCCAGAATTGTAGGAACGATTACCACTGGTTGTTGTCCTTTTCGTCGTTGAATTGGACGAACGATTACCACTGGTTGTTGTTCTTCGTGTACCCGAATTATACGTTCCATTACCTGAATTGGTCGTATTGGTTGTACGACGAGTTGTAGTCGTGCCATTCGTTGTACCGCTGTTTCCGCTAGTATATGTCCTATTTGAAGTGTTTCTCTGGTCAACTTGATATTTATTACCGTTATTGTTGTTCGTATAAGTTGTACCATTCTGAGTACCTGTCGTACCGTTACCATTCGTCCTTGTAGTAAATCTATTTTGAGCTGGACTTGTTGTCGTACGCTGATTACCATTATTGGTCACAATAGTTCCGTTTGTATTATTCGGTTTCGTATCATTCGTAGCTACAAAACCATTATTAGCCGGACGAATTGCTTTTCCATTAGTGGCAATTACACCTTGATTATTAGTTGCTGTGGTTCCGTTATCAACCTGATTATTCAATCCATTTGTA
>JAURQI010000029.1 GCA_030836155.1 Crocinitomix sp.
ACAATCTAAATCACTATCACTGGTTGCCGTATAGGTGGTTGTTCCAACGGGTGGTTCAAAAGCTATACCGTCAACAACACCACCATCCCAAGTTACGGTACCACCTGTTTCAGAAGAAGCTTCTAATGTGACCGTTTCACCTACACAAATATCGGTTGCTGAAACGGTTGTGGTTAAAGAAGCGCAAGGTTCTTCAACGGCATCTTCACCGAAGGAAACGTTCCAAAAATTACCATTGACTTCCAAAGGCTCGCCATAATTAAAACTAATATCCATAGTTTCTGCTGTGGCGGTGAACGTTAAATTTTCTAATGACCAATCCGTAGAGGTACCGCCTGTAAATGGGTATAAATACTCTGTTCCATCTAGCGTGATGACTAACGTACCGTCGTATAGCGTCGGTGTTCCCCCTGCATTTGATCGGGTTTCGCACATATAGAAATTAAAAGAATACTCTTCTCCAATGGTCATGTCGGTGATCGTGGAGCCAACGACCTCACTAAAAAAACCAGTTACCCATACGGTATGTCCGTTTGGCGGGTCAACAACTGTTTCAGTCCAAGGGTAGGTTACCCAGCCAGCCCAATAATCTTTATTGGAGATATCTGTACTCCCTGCAATAATGGTCCAACCAATCGGCGCAACATTATCGTCAGCTGGGGATGAGTTAGTTGGTAGTATGGTTTGACTCCAAGAAGAACTTGAAATTAGTATGCAGATATATAATAGTTTGCGCATGACGGTTGGTTTCTATACAGACGTCTATTTGAAGCAAAAAGTTGATTGCAAAATAAAAAAAAACAAATTCAATTAAACCTATTTAATTATTAACGGTCATAGGAGCAGAAACAATAAAAATTACAAAAATGAAAAAGGTAGCATTATTAGGATTAATTGGATTGATGGCCATTGCAGGGAGTTCATTCGCTCAAGACGTTGAACCGCGAAAAGACCGCAAAGAATTTGAAAAAATGACTGTGGAAGAAAGAGCGGAAAAGCGTACTGAAAAAATGAAAGCGGAGCTGGAATTAACAGAGGTTCAGGCTATAGAGATCAAATCATTGAATGAAGAGCACATGAAAGAGATGGATGAAATCAGGGCTGAGATGAAGAAGTTGAAAAAACGCGCTAAAGCAAAAAAAGATGCCCATCACGAAAAAGTGAATGCAGTCTTAACTGCTGAGCAGCGCGAAAAACACGAAGCGAAAATGGCAGAGCACAAAAAGCGTCATGAAATGCGCAAACGTCAATGTCATTACAATCCAGAAGAAGAATAAATTCAATAAGTTTAAGTAAGCGTAAAAGGTTATTTACCTGATCGTCTATAACGATTAAGTGAATAACCTTTTTTTTGTTTTTCTGAGGAACAAATCATTCTAAATCAGCTACCTTTGCGGAATGAAAAAGCCCCTGCTTTTTTTTGATTCGCTCCGCACGTATCCATTATCTTTTTGGTTGCTATGTTTGAATATGCTCGTTTTTATGATGAGCTTCAATATGTTACTGCCAGAAATGAATGACTATTTGACTCGATTAGGCGGAGAAGATTATAAATGGTTGATTCTTGCTCTTTGGACTTTTGCAGCCGCTTTTGCACGACCTTTTAGTGGAAAAATAGCGGATAATATTAGCCGAAAATCGGTCATGTATTTTGGTATTCTTGTCAGCATACTAATTAGTTTTTTATATCCGTTTTTTCTTACTGTAACCGGTTTTTTGGCCTTACGATTTTTTCATGGTTTTAGCACAGGTTTCCATCCGACTGGTGCGACGGCATTGATTGCGGACATTGTTCCACGAGGTAAGCGAGGCGAAGCAATGGGGCTCTTCGGCGTAACTATAAGTTTAGGCTTTAGTGGCGGTCAAGCCATTGGCAGTCCCATTAAGCAGACGATTGGATTTGAAGGTTTGTTCATCGTCTCAGGTCTAATGGGGGCTGTTTCTTTTTTGATGTTATTAGCTGTTCGAGAGCGAGAGTCAGCGCAAACTACAAATGAAACGATCGATCAACCGATTGGCATTGAGGAGGATAACCAGTTATCACTTTGGCAGAAAATAATACCAAAAGTGAATGAAATATTAGCTCCGGAGGTCATTCATCCATCTATTATCATGTTTATTACTGCAATGTGCTCAGGGATTTATATGATGACTGTACCTGACTTTAGTGAACATTTAGGGATGTCGAATAAAGGGATGTTCTATATGGTGAATGTCTCGTTTATGGTGGTGACACGGTTTTTGTCAGGTAAGTTTTACGATCTATTTGGCGCTAGGAGGAACTTATATGTAGGCTTGATATTAATGGCCATCGGAACGATAATTACCGGAACATCAACCACGGTAAGTCAATTTTTAGTGAGCTCTGTTGTTTTCGGAGTAGCAGCAAGCATTTGTTCACCTGCCATATTTGCTTGGACTGCTGACTTGGCGAATCCGAAATTCAAGGGACGAGGGATGTCTACTATGTTTATTGCTTTGGAATTAGGTATCGTTGCTGGAACATTCTCTTCACAAATGATCTACAACAATGAACCTGATAATTTTATATACCTCTTTTTATGGGCTGCTGCTTTGTGTGTAGCAGGAATCATTTACCTTACTTTTACAAGAATGAGCAAATGGAATCATTTGCGAACAGAAGACCAGAGGTAGTCATTTGTAAGAGGGAATCATTATTTTTACCGCATGTATCAGAAAAAAAGAAATTACGAAGAGGATCAGGATATCATTTATGGCGTCCGAGCAGTGATTGAAGCTGTGCTGGCCGAGCGACCAATCAATAAGATTTACATTCAGCGCGGAATGCAAAAAGAGCTTTTCTATGAATTAAAGGATGCATTAGCAGATAAAAAATATCATTTACAGTTTGTTCCTATATACAAGCTGAATAAGATGACGCGTAAAAATCATCAAGGTGTTATTGCACAAGTTTCTCCGGTTGTTTATCAAGAAATTGAACCAATTGTTGATCAGCTTTTTGATAGAGGAGAGATGCCTCTTTTTCTCGTTTTAGATAGATTAACAGATGTTCGAAATTTTGGGGCAATTGCGAGAACGGCTGAATGTCTCGGTGTACATGCGATCATTATTCCACAAAAAGACAGCGTATCAATAACTGCTGACGCGATAAAAACTTCCGCGGGAGCCTTACTCAAAATACCCGTATGTAAATCACACGATTTAAATTCAACTTTGCATTATTTGCGAGAGAGCGGGATTCAAATTGCCGCAGCAACGGAAAAAACAAAATCTATTCTACCAGACAATGATTTAACAGTGCCTTTAGCTATAGTAGTTGGATCTGAAGAAAATGGTGTCAGCATGAAAATACTTGCAGAAGCAGACATGAAATTAAAGATTCCTATGGTTGGATCGATAGCCTCTTTAAATGTGTCAGTTGCAGCAGGTATGGTTTTATATGAAGCAGTGAGACAAAGAGAAATGACATAAACCATGTCCTGGATACGGCGAAATGTAGATATCATATTCATTATCTTAATCGGCTTTTCGCTGCGCATGACGGGTGCCGTTTCGCATTCTTATTCCAATGATGAACTAAGCGCAGTAAGTCGCTTGCGTTATACTTCTTTTTCGGACCTTATCGACTTGGGTGTCGAGAAGGGGGATATGCACCCAGCAGGTGTTCAAGTTTTTATGAAGATTTGGTCTTTGGGATTTGGCAAAGGAGAATGGTCGATGCGATTGCCTTTTATACTGTTAAGCGTAGGCGCAATTTTGCTACTATTCTTATTGGGCCAACGCTGGTTTAATCGAAAAGTTGGTTTAATTGCAGCTGGATTATTAGCCGTGCTCTATTTTTCCGTTTTGAATTCTGAATTTGCCCGTCCCTATAGTTTTGGTCTGTTCTTTACGATACTTGTCGGGTATCAATTGTATCGACTGCTGATAGAGGAGTCAATTTCAACCCTTCGTATTATAGCCTTATCAATCGGTTTTGCTGGCGCTATGTATTCTCATTATTTTGCTTTTTTCTTTGTTATATTTATGGGGTTTACCGGTCTTTTCCTTTTGAAAAAAACAACTTGGAAGGCGTATTTTTTATCAGCTTTAATAGCAGTTGTTTTGTTTGCTCCTCATATTCCCGTTACTATCTATCACTTGCAAGTTGGAGGGCTACAGTGGTTAGCGCCCCCCGAATCAGATTGGTTACTCCATTTTGTGTTCCACAGTTTTAATGAATCGTGGACGGTTATTATTGTTCTTGCAGTAGCCATTGTTTATGGATGGTGGAAAGGGAAGAATGGAAATAAAATCTCATTTCGAAAATGGAGTTTAGCAGCCGTTTGGTTTTTTGGAATTTATCTCATCGGACATGTCTATTCATATATCGGGACACCCATTTTGAAGTTTCCGGTCATGTTGTTTGCTTTCCCTTACCTTTTATTATTAATCGCTATTCCAATTAGTCGAATTCCATCTCATCCATATCCGATGATTGGTATGCTCTTAGTTGTTTTGGTGTCTACAGTTCAGGAAAAAAAATATGTTCAAAACGTACATTTTGCTTTGTTCAAAGAACCTGGAATCAAGATGGCCAATTGGCAGAAGACATACGGAGCCGAGCATATTTATACGATTTACAATCTTAACAATCCCGAGTACATCAATTTTTATAAAGAAGAGTGGGGTGGAGAACCATTAAATTTTAATTGGTCGATTGTTGAGTATGGGGACGATTATCTTTTATATGAGACACTGCAATCTAGACCTGAAGAATATTGCGTTATTGGTTTCTCCTCTCGGAATACTTTGGTGCAAGCATTCGAGACGGTATTGCATTTCTATCCTCAAATTGTTGATTATGAGCGCTACAATAATGGATCTGTATTCCTCTTAAAAAAAGCTGAATCGCATAAAATTGATCGAGCGGAAGAAGTATTGGCAACCTTTGATACATATAAGAAAATCGGGGAATGGGTTTATGATGAATCCCTTACAAAACAAGTTGATAAAACTGGCTCCCACTATCAGTTGGATGGGGAGCATTCGGTTGGACCAAAATTTAAATTTCAAGAAAAAGACCTGCCCCAAACAGAAGGATATATAAAGGTCAACGTTTCTGGGGTCTTGCCTCCTGAAGCAGGATTGACCATTAGCTTTACAGCAACAAGAGATGGAGCGTCCATTCTGCATCAGGATAAGCCTGTTTGGATTGGTCATGATCAAGAAAATATGATGCGTTATCATCCAGAACATTATAGCTTCTTTGCATTTAAAGTTCCTACCTATATCCTGCCAGATGATAACCTATCAATTCAATTGTGGAACCGAACAGGTGATAAGATTGAAATCAATTTCATGGAAATAGTGTGGGTGGAGAATATCTGGAATCCTCCCTTTCTACAGGAAATGGAATAGGGGTCATCGGCGCTGCTCATCCTCCTGAAAAATCAATATCTTTGGGCAAAACGAACCACCATGAGAAAAATGCTACTGTTGGGAATCATTGCTTTTAGTTTTAATGCGTTCTCGAATACTGACTCAACTTTTATACGAAAGATCTATGACACGGCGCTTGTTCAAGGTCATGCTTATGAAAATTTAAGATCATTATGCAAAGATATCGGGGCCCGTATTACGGGGTCTGCCGAAGCAAAAATGGCTGTACAGTGGGGCAAGTCAATCCTAGAGCAATATGAATTGGATAAGGTTTATTTACAAGAGATTAAAGTACCACATTGGGAGCGCGGAACGAAAGAAGCTGCTTGGCTGACGGATGAAAAAGGAAAAGTATATAAACTGCATATAATAGCGCTTGGGGGGTCGGTTGGTACCCATGGATTAATTGAAGGCGAAGTGCTACAAGTTGAGTCGATAGAAGAGTTGGAAGCCATGCAGCCTTCTCAAGTTGAAGGAAAGATTATCTTTTTTAATCGACCATTTGATCAAAAAATGATTCAAACTTTTAAAGCCTATGGAGCATGTGTTGATCAAAGATGGGAAGGTACAAATGCAGCATCCAAATTAAATGCAAAAGGAGTGGTCATTCGTTCAATGGCATCCTCATCAGACGATCATCCGCACACGGGGTCTATGCATTATGACGAAGGCGTGAATCCCATTCCAGGTGCTGCGATCAGTACCAATGATGCAGATCTTCTAACAAAATGGTTGAAAAAAGGGAAAGTCATTTTAAAGATGGAAATGGATTGTCGCATATATCCAGATCAACTTTCGCATAATGTGATTGGTGAATTATCGGGCAATAAAGATGACCAAATCATAACATTTGGAGGTCATTTAGACTCTTGGGATGTGGGCGAAGGTGCTCATGATGATGGTGCTGGTATTGTTCAATCGATCGAAGCATTACGCATTTTAAAAGACCTGGGCTACGAGCCAAATCACACCTTACGTTGCGTCTTGTTTATGAATGAGGAAAATGGCAATTTTGGAGGGAAAAATTATGCCAAATTTGCCGCAGAAAAGAAGGAAAAACACCTATGTGCGATTGAAACGGACCGAGGCGGATTTTTACCACTCGGATTTGATGTAGTAGGAAATGAAGAGCAATTAGCCTTTGTTCGTTCATTTATGCCGTTGCTGAAGTATTATGACTTACTGAAATTTAATCCCGGTTACGGAGGGGTTGACATTAGTCCGTTGCGTGAATATTATCCAGAGATGTTGCAATTAGGAATGTCTGTTAATTCTCAGCGTTACTTCGATTATCACCACTCAGAGGCGGATGTGTTTGATGCGGTCAATAAACGTGAATTAGAATTGGGAGCGGCAGCAATGGCCGTCATTATTTACTTGGTAGATCAATATTTGTAAGAAGTTAACGAGGGCCTGAATTACTTATCAGAAGTTAACTTTGTAGCGGTTGAAAAATGCTTCCCAATCCCACAGGAAATTCATCATGATTTCATCCATTCGTTTTAAAAATAATGGATTTGGTGTGCGCATATTTTTAAAGTAAGGCTCCTGAAAGCCGTTCAGATTGAACTTGTGGAAAACTGCCTTTGACATGCCATACAATGTGTTTTTTGATGGGTGATTAACGCGCGATACAAAAGCATCATAATCCTTGATTACTTGCTCGAAACTTGCAAAGTCCATATTATAGATAGCAGCTAGTTTCTCAATAATCATTTGGTGAATTTCTCGCGCTTCATCTGCCTCAAAATGATCCTCTAGAAATCGAAGATTACCCACAATAACGATGAGTAAAAACTTATCTGCTGCTACAGAAGGTACATTTGGAGATTCGATAAATGCCGTATCCTCATTAATCATAGCACTAACATCATCAAATCCATTTTCAGTAACCTCTAATAATGAGTTTACAAAAACATTGGCCATTTTATCTGTGTCCAGCTTTTTTTTTATCAGTCGTCCGAGCATAATTCAGGGGTGCTTATTAATACTTTCAAGCTAAGATAGACCTATTAAGCAACGATTTTTAGCTGTGTATTTGGAGTTTTCCACAAGGCCAAGTTAAGACGGCGGTAAAGATTTATGGTAATACAGCTGTTCTGTTAGCGTTTACGAGGGTGAATATCCAATTTCTCTGCTTGCTCTAACATGTAAGTATAAGCATCATTATAATTGTTTCTTATAGTCCCTTCTAGAATGGCTTCTTTGATTTCATTCTTCAGATCACCCACCGTTTTGCAAGGTTTGAGTCCGAAGATATCCATAATTTCTTCACCTGTAATTGGCGGTTGAAAATTACGGACATGGTCTTTTTCTTCAACAGACTTTAATTTCCGACGGACATTCTCAAAGTTTCTGCGGTACTTCTGCACTTTCATTTCATTTTTAGAAGTAATATCCGCATTACAAAGCGTCATAAGATCATCAATATCATCGCCTGCTTCGAATAATAATCGCCGCACAGCTGTGTCCGTTACACTCCCATTTACCAATGCAATTGGTCGCAGATGCAGGCGTACGAGCTTTTGTACATATTTGAGTTTGGCATCTAATGGCAATTTCAACTTTTTAAAGATGCCTTTTGTCATACGCATTCCCACCTCCTCATGACCATGAAATGTCCAGCCTGCTTTCGGGTGAAATCGCTTGGTTCTCGGTTTGCCGATATCGTGCATGATTGCTGCCCATCGTAGCCATAAATCATCAGTGTTTTTAGAAATATTGTCGAGTACCTCAAGGGTATGGTAGAAATTATCTTTATGCGCTTTTCCATCTTTTTTGTCGACCCCATGCAGTGCAATCATTTCCGGAAAAAACTCGTGTAATAGTTGGGTGTCAAAAAGTAGTTTAAATCCTCGCGAAGGCTGATCAGCCAGGATTATCTTGTTTAACTCATCTGTTATTCGTTCTTGCGATATTATCTCTAAACGTTTTGCATTCTCCTTGATCGCATCGAATGATTCGTCTTCTATTTTGAATCCAAGCTGTGTTGAAAAACGAATTGCACGTAACATTCTTAAAGGATCATCCGAATAAGTTTTGTCCGGCTCTAGTGGTGTGCGAATAATTTTATTTTTGATATCCACTAAACCATCAAATGGATCGATCACTTCCCCAAAAGAACTTCTATTCAAACTTATAGCAAGTGCATTGATCGTGAAATCACGACGGTTTTGATCATCGGCCAAGGAACCGTTTTCAACAATGGGTTTCCTTGAATTTCGATCATAAGATTCTTTTCGAGCACCTACAAATTCAACTTCTAGATCGTTATACTTAAAGGCTGCTGTCCCAAAATTTTTATAGTAAGCTACTTTTTTTACTCCTAATTCTTTGGCGGCCCATTCTGCCATTTTTAAGCCACTTCCTAAAACGACAATGTCTATATCTTTCGACGGTCTTTTTAAGATTAAATCGCGAACAAATCCACCAATCACAAAAGCAGACAATCCTTTTTCTTGTCCTACTTTACTGACAGCTCTGAATACTTCGTTTTCTATGTCTTTTGCTAAATTCAATTTATTTGCGAATTATGCTAACCTGGCTATCTACTCCAATTTTGATAATTTGAGATGGCTTCGCATTTGGGTTGTTTAATGGAAGATCGACAATATAGTCAACCTCTCCTTTTATGCTTTCTGGCATATCATCCAAAGATGCCCCTGTATAGGCTTGATTCGAAATATTGGCGGATGTAGATACGAGTCCGCATTTTGCAGCGCGCATCAGCGCTACACAAAAAGGATCATTCGTCAGACGAATAGCAATACTACCATCTTCAGCAAGAACTTGTTTCGAAACATGCTGTCCGTCTGGATAAACTATTGTCAATGGACGATCTGCATAATCAATCAAATCATAACAAACCTCAGGGATGACTTTCGCATATCGTTTAAGGCGGGCTTCGTTATCAACCAAAAGAATGAAACTCTTGTTTGGCGAGCGTTGTTTTATTTTCATGATGCGTTCAACCGCCTCCTCATTCGAGGGGTCGCATCCTAATCCGTATATGGTATCTGTAGGATATAGTAAAACTCCTCCGGCTTGAATAACTTTTGCTGCTTTGTCTACTTCTTCTTTCACGATGCAAAAATAATGAATAGAATGGGTAAGTCTTCAATAGTTTTAATAGCAAAATAAAAAAACGTCTTGCTTCATAAGAAACAAGACGTCTAAAACTTTGGGTAGAGTTGTTTATTTTACAACAAACTTCTCTGTCTTAGTAGATGAACCTTTCACAGCTTGAACGAAGTATACACCACGATCTAAACCTGAAATATCAATTTTTTCAATAGTCTGTGGGTTGTTAATGATTTGAACAACTTGTCCAACAGAGTTTAAGATAGTTAATTTTGAAGTTCCTTCTGAAACGGATACTGTAGCGAAAGGCACAGCAACCGGGTTAGGGTAGATGCTTAAAGAAACGGGAGTGTTTGTCTCTTCTTCAATACCAACATAATCAGTAATCTCATCTTTTCCGTATACCGCAGTAAATCCAAAATCTCCGCCAGCACCTAGCTCAGCTAGAATTGTTGCGTGAACAAAGATTGGCATATTGAAGCTAGCAATATCGTAGTATACATAGCTCTCACGTGTAATGATTGCAGGTGTACCTAAAATAATCCCTTCAGAAACTTCTACGGTATGCACACGGATAACATTTGCATAATCTGTACCACCTAATTTTAAAATACCAGTTCCGTCTGCAGTAATTGTTGCTTCTCCAGCAATTTCAATCTCTCCAGCTAAAGGCACAACCGCCGCTCCTTCAATGGCATCTGTATAAGTGTCTCCAAAGTTCATTGGGAATTGGTAAGAGATCAAAGGATCTACGTCATATTTGATGACAAAATCGTTTGATAATTCTTGAAATACAAAACCATGAACAACCACTTGACTAGCGCCATCATTGTTCGTGAAATAAGTTTGAACGCTATTTTCAAAAGCTTCACTGTATCTTGCCATTGGAAATTCATCCGCAAAATCACTATCAGCCCCGTCAATAACATTGTTGTCATTTGGTGGAATTGCATAAGCCGCTATGTTGTCATAGTTCCATGTAACGTCCTCACCTGTAACGTCTTCGTAGGCTGTTGCATTACTATCCAAAACAAAATAGGTCATTGCATCGCCAGTTGAAAGCGTATCATCAATGGTAATTGTCTGAGCTGTCCCAGCAATTGATGCGCAAATTCCTAATAAAAGTAAAGGTGTTTTCATAAAAATCGTTTTAAATTTGTCAAAATTTTTGATTGGTTATCAGTCAAATCTACAATTTGTTAACGAGATAAAGGGTATTTGGGTTGGTAAGATATAAAAAAATTTCCCGCGTTGTATTAATTTGCCTCTCAGCGATTTCCGCTTTTCTATTGTTCAAAGTCTGGGATATCCGCTTTGATTACGATTTTGAGGCCTTTTTTGCTGAAGGGGATGAAGCAACTGAATTTTTAGCAGAACACCGTCAAAGATTCGAAACTGATAATGATTTTGTTTTTATCTCTCTAGAGCGAGGTGATCAAAGTGTTTTTGATCATGATTTCCTCCTGAAAACAGACGCGTTGATCAAGACAATAGCGGCAGATTCGCTGGTAGAATCGGTACAATGTTTAACCAATATGGAGGACTTTTTTAAGACTCCATTTTCTCCAAAAGTCTATTCTCAGCCCTATATTCATCTGGATGATCCAACAAAATTAGCGGAGGACTCAGCTCGTATTTTTGACCGGCCAGAACTGGTAGGGTTCTTTATTCGAGAGGATGCGAAGGCGCTCATGATAACGCTGAAGCATAGGCCATACATGACAAAGGATAATTGTGATGTTTTAAAGGCGAATCTAACCCAGTATCTCGAAGATCACAACGTTGAAGATTATAAATACGCTGGACGTGCTATAGGTATTGGGTTTTATATCGATACCATGCAATACGAGACAGTGCTTTTTATCGGCCTTTCGTTCGTACTAGTGATGGTCTTTTTGATCTTTATGTTCCGATCCGTTTGGGGCTTAGTCGTGCCACTTGCAATAGTAGCCACCTCAATGCTATGGATTGTAGGATTTATGGCGGTGATAGGGCAACCGATCAATTTAGTTTTAACGGTATTACCGTCCATTATTTTTGTAGTTGCGATGTCGGACGTTATTCACCTCGTGACTAAATATTTTGACGAACTTCGTCTCGGAAAATCGCAATTTGAAGCGGTCAAGGTAGCTTATAAGGAAATTGGTTTTGCAACCTTGTTGACTTCAGTCACTACAGCCATCGGATTCCTGACGCTTTTAACAGTTAACATGGAGCCCGTTCATGATTTTGGAATCTTCATTGCACTTGGGGTTATGATGGCTTTTTTCCTAGCTTATACCATGCTTCCGGCTATGTTGATTCTGACAAAGCCACCTAAAATAGTACAAACTGGTTTTACAAGAAATACGTGGTATCCGATTTTACACAGGAGTTTTGCATGGGTTTTAAAATATTATAAACAGGTTGGGGTAGGAGCTATTGTTTTTGTTGCTATAGCCATATATGGAGCGCTTCAGGTGGAAAGTAATTATTATTTGCTTGAAGATTTGAAAGATACCAGCGAATTGAGAAAAGATTATGAGTATTTTGATAAGGAATTTATGGGGTTACGCCCTTTTGAACTGTCTGTTAATGTCAAGGAAGACGAACATTCAATCTACGATTATGAGGTATTAAATGCGCTCAATAAAATTGATAGCTTTTTAGTAGCCGATTATGGATTAAAACAAACGGCTTCTATTGTACAAGTCTTAAAAATATCCAATCGAACAGAGCACGGAGGTAATACAGACTTTTATAAGTTTCCGAATAAAAAAGATGCTAAGAAATTTGTTGAACGTTTGGAGAAATTTGACCGGTCTGGCTTATTGCAGCTATATGTTGATACGACAGAAACCTACGCTCGTTTTTCAAGTACGATTGGTGATATAGGGCGGTATGCGATAGTTGAGAAGAACGAACGTTTTGATACATTTTTTAACAAGGAGTTGGATACCAGTATTTTGGCCTATCAGTTTACAGGAACGGGTCATTTGTTGGATCGAAATATGAATAGCTTATCCTTGAACCTAACTAAAGGTTTGATATTGGCTGTATTGATCGTTGCTTTATTGATGGGGCTGTTATATCGTTCCTTTAAAATGGTCGTCATAGCAATCATTCCTAATATTCTGCCACTGGTTTTATTAGCTGCTATTTTGGGGTATGTAGGAATTCAATTGAAAGTTTCTACGGCAATTATTTTTACAATCTCTTTTGGTATCGCTGTGGATGATACGATTCACTTTATGAGTAAATTAAAGTTAGAATTGAATCGTGGAAAGTCCTTCATGTATGCCTTGAAAAGAACTTATTTATCCACAGGAAGAGCCATTATCCTGACAACCTTGATTCTTTGCTCAGGATTTCTTTTGCTCATGTTCTCTGACTTCTTAGGGACGTTCTATGTTGGTTTGCTGATTAGCTTTACACTCATTTTTGCTCTTTTGGCAGACTTATTATTCTTGCCAGTCCTACTCATGATTTTCTACGCTAAAAAAGACAAGAAGGTCACTAAAAAGTTGCAGGAGTAAGAAGCGTCATATCTATTTCATTTGTCAAACGGGTTACCGGATAAAAATTAGCCGATCTTTCGTAATGGTCAGATTTTTTGTAGAGGTAATATAACTGTGCAAAATCACTTTTCGCAAAAGTAGAGTCCGATTTTTTTTTTGCCTCCAAAGCTGCATTTAACGTAGCATCTGACTTCAGCATTTCAGCCGCCTCATCTTCAAAAACATAGGCTGAAAACCATTCTTTTTGTTGAAGGATTGCATCAAAATAATTCCAAGCAAAATAACTGTCCGGTGCATGTGGTTCTAGTGTCTCAACAATAAACCTTTTCGCAAGAGACTGAGTTGGAATGACAAAATCACCTTTGACATATCCGACCCTTTTAGTCACTTTTTCAACGTCCACTTGGTAATGTAAATAGTGTCCTTCATAAGGCGTTTGTCTGGTCTTGTAATCATTGATATAATAACCTTCAATATCCATTTCTACATCGGCTTTGAGCTTATAGATGCTGGTATGCGGTTGCGCCGCAATTAAATGCATGATATCTCGCCATGCTTGCGGAATGATATAGTACTTGGGTATGTCAACTTTGTCTGTCACTTTATAGCGATTATAATATCGGATATGTTTTTCCCAAGGTTGATTGCGATCATAAAAGAGGCGATTATTTCCTGTGACTTCACTGGTCTTGTAGGTCGCTGTATATCCTTTAAATTGAATCGTGTCAAATCGAGTCGTATCCAATTCCCAATTTAGTGCAAGTTCTGTTTGTTGTGAAAGGTAAAGGTTCGCTTCTTTCCGAATTTGAAAGATTTCCTCTTCGTTTTTACTTAAGAATTGCGTTAAATGGACAATGAATTTGTAGGTAGACATCACGCGATCTTGATATGATTTTAACATGTGGGCTTCAGAAACGTAGCTGACACAGTTAAAAAGGTTGGTGTATCCTGTTGAATATCGCGGTGTTTCAAGGTAGTCAAAAATGCCATCATCTGGTGTTTTTTTGAGGGTATGAACATAAGGAACCATTGGGTAGTTGTCCTTTTCCATTTTTTTAAATAGATAAGGATTTAAATTATTTTTGGTGTAATGCGCTAAGACAGGGTTCATCTTATCGAGTTGACTGGTGATTAAGGTCATTGTATGCTGATAATCGGCTCCATTTGACGTATGCGTGTCAACAAAAACTGCGGGGTTTAACCATTTGAATATTTCGTAAAAAGAATGGGTGTTCCGACTATCTGCCTTGATGAAGTCTCGATTTAAATCTAAGTTTTTCGCATTTCCGCGGAAACCGTATTCTGCAGGGCCATTCTGATTTGCTCGAGAACAGCAACCTCTATTGTGGGCGCCGCCAACATTGTACAAAGGAATAATGGCAATAATGACATTTTTGGGTATTTGGTTTTTCTCTAGCCATTGTTTGGCAAGAAAGACACATGCGTCTACTCCACAAGGTTCTCCGGGATGAATGGCATTATTGATTAGGACAACATTTTTTCGCTGAATTGATGAGGTGTCCAATTCGCCGGAAGCACTCATTAAAAAGAGTGGTATCGGTTTTCCGAAATCTGATTGTCCAAATTCTAGATATTTGGAATTTTCTGGAAAAGCCTGTGCTAAATCTTTATAAGTTTCGACCGTCTGATCGAAAGTATAAGTCTCATTATTTAAAAAAGGTTCTTGCTGAGCATGAGCAGAAAAGGAGATTAGCAATAAGGTAAGTAGGCTGAAAAGTTGGTTCATCATGCTTTAAATTTAGCTAATATTCCATTGAAAAGAATCAATCCAAATCAAAAAAAAGGGGAAAAGTCCAACCTAAACTTTCCCCCTGGGTTAATGAAAGTCCTACAAAAGGATACTTTCCTTGATCACAAGTTTATCTCACTTTAGATTTCTCACGTGTAATGTTAAAACCAACTGAGAAACCAGCCATTCCACCACCTTTTTGGCTAGAGTAAAATACGTTAACCGGGATGTTTAATGCGCCTGATCTAAACGTACGTCCGAAAGCCATAATCCAACGTGTATTAAAGTCTAATCTTCCACGGCTATCTAAATTTCTCGTATAGCTATAACCATAGTCAGTTAGTTTGTTTTCTGAGAATTCAGAGGCGTTAAATTCAGGTTCTGTCCAATAACGGGCACTAGTCTCGCCAAGTAGATCTTTACTCTCGTCAGTCCAAAATCCGACAGATGTTTTGCTAAAACCAAATGACGGTCCGAAGGCAAATTCCCAGCCTTGTTTACCGAAACGGAAGCCGTTAAGGACACTAAAACTTGGGATTAATTTACCCTGTTCCAAAGCGGTAAAGTTGATCATACCCTCAAGTAAAGCTGAGAATTTTTCTGTTCCAACATACTGACGCTCGAATTGGTAGCCTAAGTTGGAAACGAAGGGAGAAATTTCTAAACCACCATATTCCTCAGGTCGTGTCGCAAATTCATTCAATGTTCCTACCGTATAAGCCATTCCCATTCTCGGTCCTGAATTCTTAACTCTTCCAACATTGTTAGATGTAATCACTTCATTTCTAAAACTTAGTTGTTTTTTAAGTAATGGATCAGGTGTTAAACCGTGCATCTCCTGTATAACAATACCAATCATTCGTTGAAGCTCAGCTTCTTGGTTGTCAAATTCGGCAGTTTGTGTCTTAACAACTTTTTCTTCATCAATATCGATCAGTTTTAAGGTAATGACAATTTTACCACCTAAGGCATCAATATTACCTGAAAGCATAAAGTCTACTTTTAACTCTTTGCCATATTCAATTAAACACGTTTTACCATAGCAGTCGTTATAGCTATCTTTTCCAACCGCTTCTTTCATGTCGAAACGATCTAAAACTTGATACTTGTTTAGTTTAATCAGTTCCAATCTAGCGATCGTTGTGGCTGTTTCGGCCGGCGCGTACAATCCAAATGTTTTGATAGGTCCTACTCCAATCGAGGCTGCATGCGTGAATGTAACTGATAGGATGAATAATGCGATTAGTTTTATTTTGATTAGCGTTTTCATAATGTTTTTATTTACTGGTTAATTTTGTTTAAAGGAATATGATAATTCCTGTAAGGATGGCTATTTGCGCCATTGAACCTGCAAGTGTTCCTCCCAGAGAGGTGAAGATTCTTTTTCCTTTAATGGCTTTTTTTGTTTCTTTTTCTACTTCTTTCGGATCTAGTTCTACGTAAGTGCTGTCACTTGCCGTTTTTTCTATCGCCGCCTGTTCTTTTTTTGTAGTCGGAAGACTGATCAGTCCGTCAACAAATAGACCTCCAAGATTCAAGAATAAGCCTGTTGCAACGCCTACACCAAAGTCGGAACCTGATTTGTAGTTGTTTTTCGCTGTATTTCTGATGTGGTATTTCATGTCTTTATTTGTTTTAATCGTTGCAGCTGTATTCTCTTCTTGAGACACCGTATCGATTTTATTTTCTTTTTTGACTTCTTCGTTTTCTTCGACTTCTTTAGTAGCCCATGGGTTTTCGGTTTTCTTTGGTTCCCATGGGTTTTCTTGAGCAAAACCCAATAGCGAATAGAAGAGTAAGATTAACGTTAGAGCTTTCATATTAATTGATAGAAAGTTTTCTGTTTGTTACGTTGAAACCAACACTTGCTCCAATTAAGCCACCAAACTTATTGTATGAGTAGTAGACATTGAACGGGATATTTAGTGATCCGGCTTTAAACGTTCTACCGAATCCCATTAACCAGTTGGTATTGAGTTTTAGGTCTCCTCTTTTGTCTAAAGTTTCGCTGAACTGACTATTATCCAACCCTTCATAAGTGTTGATCATATTGCCTTCTTCATCAAAATTTGAAGGATCATTCGCCCACTCGTTATAGTGCGCGTTCTTTTGATCTCTGGCTGTTGAGTAATATCCGTTTTCGCTAAATGAACCTAAAGAAGTTCTTCTAAATCCAAAGCTGGGTCCAAAGGCAAATTCCCATCCAGCAGTTCCAAAGCGGAAGCCGTTTAACAAAGAGAAGCTTGGAATAAATTGTCCTTGTTCCATACCGCCTACGTTTACGATAAATTCTGCAAGAGCTGAAAAGTTTTCTGTTCCGATATACTGCTTTTCAAATTGATAACCCAAGTTGGTCATTGCTGGATAAATTCCTAATCCACCCTGCATTTCATCACGCTGAAAGAACTCGAACATATCACTTTCGTGGATAAATGACACACCCATTCTTGGACCAGAGTTATTCAATTTACCAACGTTATTGGTAATGATCACTTCATGGTTATATGCTAAACGCTTTTTGATTTCTTCGTCTTGCGGAATTTCGAGCATTTCACCGATTGTGATACCCAACATTCTTTGAAGTTCAGCCTCTTGATTGTCAAACTCCATAAAGTGAGACGCTTTGATGGTTTGTGAGCTAACGTCAATTAGTTTTACGGTGATGACAATTTTGTCTCCTAAGCCATCAACGCTTCCGCTGATCACTGCAGGTACACCCAGTTCTTTACCAAGGGCTATCAGACATTTTTTTCCGAAACAATCTTCAAGACTTGAATCAGATAATGTTTCGTTCATATCTGATTCGTCCATGACGACAAATTTGTTTGTTTTTACTAATTCTAATCGTGCGAGTTTCGCTACGATTTTTGGAGTAGCATGTACCCCTGTTGTGTTAAAATCTGCAACAGCAAGTGTCTGCGCATTTAATGCCTTTCCGATAAAAAGGATGGCTAGTAATAATGTTGTTTTTAATTTAGTTTTCATGATAGGTTGTTTTAAATTCACAGTTCAAAACTACCTCCAATCTGCACCTTATAATAATTGAAAAACGCGGCTGAAAATGAATATTTGCGATTTTCGCAAATAAATCTGACTATAACTGAATCTTCTTGCTGTTAGCACAAAAAAAAGGACGAATGGGCCTAACCATCCGTCCTTTTTTTTGTGAGGGTATAATGTTTTTTATTCAGTTATCGGGCAATAGTCACCGTTCCTCTGAATTCTACTCTTTTGTCAGTTGTACTTTCTTTTGCTGAAACGACCCAAACATATGTTCCGTCCATTGCATTTTGATTACCGTATGTCCCTAACCAAACTGCGCTCGCATCATATGATTCCCATACGATTTCACCCCAACGGTTGAATACTTTGCAATTATAGTCGTAGATATCTATGCCATCGATGTAGATACGCCACCCTTCATTAAAGGCATCTCCATCAGGTGTAAAGATGTTTGGTGCATAGATGATTACATCTGTTACGATGTTTAAGGTATGACCAACCGTATTTGAACAGCCGTATTCGTTTGTCACCGTAAGTGTAATGTCGTAATCACCAGGTATTCCTTCAGGGTATAGTACTCTTGGGCTTTCCTCTATTGAAGTAGAAGGTATTGCTCCAGGTGTTTCCCATGAAAATGTATTTCCAGTTCCATCTACAGAAGGCGTTAATAATACTTCCGTATTAAAGATAGTAGTAGGATTCGGGTTGATGTAGAAGTCAGGATAAGGGATATCTACGATTTCGATATAATCTACCGCCGTGATTTCATTTTCGCAACCATATTCATTGGTGATATGCAAAGTGATATCATAAAACCCTATTTCTGAGAATTCATGAGCGACCATTTCCATATCGTTATAGATAGCTCCATCAATGGTCCAAGCCGCAATGTCGCCTGCTAAAAGGTCTGCATCAAAATTAACTGTTGTCGGCACACAGCCTGCGGTCACATCAGAAGTAAAAGAAGGCACTGGTACAGGGCGAATGATTGTAGATACACAAATGGTCTCTAGTGTCGTTTCGCAACCATCATTTACAGTAACACAGTATTCCGTATCTTCATCTGGATTGACGTCAATTTCATTGTCTGCATCAAAAATTGGTGAACCT
>JAURQI010000030.1 GCA_030836155.1 Crocinitomix sp.
TCGTTCTTTTTCATTTCCAAAATACTTGTTCATGGCAATACCCGTTGCTGATCCTTCTTCTCGATAAATAAGCGGTCGATCACCATCTAAATCCGGCTTGTCTCCAACGAGATAGAGTTTGTTTTCAAATCCCATATGACTAATGTCAACATTGTAGTAGGGTGAAACAGGAACTTCAGGGTCCAACGTAAGGTAAAAACCAGTTGTTAAAGTTGCTGTAGGAAGTCCATCTGGATCAATTTCTAGCGCAGTGCCGGTAAGCGACCAGCTAAGAACGGTGAGGATTAAAATAATCGTTTTCATAGGTTTAAGTTTGGCAATATTATCCCACCATGCATAGATGCATCTATTTGATTATCAAATGTATAAATGGAAATTTGTTAGTCTGATTAATAGACGGGGATCTTCTTTTTAAGGTTGCTTGAAAAAATCAAAAAAAATCCAAGTCACTATATTTAAACGGTTTAGATAGGTGATATTTTTTTAATTGGGGATGGAAAAGAGGATATAATACAGAGCAATTGCAAAGTCTTGGAGTGGATTTCAGTTCTATTTTATAAAATAATCCAGCCGATTTTTGGGTATATGAGAATACAATCGAAAACGTTAAAAACCTACTGCACACTAACAGCTCCTTCAATCAACGCCTTTAATAAGCCACCTAAAAACCGTTTCGCACCATTTTTCATAGCCGCATTGGTTGGATTATGGTGATAAGGCTGTGAGGTAAAATCACAACTTGAACGATTCAGACGGAAAAGATCATTTTCAAACTTAGAACGGCCAACACCCACATATCGCTTTGAAGGAATATCAAACTCTGAATAAGTTGTTACAAAACCTTCGTTTGAAACAGTAATGGCATAGGCATCCAAATCAAATCGATCAGCACCTGCTGAAATGATTTGACCCATATCCACATGTCGAGATAAGCGGACTGCCCCATAATCGGTGATCAACACCAAATGGCTATAGCGATTCTTAGACATTGATTCGGCCAAGCGAACACCATCTTTAATTCCGGGTGTAGGATCCGTTCCACCGCCGGCAAAATTAGCGCTCAACATCATGGTTAATTCACCCATAGTGATGCCTGTTTTAGGACCGACGTATAATTTTTGTGATTGCGTATTAAAGGTGGTCACGCTAATCATAGCATTATCCGGAATTTCATCAAAAAGATAGCGCATAGCAAAGATAGCACGTGCTTTTTCCTCTCGCATCGAACCACTGTAATCAATGACAAAATGATAATTCATCGTGTCCGCAAATTCTTCAATACAATCGCAATGAGATGCAATACCTTTATAACCAATTTTGCGTTGCTTAATTTGAGCAACGGCCTGGCTGAGTTCAGATTGAGTGGTGTAGATATAATTATCCAGATAATGTTCTAATTGATCAACACCAACCGCACGTGCCTCAATTTGAATCAAAGTCAACCTTCGCCCATAAGTATCGTGTTGATTTCTGACCAGCTCAATGATTTGTGGTGTGACATTAAATTGCCCATCAGAGATAAGAATCATTTTGGCGGAATCGGGTTTTCCCTCATCCCAACTTTCATAAGCGAGTTGTAATCCGGCCAAAACATTTGTTCCACCTCCAACAGATGCTCTTCGCATGAGGCTATCCACGACTTCTGTTGTTCGCTCGCCTTTAACACCTGTATAGACCGGACGCGCTGAAGTAGAAAATGTGCTAAATGATACTGGTGTACCTGGTGAAACATCAGCAACAAATCGAACTAGGGTTTGGCGTAATGAATCGAACAGACCGTGTCTTTTCATTGATCCAGAAGCATCTAAAGCAAAAAGATAAGGTGCTTCTGTTCCCAAAACGACTGTGCTGTCCCCTTCCTCTGGTTGAGGAATTTGATCCGCACAACCACAATCCACACCCGAGCCCATTTGAACCACAGATACATCATCTAATTGGTAATATGCCTTTCCTTGGTATGGATCAAGTTGAGAATAGGGTTCATAACCTAAGTCTTGCATTTTGACCGACTCAGCTGTGCCAAATTTTCCAAAACTAATATACTCTTCGCCTCCTGCGGCTAAATAATAACCTGAATAGGTCATCCATTTTGTGTTCACAATGGGTCCACCGTCATTGGCATAAAGTGTCGCATCCAATTCTGATCGATCCTCAATTTTTGTAATGATGTCCTCATTGTGATGCAATAGAATACCAACTTCAGTCGCCGCCCATTTTGACGTGCGGTGTAATAAGGTATTGAATTGAATACAATAAACCTTGTCTTTGATTAAAGGGCGTGTTAGCTTACCGGTGATATACTCAAATTTTGTTTTTTCTTGACGACTACCTCCTAAGACCAATGCAATCGCATTGCGTCCTGATTTGGCCATAGCGACACTCTTTTTCGGCGTCATATACAAATCAGGATAGTCATGTGTTGGAGCATGCCAGCCGTCAATTTCTTTTTCTTTGCCTTTGATTTCCTCAAAGCCAAAACCTTTGTTGATGCCCTTTTCAAAACCACCATTGACAACCAAGTTATCCTGTGCAGCAGCAAAGAGCGATAAGAACAAGCTAGATGTAAAGAGTAGCAATTGTTTCATAGACGTCTGTTAACGACGATTTTAGAGCAAACTTTATGCCATAGGATACGGTATTTTTCCTAAATCGTTACAGGAATGATTATGTGGTTTTAATTGTCACGCTGGATTTGATGTTTTGTACGATCTTAAGATTGCTAATTATAATCATTTTGTGAAAAACTCGGCTTTATAAGAGAATACCCGTAATACTAACTTCTAAAAGCGGCTATAATTGTTTTCAAAGGCTTTTTGATTGGGAAAGCCGTGTATCTTTATGACATCAACAGAA
>JAURQI010000002.1 GCA_030836155.1 Crocinitomix sp.
ACTTTCAGTTCCATCCCCAAACTCCCATAAATACGTTGCTGCGTTTTTAGAAGAATTAGTAAAAAACACCGTATCACCAACGCCTAAGGTAAAAGTAGAAGGTTCAAAGGCTACTAGTGCCAATTTCCGACAGCTGAAGATCGCCACGGCTAGAAGAAGAATAAATAAAGTCGAGATGAATTTCATTATAATCTTGATTTTCTAAATGATACTTAAGATAGGTAATTCCTTTTTAATGTGCGGATACCAATACTATGAAAAGAAATCGTTTAGGTTTAACGACTAAAAAACACCGTTCCTCCCCTACCCAACTTGATTAAAATATGGGCTCCCGTAATTACAGCTAATAGAATAGCTGAGTAAAATGCGGTATAATATATGGCTGTTATTTCACTACGAGATGCAATGGCCAAAAGCGCCCAAACTCCAACCCAACAAAAAGTGCGCATGTTCCGCGTGAAGAGCACAAATAGGTTCACGGCAATCGCAACTAGAATCATTAAGATGGTATACATTTCCTCATTTACTGTATCTGCCCAACCAATTTGAGAAAGGTATGCCGCTATATTGGCAATTAATGCAACGGAAATCCAGCCTAAGTAGAGGTTCAAAGGCCACCAACTCATCGTCAATATAGATCGAGATACTTTGACTTTTTGAATTCCTAAATTGAGGTTTGAGCGCAAAAGTGTCAACAATAATACAATCATTATTAAGACTGAAATACCTACGTATTCATTGAGCCAAAACCAAATCCATACGCCGTTGGCGATATTAGCTATGATCAACCAAGGCCCCGTCAAAACAAATTTCTGTTGCTCTTCTGACCCTTTATAGGCAATGTATACTTGATAGCCACCATTAATAATAAGTCCTAAGAAAATAATTCCCCATATTGAAAATGCATAACCTGCAGGTGTAAAGAGGTTATTCAAATCATCACTGACATCTCCAACTGTCTTATCTCCGATCACTCCTGTATTGGACAGACCATTCCATGCAATAACCGCTAGTGCAATGACTAAATTTAAAACCGCATAAACTTTCTTCATAAGTCTTATATTATATGAGCGTTTATCAATAATTGATAAATTTCTATGTTTTACGAAGTATACGCAGAATGATTGAGATAATCAATCATAGCTCACCGCAAAATTGTAACTTGTGAGATATGGGAAAAAAATTTGATCTAGTAAAAGTACCTACACAAAAAGGGCGAGTAGCGATTGTAACTGGAGCTAATACAGGACTCGGTTTTGAAACGGCATTGGCCTTTGCTAAAAAAGAGATAAAAGTCATCATGGCTTGCCGAAATGAGCAAAAAGCAAATGATGCCATAAACCGCATAAAAGAGGAGGTAACTGAAGCAAATCTGGAATTCATTCCGATTGATTTAATGGATTTAGAATCCGTTAAGTCATTTGCTGCAGCGTTTAAAAAAGGTCATGATCGTTTAGATTTATTGATCAACAATGCTGGAATTATGATTCCGCCTTATCAGGAAACGAAACAAGGGTTTGAGAGTCAAATGGGGGTGAATTACTTTAGTCATTTTTTGCTGACTGGATTACTAATCGATTTGATTAACTCAACGAAAGGCTCGCGAATTGTTACACTAAGCAGTATCGCACATCAAACGGGTGAAATCGATTTTGACAATTTGAATGCCGATGAAGCGACCTATAAAAAATCAAAGGTATATTCACAAAGTAAGCTGGCTTGTTTGATGTTTGCTCTAGAGCTAAATCGCCGATTAGCTGCCGCTGGAGTGGATACGCTTTCTGTAGCTTCTCATCCAGGAATTGCAACAACTGAATTAGCTAGGTATATACCTAAGCTCTTATATTATGTCCTTTACCCTATCTTCATATTTATGAGTCATAATCCGGAAAATGGAGCTTTACCGACTATTATGGCAGCATTAGATGATGATGTACATGGAGGCGATTATTTTGGTCCTAGCAGCAAACGTGAAATGAAAGGGCCTCCAAAAAAAGTCAAAGGTCGTCCACATGCATATGATGAGGATGTCGCAAGAAAACTATGGGAAGTATCAGAAGAATTAGTAAGTTTTAAATTTGACGTTTAAAATTCGGTTGTTCTTACTCTAACCAGATTTTTTCCATTTCAAGCTCGAATGATTCAGCTTTTTTATTAGCAATGAGAATACTAACTTGCGCCAATGTCTTTGCTTGATAATTGGGTAAATCAGGTGTATAACCTCTGAAAGTAGGGGTCATTTCATTTAGTGGAATTGAAATAGTTTCCCATTCGCCTGAAGTTTTAAAGGTATACTTATAGGAATGTCGCTCGGATTGATTATTCTTAACTCGAAATTGATATTCTTTGCCGTCACCTTTCATCCTTATTTTGGCAATTGTTGCGCCTTTAATTTTCTGTTCGGACATGTTCTTTCTTAAAGAAGAGAATCCTCCGTTATTCTTTAATGAGACATCACCCCAATATCGGATGTGCTTTTTGTCAATCTGTTTAACGTTCCCTTCGGATCTCCCTCCCATTACACCGTCATCAACAACCACCCAACGATCAGCTTCTTTCTTATCCGAAAAATCGGCAATATTTATTGGAGATGGTAAAATGGTTAAGGCAAATAATATCATGAACATAGCGTTTGTTTTTATTAAGAACAGATTGGGATGCGTAATTGTTTAGGCAACCCTTATCGGATCGAAATCGTCACAGTTGCCTCACAATTGTGAGGCAACTGTGAATCGTAAATCGCATTTTCATTCTATCTCTCGATACATCACCCAATTCGGATTCCGATGTACGGGGGATATCTCAAATTCAAAACGTCCCATTGGTCGGAAGTTCATTTTTTCATAAAAGCCGATCGCGCGATAATTTTGCACCCAAACATAAAGCCACATGGCCTTTTGATTGGCTTTTCTAGCTAATTCGACTTGAAAATTAAAAAAAGTCTGGGCGTAACCTTTACCGTGATGTTCATCCAACAAGTATATACGATCCAGCTTGGCTATTGCTTTTACAGAAAGAAGTTCGTGATCTTTTTCATCAATAAGTGACTCTGCTGAAATTGGACAATCCATTATTATATTTGAAAAACCTATGGGTTTATCCTCCACCAAAAACAAGTAGTATTGATTAGTTGATTTTAGCAAATCCACCTTAATCTTTTCTTCTGTGTAATTGCGACGGACATAATCATCAATCTCTTTTTTAGGTGCACTATGACCGTGGGATTGAATAAAAGTCCTTTGCCCCAATTCAACCAGAATTGAAATATGATGATCGGTTGCAGGTATGATGGAAATCATAAATGCAAAAATACGGATTATCGATTCTTAAAATAATCTAAATCGCCGTAATTAACCCCCAGTAGAATGAAATCCACCGTAAACCTCATTGTTTTGGTGCTGAATAACCAAAACCGGTAAGCCTTGCTCGTTTCTAATCAACGCTTCGACAAAACCTTTTTCACCTAAATTAAATAAGTTAGATTCGGTTAGATTAACAATAGAAATAATATCCGATTTAGACAATTTAGCTAAGCTCGCTAAGTTCTTTCGCAAATCATTTTCAGAACTACCGAAATAATCGACAGAATACGGTAGATCAGCTCCTTTTAAAAGCTTAGACGCAACGATTAAGTTATTCTTGACATCCTCGCCAGGTTCGGCATTGGTAACCAATGAAATATCAAATGACAAATGCTTGTGTAAATAATGTAATGCTCCAATATTCTGCAATGAATGCTTGTCAGAGAAAATTGGAAGAAAAACATTATTAATTGGTCGATAGGTTTTCAGATTCTTTGGCACGAAAATGAAATTCGCATGCGAGTTATTCATCAAGTTCAATACGCGACTAGAGAAAAAGCGCTCTAAAAAACGTACCTCGTGCGTACCGCAAAAAACAAACCCTACATCTTCCTGATCGATATATTCCGCGAGTGCGTCTTCTAATTCTCCAACAAGTGATTTATAACCCAGCTCAAGTTGGTCTGAGGTATTTGCCCGAGCTATCTCTTTAAGCTTTGTGTCTGTCTCAGCTTTATTATCTAACTCAGAAACATTTACCAATTCAAGGCTGTCCTTTGTCGTTTGGTTAAAACCGATTGCATATTGCACCGCATCTAAAGATTCAGGTGTGAAATCAACTAATACTATATTTTTCATGGTTAAGTTTATTTTACCCAAAATTAAAGTCTAGACAAAGCCTAAAAAATGACTTTCAACAGGAAAGGGAGTATCATATGTCAATTGCAATAGCCAGCAGAAATAACGAAACGAAGTTTATTCTTGTTCTTTCATCATATCAATCGAAATCTCCTCTTCCTTATAGACATAGCGATCGGAGATTTTTGTAAAAACATGATCCAAATAAGCACGAGCACCAAATCCACATATAAAATTACCTTTAGCCCATACATGAGCTGCTCGGTCTCTTGTTTCAATATAGACCATACATGTATCATTTTCATAAGTGTCAATCAAACATTCATAAAGGCCATCTGCATTAATATGAGCTATTCCTGAAGCATAAGCTATATGATAGGTTGGACCACTAATCGTATTCACCCAAAACTTGAGACTATCCGCATGAATTTGTTCTAAGACAAGCGCTCCACCGTTAAACCCAACTTCTAATTGAGGATTATCATCACGAAACCACATATCATTTATAAAAAAGGTCTCATCCGCGTAACCTCCGGAAACACCCTTACTCACTTCTTTTTGATAGTCAATCAACTGCTTTTTTTTTAACTGTTTGATAGCTTTTTTTCCTGGATAAAGTTCAACGTCAAACCATTTTTCTCCTGAAATCCATTTTCCTTTTAACGTGTCGTTTTTTAACTCTATGTAGAAATGCCCGGTTACTTTCCCTTTATAAGATTCTTCCATCCAAATCACGTCTTGCATCAAATTCCCTTCGAGTAATAGATAGGATTCTTTATTCGCATAGCGATAGCGCGCTTGAATATCTCCTGTCACCCAATCAACTTGCTGAATATCCATCACAATGGGGTATTTCTCAATCTTCCCTTGAACCTCATTGGCTATGGCACTTATGCCAAACCATAAACTTACTATCAACAGAAACGCATTCTTCATAATATCTACTTATACTAATAAATGTACAAAATTCTTTTCATGAGAATTCATAAATATGCTCATCATTCCTGTGGGTCGATATTATTGAGGGAATTCTCATCTTAGATTCAATTCTTTATTGTTTCAGTAATATGAATTATCTTTAATACTTGATTGCAATCAAACAAATGAAAAAACTGTTACTCCTTGTGTTTTTTATTCTACCTGCGCTATTATTTGCGCAACGAAGGGATCAGTATCCCGTATTGGAAAAAACCAATTATTTTGGACTCCAGTTTGATGATGATTTTCTCTTTCTTGGAAATCGAGATGAGCAATATACTGGGGGGTTGGAATTCGAGTATATCCGACATTTCAAAAAGAAAAAAGCTAAGGTAGGATTATTTAACCCTTTCTCAGAAGGAAGTCGATTTTTCACTTCTTCAGTCGGATCCTATCTTCACACGCCCTACAATATTTCCGATTCTTTGATCATTGAAAATGACCGGCCTTTTAGCTCTTACATGTATATTCAAACCGGATATTTAGCACATTCTTCGGACTTCCAGCGACGATTTACGGCAGAGATTTATTTCGGGATGATGGGCGCATTGCTTCCGGGTAAAATTCAGGACGCTGTTCACACGATTGGAGACAGTCCACCGACAAATGGTTGGAAGAATCGAATTGCTCAAAAAAAGCGTTTTATACCAAATCTTAAATTCAATTATCAAAATACGCTGATCAACATTACTGGATTTGATTTTATAGGCTTGCGTTGGCTTCAATTCCGCTCTATATGGGAACTGCAGACAGGGCTATACCTAAATTCCTTCTCAGGGGGGCTATTAATAATGGCTGATAATAAACGACCTTCCGAAAAGGGACAATTCAAAACAATTATCCCACAAAAACGAGCCAAAGACGAGGATAAAAAATTTCGATTCCGACCATATTTTACCGGTGAAATTCGTTTTGTAGCGCAGAATACTTCATTACAAAGTTTGCCTTGGCTAGACAGTCCTTTCATTGTAGCACCCGATCATTTGAATCGCCTAATATGGATATTAGAGGGCGGTTTTATGTTTACACGAGGACGTTTTCATTGTGCGTATAAAGTCCAGGCGCACTCCAGAGAGTATGTGAAATATCAACCCGATTGGCACACCTGGGCAGGTATGACTTTGGGTTGGGCTTTTAATTAACCTAGAATTTCGCTGAAAATGGAACGACTTCAGTCACTTCCAAACCGTAAGCATTAATCACAGAGGTATTTAGATCGGTATTATTCGTAATTAATTTTAAACGATCAATCTTTAAGTCTCTCAGAATTTGAGCACCAATACCATAATCTTTCTCGTCAGCCTTGCGCTGTTTAGATTGACTTCCGTTATTGTATGCCTCTAACTTCTCAATTAAGCCGATTTGCTTTTCTTCTTGTTGGATAAACACCAATGCCCCTTTGCCGTTTGCTTCAATCATTTGCAAAGCTGCTGATATTTTCGATTGCTTATCACTGCGGACTGCATCCAATAAATTGTGTGTAAACGAAGTTGACTCAACGCGGACAAGAACGGGGTCACCCGCGTTCCAATCGCCTTTATAAATCACTAGATGTTCATCTTCTGTCGTTGTTTGACGGTAAGCCAACATTTTAAAACTACCCCAAACGGTATTAAATTCAACTTCAACTTTTCTTTCGATAAGCGATTCATGTCTGAGTCGATGTGCGATTAGATCAGCAATAGAGATGATTTTCAAATCAAATTTATCTGCTACCTCAATCAATTGAGGCAAACGAGCCATAGACCCGTCTTCGTTTAAAATTTCTACTAGAATACCGGCAGGTTGTAAACCAGCCATCCGCGCTAAATCAATAGAGGCTTCTGTATGTCCTGCTCGTCGTAATACCCCACCGTTCTTAGCGCGCAGCGGGAAAATATGTCCCGGTCGTCCTAGATCTGTTGGTTTGGTATCCTCTTTTGTTATCCATTTAATCGTTTGTGATCGGTCAAAGGCAGAAATACCTGTCGTACAACCGTGTCCAATTAAATCCACGGAAACGGTAAACTGTGTATTGTGTAAGACGGTATTATTATCCACCATCATATTCAATTCTAATTGCTCACAGCGATCTTCAGTCAATGGCGCACAAATTAAACCGCGGCCATGCATAGCCATGAAGTTGATCATCTCTGGCGTTGCCATTTCTGCAGCTGCAATAAAGTCACCTTCATTTTCACGATCTTCATCGTCTACCACAATGACTACTTTTCCTGCTTTAATATCGGCAATCGCCTCTTCTATTCTATTTAACTGAAATGACATAAGTTCAATTTGGCTACAAAATTAGTTCTTTTTTTATGAAGACTTGTCTCGGACAATCGAAGTTTTTAACGGATTTCAATTGGTTTTCATCAGATGCTCTAATTTGCCAACTGACCCTGCCCAACTATATCTTTCTTGAACGAATTTTCGACCTGCCCCAGATATTGATTGCCATTGTTCTTTATCTTCAAGTAGTGAAACAATGGAATCGGCAAACTGTTCAGCGTTAGATGCAATCAAAACAGATTCTTTATCAACAGCTTCAAGGGCATTGTTCGCGAGTGGTGTTGTAATAGCTGGCAATCCCATGGCCATGGCCTCTAAAAGTTTATTTTGTAATCCTGTTCCTATAAAAAGCGGAGCAAGAAATATCTTTGCCTGCGCATAGCTATCTCGGATATCCTCGACCCAACCTGTAACCATAACATTATCCTGATCTGCCAAAGCTGTGACGCGCTGATGCGGCTTAGCACCAGATAACATAATCCGAATGGTTGGTTTTTTCTTTTTTAGAATAGGATAGATTTGATTGACGATGAATTCGCAGCAAGCAATATTGGGTGGATAATTCATATTACCGGTAAAGACAAGATCAAATTCCTTTTTTTGCTCGGGTTTATAATCAAAGAAGTCTTTAGAAATACCGTTTTCAACAATCAGAATTGCATCTTTTTGCGGATGACTAATAAATTCACGATCCTGCGCAGATATAATGGTATGGTGATTAAAATAATCGAAAATTCGGTGTTCATATTCGGCTAATCTTTTCCCTTCTTCCTTAATGAGCACCTTTCGAATACCACCACTGATTTCTGCTCTTCGGAACATTCCTTTACTGAGGGCATCCATATAATCCAAAGTCTTAGGAATGGTATGAATATTCTTGACATATTCCGTTGTACGAATCAGTTGACAATAAATATGATCGGGACTTTCTGACTGGATAATTTGATGAATTTTTCTGCGGATACTGTTTTGATAAAAATAACCTGTTTGGTACGGGTTTGAGGTGAAGATCTGCTTTATCGTATTCCAATAAATTAAGGGCTTCTTCAACTTAAAAACATGCAGGGCACTGCAATAACGACGCACCTCAGCTTTCCATTCCTCTTTTACAGACTGATCAGTAACCGCGCATAAAACTACTTCATGCTTTTTTGAAAGTTCCTTGATTTGATAATAAGCGCGGAGTTTATCCCCCTTCTCAAGAGGATACGGAAAACGCGATAACAATACAAGTATCTTCACATCTCTTGATTTAACTCTTGATAAAATTGTATCAGGTTATCGACTACCTTATCATTATCATATTTCCCTTCAACCAAAAGCCGTGCATTATTTCCAATTTCATCTACCATATTCGGGCTATCTAAGAGAAATTGCATTTGATGTGCAAAGGCATCAGCCGTATCAGCAATAAGGAGATGTTTACCATCTTCACAGTCTATTCCTTCAGCACCAACAGATGTCGTGATAACGGCTTTACCCATTGCCATGGCTTCTATAATCTTTACACGCACACCACTTCCTGATAAAAGAGGAACTACCATAACATCATGATCGGCCATAAAACAAGTAGCTGAATCCACTTCACCATGAACAATAAAATTTTCATCTGCCTGCGCCATCATATATCCTGGTATGTGACGCCCAGCCAAATGTAATTCTATATCTAGACCTTTCACCGATGGCCAAATGGCATCCATAAACCAATTAATGGCTTCTTTATTCGGCTCCCAATTCATTGCTCCAATATGAAAAAAGCGATTCTTTTTTGGACGTTTGTTTCCTTCGCATTTATAATCTCCCAAGTCAATACCAAATGGAACCGTTAAAATGGGAATCTTCTTTGTCAAGGAGGCAAACCGTTCAGTATCTTCATAGCTAATCGTCGCAATGCCTTCTACTTCATTAATCGTCTTTTTTTCATAGACCTTCAACCGTGAAGCAAGGTGCTTTAAATAAATTCGTTTTGCCTTATTCCCGGTCGAATTGGCAAGTCGCTCCCATATCAGGTGCTCTAGGTTATGACTTCTCAATACCACATTTGCCTTACTGTACGTGCGAATGGTTTGGATATAAGGAGTCATGAATAAACTCTCTAGATGCACAACATCATACGTATCCTCCTGCAATATTTCTGTGAGCTTTTTATCAAAATCTGGTGAAAAGAACCGACTAATATTGTATGAGTCAGAGGTAATTAATGCTGAAAAAGCGTCAATAATATTGACACGTGTATCCACAAAAACCCCTTCTATATTGGTTTTCTCTTGAAATTCTTCTGAAAAAGCGGTTGGAATAAAGGGATGTTTCTCTGTTGCTATCGTTAAGATCTTAAGTGAGATATCCTTTGCCAACAATCCCTTTGAAATATTATTTATGGCAATACACCCTCCATCTATGGTCGGTTGAGGCGGTTTATTGCATAATTGTAAGACTTTCATGGAATAATTTGTTGGCGCTTTATCTCTTTATTAATCATCAATTGAGAGCTGAAAGTTAAGATTTATTTCTGCTTTTAAGCGCATATTACCGTTGAAAGTTCTTTGTAAATAAAAGACCGTGCATCATTCTTTCCGGAGGATACGCTGAATGACTCTTTTGTATGCATCTCGATCAAATAAAGCAGAATCATTAGCTGCCTTATAGGTCAAAAATGCACCTATTGGCGTCAAGATAAAGGCACTCATCCACATTCCCTTCCAAACGTCAATCACCCCTGACTCGACCATGTTTTCGCCTGAGATCATTAAGACATAATACAAAAGGAAAAACAAAGTGGCAAAAATCAATGGTGCTCCCAAGCCTCCTTTTCGAATAATTGCACCGAGCGGTGCTCCAATAAAAAACAAAACAAAGATGGCAAATGAAAGGGTAAATTTCTTATGCCACGCAGCCCTATAATCATCTAAAGATCTTGCCCTGTTTTTGCGAATAACGCTTTGGGTATAAGCTAAGTCTTTCGTTGCTCTAATTTTAGATTGTGCAGAAGTTAACGCAGTGATGTACTCCATCTTCTTTAAGTCACTCAAATCAATCAACGTGTCCAATACCCTAGAACTTTCTTCTATGCCCAGCATGTTCATGGTATCTTCGGATGGTGGCCCTCTTCCTATATCAGGATTTAATAATACAGATTGTCGCAGCACATTATCCTCAAATTGACGAGCGAGTGAATCATTGATTACAACCAGTGAATCCAATGCCTCACCTAATTGTACAAAGTTCATCATTTCGAAATCGCGTTTAAACAAATCCTCGCTTTCTTCGTCCATATCAAAGCCTGTCAAATCAAACTTAATAATGGCTTCTTTGAAAAATGACTTTTGAAACGGTGCCCCAACTTTTGTTTTTCCATTAGGAGACATTTGTTCATGGATGGAACCGTTATTTAGTTTCAGTAGCAAATACTTAGAATGATCCGAGGTATCCGAACTAGCCGATTTGAGCATTTCACCTGATTCGGCTTTAATCGTTTTTCCCTGCCCAGTATTATTTCCTAATTCGTAAATAAGAATATCCCTTAATTCGCCCGTATTATCATTTTTCTCTTCCACTTTAATACTATAGCCATCAATATCTTTATAGAAAATCCCTTCGGTAATTCCAAAAGTTGGTTTCTTATTTTGGATATTATAGATAATTGTACGCCATTTTAAGTTGGCGATGGGTAGGATATAGTTAGAAAAATAAAAGGCCCCTGCACTGAGAAAAACAATAAAAATAAGCATGGGGCGCATGATCCGAAACAACGATAAGCCTGCCGATTTTAGTGCTGTTAATTCATTCTTTTCAGAAAGGTTTCCGAACGTCATAATAGACGAAAACAGAACAGCCAAAGGCAAGGCTAGCGGAATTAATGTTGCAGAAACATAGAAAAGTAATTCTAGGAGGACTGAGATTTCTAATCCTTTCCCCATGAGGTCATCTACATACTTCCAAAAAAATTGCATGACCAGAAAGAACATAGCAATGAAGAATGTAATGAGGAATGGACCTACAAATGATCGAATGATGAAAATATTTAGTCTTTTCACCTTTTATAATTGCTTAGATTTCTTTAATGAACGTTGGAATATCCAAAAACGTATAGATTCGATAATTAAGATCCAATTACCTTCTTCAGGACATTCACTTGATTTGTCCACAATAATTTAGATTCTTCGATTTCATCTTCTTCTGCAAAATCAGTAATCATCATTGCCACATCATTGGTCAGCTCATCGATTTTAATAGCCATTTCAAAGAATGTCTTTTCTCCTTCTTCAAAATCTTCGATCCATTGAAATTTAATCGCTTCTCCTTTTCTCTTCGTAATGAGTCTTGCCTCCTCAGAACTACCGTCCCAAAAGAAAGTATAAACATCATCTTTTATATTCACATCATCAGCAAACCATTCACTCAATCCACTTGGTGTACTAATCATATTGTACAGCACCTTCGTTGATGATTTCACCTCAATTTCTATCTGAAATTTAATTTTATCTGACATATTTTATGCTAAGTCTTATTAAGTGGGGAAATATACTAAAAAATTGAGGATATATTTTACCCTATTTGAAAATACTCAACATTCGGTCGAAAAGCAGTTATAAACGGTTCTGAAACGGCTATTACCGTTTAATAGTCACCTCCGACTATACGACTTTCTATATCTTCTCGTGTAGACGCTGGTAATTTTGTCGGGACTGCTGTCAATCCTGAGGTGTCTGTCAAGGCTTGCATAAAGTAAATCAAATCCTTTTTTTCTTGTTCATTTAAATTCAAAGAATCCGGAGGTAAAGTAGTATGATCCGGCGCTATTCCCCATCCATGTCCACCTCCGACATTATAAAAATCAACAACTTCCTCAAGGGTGTTAAATACACCATTATGCATATATGGTGCTGTCAAAGCTAGGGTGACAAAACCCAAAGTATCTTATGGCTATCTTAAAACTGGTTTACAAGATCATTAAGAAATGTTACCTGAGTACAAACGAATGCCGTTATAGATCATCCCAATGTTAAAATCTAGTTCAAAATTGAATACTCAATTCATAACTGAAGTACCTGACTATAAACCGGTTTAACATTCAATTAATACCTCATCAGAAAATGACTGAATTATAGGTCTTCATGTTAACTGTAAATAAACTACTTTTATTCCATGATGGAAACTGATCTTATTCCCCAACTTTTAAAAAAAATGAATATCGACGCGCTGAATCCTATGCAGGAACAGGTGATCGAAAAAGGAGGGAATTATAAAACCTTGATATTAGAATCACCGACAGGCTCGGGAAAATCCCTTGCATTCCTGTTGGCCATCTTGCCGCTTATTGATGCTACAGAAAAAAAATTACAAGGTTTAATTCTCGTTCCAACCAGAGAGTTGGCCATTCAATTGGAAGGCGTTATTCAGCAATGTGGACTGGGACTAAAGGTTCATGCCTTTTATGGCGGCTATTCTGGACAAGAGGATCAGCGACGATTAAAACACACACCATCCTTATTAATCGGTACACCTGGAAGGATTAGCTCTTTAATTGAACAAGAACATCTCAAGGCTCCGGATTTGAAAGCGCTCGTGCTGGATGAATACGATAAAATGCTTGAATTGGGTTTTGAAGAAGAGATGATTTATATTTTAGATCAACTTCCGCAGGACATCAATCGGCAGGTATTAACTTCTGCTACCCATTTAGAAAAACTACCTCCTTTTATTTCAAGAGATGGATTAGAAGTTTTACAGTTAGAAGGACAAGAACAGCGATTAACCAAGTTTGCATTAAGATGTCAAGATGATAAGGCTTCATGTATTTCAGACCTCTTGCACCTGAGTGGTCGGCAGAATATCATTGTCTTCTGCTCTTTTAAAGAAGATGTCAATGCATTGTGCGAAAGACTTGGAAGTGAGGGACTAGAGGCATTACCTTTTCACGGTGATATGGAGCAAATCCATCGGGAGGAAAGCCTTATCCAGTTTCGTCATGAAAGTAGCCGCATATTAATCGCAAGTGATTTGGCTGCGCGCGGATTAGATGTTCCAGAGCTCGATTTAGTCATACATTATCAACTTCCTTTATCAGAAAATTCGGACACCCATCGCAACGGGCGAACAGCGCGAATGAATGCGAAAGGTGCTGTTGTTTATCTAGCTGGAAAAAATGACAAAATTCCGACTTTTTTGAATGACCTAAATTGGCAAAAAGAATTAAGAGGATTAGATCAACCGTTTAATACTCGTGTAGAAGATTGTCAAATGGGGACTGTTCGGATAACCGCTGGACGGAAAGATAAAATCAGCAAGGGAGACATCGTCGGATTTTTCACAAAGGTTGCTCAAATACCTGGCAATGCGATTGGTGCCATCACCTTAAGACCGAAGGCAACCTATATTGCAATAGATCGAAAATATTTGCCGAATCTGGCAAAGCAATACGGTTCTTTAAAAATAAAAAAGAAAGCAGCAAGGCTTTATTTGATCTCGAAAATTTGATATCTTAGCAAAGTTATTTTTGGGTGATCCTAAAAAGTGTATCGAATCAAAGGCATATGAAAAAAATCACGAATAAATTGGGTGCATTTTGGCTGTTATCATTTGGTATAGTCACAACTTTATTCATTATCTCGGTTGTCATTTATGGTTTTGATATCAAAACCAATGGTAGCCGAAAAGCTTTAACAAGTCAAATCAAGAATGAAGGCCAAACCAATTATTATTATAAAATCGATGACCAATTTGCCTTCGGTGTCTTTTCAGATAGAGAACCGGGTGATTTTGATGTCCATTTAACGGTCTATGATGAAAACTATATTCCTTTCTGTTATTTCTGCGGCTATTATACCGGAGATATGGAGGATGATCGAGGGTTCAATCAACCTTATGCACAAGGCGACTTAATTTATAACATTGATATCAACGACAAAAGTCGTGATGGTAATCCTGACGACACCTATTCTACTTATAATCTTAAAACAAGTGAATACGGATATATCAATTCCTTAACAGAAATTAGCGCTGATGCAAGTGATCCTAAACACCGATTAACGCGAGAGTACATTAGTGCCCAGTTTGACGAACTTTCGTATTCAAGTTCGGACGATGAAGATTGTATGATTGCCTTTGGTGCAGTCACCTTATCCTATATTATTCTTATTCTGTGGGGCATTTTAGCAGTATTATTTAGAAAAAGTAAAACCAATTAATATGTGGAGAACCGCACTAATTCTGATTTTTACATTAATTGCCGTTCCGGTGATAACCTTCTATTATGATTCACGTTTGAGTCCCCTGCAATGGAGCACCTTAAAAACCCTATTATTGGTTTATGGAGCAGCAGCTTTATTATGCTTTCTCTTGAGCTCGTTCACGGATAATTATAGCCAAGTTGATAAGCTATGGAGCATCATTCCTGTTCCATATGTTTGGATCATTGCTTGGTATGGTGATTTTGAACCTCGGCTTAATGTCATGGCTGTTTTGGTGACGATTTGGGGTATACGACTAACCTATAATTTCGGTCGCCGAGGCGGATATTCATGGAAGTTCTGGACAGGAGAAGAAGACTATCGCTGGTCAATTTTAAGGCAAAAACCAGGTTTTGAGCAAAATTGGAAATGGGTATTGTTTAATTTCTTTTTCATTTCCGCTTACCAAATGGGACTGATATTATTGTTTACGTTGCCAGCATTAAAGGCAATGGAGAGTGAAGTTGCATTAAATTGGGCGGATTATCTGATTGCTGGAATTATACTGGCTCTTATTGTTATTGAATTCATTGCTGATCAGCAACAATACCGTTATCAAGAAGTGAAACATGCCAAATTAAAGGCTGGTGAGCCTTTAGGTAATTATTATAAGCGAGGTTTTACGCATACCGGTCTTTGGGCTTATATGCGACATCCAAATTATATGGCAGAGCAGGCCATTTGGATTGTTTTCTATTTCTTCTCCGTTATAGCCACAGGTAGTTGGATGAATTGGTCAATTTCTGGCGCATTACTCCTGCTCGTGCTTTTTAGGGGAAGCTCTGATTTTTCGGAATCTATTTCATTAGAAAAATATCCTGAATACAAAAAATACGTCAAAGAGGTTGGTCGATTTTTACCCTTAAAAGGGAAATTCAAGCCTTAAATCCAAAAACCATCATTTTTTTTGGTCGGTTTAATTATTAGACTGACCGAAAAAAAATTCCGTATTGGTCGAAAAGTGTAAAATCAGGTCCATTAAAAACGTGGTTTAACTCGAGAATACACCTATTTTCAAGTAACCGCAACACACAAGACCTATGGACAACTTAACAATAGAAAGCTCGAACAAAACACCCTACTGCTATCTAAACAAAACCGGAAAATTGGAATTTTCAGGTATTTCTATGCCGGAAGATGATGATGATTCTGAAACATTAGATGTAAACCCAATAAAGAAACGTCAATTAAAATTGCTTTTCGATATATCAACTCAACCTCATCGAGTATGTTGATGCGTATTTTCCATACCTTGAAAAACTTGCAAGAGACAGATAAGACGAATATC
>JAURQI010000031.1 GCA_030836155.1 Crocinitomix sp.
CTTTGTCTTTGTTGATCCCATTGGATTTGATAATGAGGATGATTTACAATTTTGGTTGGAACGTTGCTTAGCCTTTAATCCTTTTGCGAAATCCAGCAAGAAAAAATAAGCTTAGATCAGACGTCTATAAAACTCATTAATCCTTTGTAGCTTTGTAGTTCAAACTTTATGCAACAGCAGATGAATGCTCATCACGACATATTTTTCGGTTCATTAATTGAAGGTCATTTTGATCAATTATTGGAACGTTATTCCGATTCTAAGAAGGTAATTTTTACGGATGAAACCGTGTTCGAATTGTGGATGGAGGATCTTTTGACGCACCATCCCCTATTACACGATGCTGAGATTATTCAAGTTCCACCCGGCGAAGAAAACAAGGTCATTGAGATTTGTCATCAGGTATGGCATGCCTTGAGCGAATATGAAATTGCTAGAAATGATCTCATCATCAATTTCGGCGGAGGGGTGATTACAGATATGGGAGGTTTTATTGCCTCGACTTATAAACGAGGTATAGATTTCATTAATATTCCAACAACGCTATTGTCGCAAGTAGATGCCTCTGTTGGTGGAAAAACGGGGGTTGATTTAGGCGGTTACAAGAATCAAATTGGCGTATTTGCTGATCCCGTCGCTGTGTTTATTGACACAAAGTATCATAGCACTTTACCAGAGGATGAAATAAAGTCTGGTTTTGCTGAAATGCTTAAACATGGTTTAATTCAGGATGCCCATCATTGGTCAAATCTAAAGGTCAAAATCAATGAATTGGACGACGGGGTTTCGACTGCCTTAATCCGAGATTCTGTTTATATCAAGAAGTCCATTGTCGAAAAAGATCCGCAAGAAAAGGGATTACGGAAACTATTAAATCTAGGTCATACGATCGGGCATGGAGTCGAAGGCACGAGGTTAATTGCTGGAGAACCTATTCCACATGGTTTTGGTGTAGCTTGGGGAATATTGGTTGAAGCAGCGATTGCTCATGAACAAGATTTGCTCAGTCAAAAAGCATTTAGTGAAATTCAAGCATTAATCCAAGAAAATTATCCAACTCCAAGCCTTTCAGAGAATGACATCCTGTCCATTATGGCGCTAATCAAAAACGATAAGAAGAACCGTGGTCATGAGCTGAACTTTACGCTCTTAAAATCAATAGGAGAGGCTGTTTTTGATCAGGTTGTTCCGACTAAAACGGTAGAAGCTTGTTTGCGCCGTATAATGCAATAGAACCGCATTAAGACTTCTTAGCTCATATCCTTGAGCAAAAAATCATACTTGGTTCCATCATCAAAAGTACACTCTACTTTTCCATCTAATTGCTCAGTCAGTGTTGCAATCAATTCCAATCCAAAAGAAGCCGGTCTTTGATTTGATTTCCACTGCCCCGAATCCTTATAATTCAGTCTGAAATAGGTATTGTCTTTTTCCCAAGAAATTGAAATATCAATATTTCCCTCTTTGACATCTTTGAATGCATGTTTGAGGGAATTTGTAATCAACTCATTTAAAATTAAAGCGACAGGCACAAGGGTATCATTCCCTAAAGTCTGCAAATCACTATCTACTGATAGTTTAACAGGAATACTAGGTGATTGATTACGGATGAGATCTTCAGCCAAAGTGTAAATATAACTTTTGAGGTCAATTTGAGATAAGTTCTCATTTTGATACATCTTTTCGTGAATCAATGCCATGGCAGAAACTCTAAATATAGCATCCTGAAAGTGTGCCCTTGCCGACTCTTGTTCAATTTCATAAGACTGCAACCGAAGTAAACTAGAAATTACTTGCAAATTGTTTTTAACCCGATGATGAATTTCTTTCAGCATCACCGTTTTTTCTTGGTATTGTGTGTTTACAATTTGATTGGCTTCGTTCAAATCACGGTTAATCTTCAAATAATTATTTTCTGATCGACGACGCAATCTCAAAAATTCAAGAATCAGCACACCAAATAAAGTAAGCGCAACAAAAGTAGCTATGATGATGGCCGCTTTAATTCCAACGGTTGATGCTGTAGGTTCTTCAGGCATCCTGATTACATAAATCATGAACCAGATGAACTGCGCGATTAAAACAAAGACTCCTATTTTTCTCCTCAACGTTACAAAGGCATAAAAAACAACAATGACCATGTACAAAATTTCAATGATATGAAAGGGTACAATATTCATATTCAAAACAAGACCGGGGAATATTCCGCCCATTAGCACATGAAAATAGGCGACAAATTTATACTTCCTTGACTTGTACAGATAAATAAGAGATGCCAATGGAACCAACCAAGATAAGAATCCATTCAATAGGATTGTACCATTCACTCAAGCGCCAGCGACAATTAACAATAGATACAAAAGCAACATGATCGAATTATAGCGCCACGTTAATTCAAAAGCACCTTGTTTATAATACTGATCGTATTTATTGCTTGGTGGTTGTAAAAGTCGATTTAAAATCTCCACTTAAGCTGCAGTTTAATAGTCGTTTTTTCACTCCCCTGAATCTCTTCCAGACCGGATGATATAGTGTCACGATTGGCGTAAGAGAAAATATCCCATCTCAGCCAAAAGTCTAAATTACCCACATCGTATTTTAACATAATATATGTCCGAATTCCCTTATAAAAATAGGATGGTATACTAAACACACCCAGCAAATCATTTTCGTACGCATAAATTCGCGCATCGTTATTGTCGGTATCAAAAATGGCATAGCGACCATAAATAGTAAGCGGTATCTTATTCAGGCGGTATTTTAAGTCTTGAAAAAACATGATGCCTACACTTTTTGTATCTCCGTAAAAGTGGTTAACCCATTCAAAACGTGACTTAAAGGACCATTGACTATTGATCCGTTGATCGTAATTAAATCGAATCGTATTTTTCTTGATAGGCACTTGTCCTTTTATGCCAAACACATCATCTTTTGTATTTCTTTCCGTTACTTTATTACGCATTCGTAAATAAAAACTGGTGGATCTTGACACGCGATAATCAATCTGTCCAAAAAACTCTCTTCCTTGACTGTAGTCAGCAGTTAACCATTTATAAAAGGTATATTGAAACTGGTCGTAATAAGCATTAACGCTCAGCTTTTTGTTAATGCGCGCTTCTGCGCCGATGTAAAAACCGCGCTCACCTGTATTATCCGAAGATTCACCAAAACCAGTTGAGTATAACGATTGAAATGCTTTATCATAATTTCGATAAATCATCAATAAATCTAGCCGTGGATCGACATGCCATGCTAATCCGTTGATTGTACCAAATTTCAAATTATCACTGGCAGCCGTTTCGCCGAATATGGTCAACTTTCGGACATAAAAACGATAATTTAATCCTGTCGTTAATAATTGATCTCCGTTAAACTTAAACCGCTTATAATTCGTTGTATCAATGGATAAAGGTTGATCAAATTTAGTATGCACAGCAGCCAAACCAACGCGATACCAATCACCACGAACTGCCAACTCACCACCTATAATCTGTTCTTGCAAGGTGTTTTTCCGCTCCAATTCTCCTGGCGTTCTATGATTACCCGAAATTTGAAAAGAAGTAAATGCTGATTCCAGCCCGCTCAGGGTGTCCCCGGCAAATAAATTTGCATCAATATTTTTTAACGACCCGAAAGCTGTAAAATCAATATGCTCGCTGGATAGATTAATCCCCGCACCTCGTAAAAACTGAGATTCGTTCACTGAAGTATATGGCCGGAGTCCTCCTGCAAACCTTTTCCCATTCATGACATCGGCAGATTTCCTCAAGGCAAATCCAGACCACATGGTCAATCCTTGCCCTGCATTCATTTGAAAATCTCCAATAGCAAGGGTATTAATCTTCCATAAATCCCTGACAAAAACATGTCCTGAATAATAATCAAAACCTTGTCGTTGTGTTCCGCGAAAAAACTCTTCCCCGGCATCCTTTTCAGCCGTCACCCCATAACTTAGTCGATCCTTATACGTATTACGGTAACGCATATAGACTTTATCCGGGCTACCTAAATACTGACGATTAGGGTACAAGTCTAAAATACTATCTGACTTTGGAACATAGCCTTCTTTAGTTTCTAATGTGCGTTGATAACGCAGTAAGAGTTCATTTTTCCCGTATTTCAACGCATTTTTCCATTTAAAATCATCCTGCTGATTCATCTGCACTGTTACAAATGGTTGAATCATTTCAATGGTAACGATGTTGAGTTCTTCAATAGCACCTAATTCATAGATCGTAATGAAATCGCCGTAAAACTTTCGATAATTAAGAATAGATCGAATTTGAACATCTGTTAATAAATGGAGCCGGTAAAGATCCTCAACAGTCGCTGTATTCAAGTTTAATGGATCATCATAAAATTGAAAAAGATCATCAAAATAAGTAGTCAGATCGATGTCGGAATCTTCTAGTGACTCACCAATAAATTCTATTCGCTGTTCTATGATTTGCAACTTCTCAGGATCTTGAGAAAACCCAATGAGCATTGTAAAGAAAAAACAGAAAAAGAAGAATAATCTTAGCATAGCTTAAAACTCATATTTTAAGCCGGCAGAAGGACTCATGCCTAATTGATTATTCCAAATCGCCGCCATATCAAAGGCAAGCTTCCCAAATTCAAGTCCAAACCCAAAAGTTGATTGAAAGGGATAGGAGTTTACACCAAAACGGAGGTATACGATTTCATGTGGTTGTATTTCCAGCCCTGACTTGATATTTACCGGATGTAAAATCGGCTTTTCCGCTTCCAACGTCCACATCAGTTTTTCGCTAAAGGCATAAGACATGCCCAAGCCAAAACGCGTTGGTAACCTCTCATTGTCATATTCGGCCAAGATCGTTCTTGAAACATTTTGCACACGGAAACCAAAATTAAGGTCTTCACTGGCTTCATAAAAGATACCAATCGAACCTGAAGCCGTATTTCTAGTGCCATAATTCTCGCCCAGCTGTATGCTATGAAACTGAACCGACATACCACCATAAAAATGATCTGCTAACTGTCGCCCATAAGTTAATCCACCTTGAAACTCTCTGTATAAATTAAAACCGTATTGCTGAAAATGCAATCCGAAATTTCCAGCATTTTCATGATGATAACCAAATGATAAGGACTGGGTTGATAATTCTGCAAGTAAAAATCGGTTTTCATAATTGATTCCTACAGCGGTTTGCTCCAGCGCACCAAATGCTCCTGGATTATTATAAACTGAATAAACATCATTGATTGTTAAACTCGTTCCTCCCATCCCTAATGATCGTGCTCCAAATTGAGGTAAAACTTGCGCACTCAGCGTCGATGAAATGGATAGTAAAACGATAAAAAGTACCTTATGCATGATTTAGTTGGTTATACTTTTCTTAGAAAGCGAAGGAAAGTTAATAAAAAGGAATCAGAACATGCCCATCGCAAGCATTTTTTGTATTTTTATTGATGTTAAACTAACATTCAATTTGTGTCAGGACAACCCTTAAAGATTTTTAATGCATCTGCCGGAAGCGGTAAAACCTACACCTTAGTTCAGGAGTATTTAAGAATCGTATTGCACAACTCTAACCCTTACAAATTCAAGCATATTTTAGCCATGACTTTCACCAACAAAGCGGCTAATGAGATGAAAGGCAGAATTCTAGAAGGGTTAATTCAGTTAGCCAAACCAGAAAACGAGAAGAATGCGAAGGAACTAGATTTCCTGAATGCCACTTCGAAGAACTTAAAAATAAGTCCTGCACTTATTGAAAAACGAGCGGCTGAAATACAGAATAATATCTTGCACAACTACGGTGCCTTTTCGGTCATGACGATTGATAAGTTTACCCATAAAATCATTCGAACCTTCGCCAAAGACCTCAATCTATCCATTGATTTTGATGTGGAATTGGATGTGAAGAAATTAAGGAAGCAAATCACGGATATGCTTTTTGATCAAATTGGCAGAAATAAGGACTTGACGCGCTTAATGCTATATTATGCTAAATCCAACCTTGAAGCGGATAAATCATGGAATTTTTCTAAACAGCTGTATGAATTTAGCAACGAAATTTTTAAAGAAAGTGCAATTGATGCTATTGAGCGGATTAAAGAATTTTCTCCTGAGGATTTTATTCGCATTCGAGAGGATTTGGTCAAAGAAAATCAGCAATTCATAGCCACTTTAAAAAGAAATGCGCAAGAAGCGTCTGACCTTATTAGCAGCAGAGGACTAGAGGCGGATGATTTCCATGGGAAAACCAGATCAATTCAGGCTTATTTTAAAAGGACAGCAGGTGGAAAAACAGAGATGCCGTCAGACACACTTCAAAATTATGTTCGTGATGGAAAATGGGGACACTCCCAAAGCGTCAATAAAGAAACAGTAGAAGAAATTGCACCGCTATTAGAACAATACTTTAATCAAATCATGGAATGGTTTGAATCGGATTTCAAAACATACAATATCAATTATGAAATTCTAAAAAACCTCAACAACCTTTCTTTATTAAATCATTTAAGCAGTATTCTTGAAAAGATTAAGGCTGACAATAATGTACTCTTAATCTCTGATTTTTATAAAAAGATTGCGGACATCATCGTCAAGGAACCGGTGCCTTTCATCTATGAACGTCTCGGGGTTCGTTACCATCATTTCCTATTGGATGAGTTTCAAGACACTTCACAATTGCAGTGGATGAATTTGATTCCTCTTGTACACAACTCACTTGCTTTTGAATATGAGAATCTGATTGTTGGAGATGGGAAACAGGCTATTTATAGATGGCGTAATGGAGAGGTCGAACAATTCACACGTTTACCAGAAGAGGTTTACAACCCTGAAAAAATCGCCTCTTTAGCCGAAGCAGAACCGCTGTTTAAAGCATTAGGCGAAAAACATACGCTAAAAGCGAATTATCGCTCTGCTCCAGAGATTGTTGCTTTTAACAATGAACTTTTTAAGTCAATATCGGAGAAGCTACCTGAGGGCATTCAACGTATTTACAATTCCGTTTACCAAGAACCCGAAAAGTCTTTCAAAGGCTATATCGAGACCCTATTCCATCAAGATTTTGACGAAGCGGAACAGCTAAATTATGTGCTTAACATTGTTGAACGATCGCTTCAAAAAGGTTATCGCCTCAGTGACATTTGTATCGTGGTCAGAAGAAATAAAGAAGGATCTAAAATTGCTCGATTTTTAACTGAAAAGAGGTATAAAATTATCAGTCCAGATAGCTTATTTATCGGTAAGGACATCAGTGTTAAATTAGTGGTCAGTATTATTGGATCTTTATTAAATCCGACCAATCGTAACTTCAAAATAAAGTCCCTTGAACATTTCGCAGCAACTCATTCTACCCTTGGAATACGTGAATTAATAAATCGTTTTGAGGGTAATCTAAACTCTTTATCGATTATTGATATTTTCAAAAACTTTGATGTAGAGCTCAAGGACCCCATTCATTTCCATAACCTTTATGAATTTGTAGAGCATATCAGCGAAGCCTTTCAATTAGATATGAATGGTAATCCATTTTTACAATTCCTGATGGAGCAGGTTCACTTATTTGAAAAACGCAATAACTCAAATGCTCGCGATTTTATTGATTGGTATTTTGAACATGGAAAAGAGACTTCTATTATCAGTCCAGAGGGAGCGGAAGCCATTCAAGTTATGACTATTCATAAGTCTAAAGGTTTACAATTCCCGATTGTGATCTGTCCATTTTTTGACTGGAGTTTTCAACTGAATCGCCAAATTGCTTGGGTGGAGGATGATAAACGAGAACTGCCTGTTTATTTCGTGAAAATGGTGAATGCCATTAAGGAATCAGAACTTGAGCCCTATTATAACGAAGAGAGTTTTAAATACCTCATGGATCAACTGAATATGATTTATGTGGCGTTTACTCGTCCGGAAGTGGCGCTATTCACTTGTGGAAAGGCCGTGAGTAAAACGAGTAAATCAGATCACCTTTCCAAATGGATCATGTCATTTTTAGAAGATACCGAACTCGGCAGTTTTGAGGGGGATTTATATACTTATGGTAGCTTTGATAGTCGACCTGATGTAGCGGAATCGGCAGTTGCTTATTTGTATGATGCGACATTTTTCACGCGTAAAATGGATAAACCAACCCTGAGTTTCAAGAGTTCAGCCAATTGGGATATTCAAGAAACTATTGCTGAGGGGCTTGATGAACGACGCTTATTCGGAACAAAAGTGCATTTGACGTTAGCGCTGATGAAAAGTGAAAACGAACTTGAAACAGCTGTTGAAAAGCTACTCAAAAAAGGTAAGATTGATCAAAACGAATCTGACTTAATAAAAGCTACTATTGCAGACCTATTTAAAAATGAACGATTCAAATTTTACTTCACTCACCCGAAACAATTAAACGAGAAGGAAATCATAAGTGCAGAAGGACAATTGCTCATTCCTGACAAAATTGTAATCACTCCAAAGGAAACGATTATAGTCGATTTTAAAACAGGCCAAATGACGCCTGCTCATAAAAAGCAAGTTGGTTCCTATATTAAAATCATGCAGGATTTAGGTTATGAAAGCGTTAAAGGAGAATTGTTTTATACCGAATCTAGAGAGGTGATTGAAGTTGGTGGTTAAGAGTTTCAAAGCTCACCAAGATCGATTTTTCACATTGTGTTTATTGGTCACCCCATAACGAAGATGATGATTACATAAAACAAAACCGCCCTGAATTCAATAGAATCCAAGGCGGTGATTTCTAATTAAAATAATCTACTACTCTTTAATTATCTTAACAACCCTAGTACTTCCTTCAGCATTTACACGAACTAAATAAAGACCTGTTGGATAATTGAGAAGTGAGATCCTTGCAGCATTTGTAGCTTGCCCATTTTCAATAACATTTCCATCAATTGCTATAATTTCATAGGCAAATGATCCTGCTAAATTGATTTGAATATCAGCTTGTGTTGGATTTGGATAGATACTGATTAAATCGAGATTATCATTATAAATTCCAAGTTGACTGTCCACCCATATTATTTCCGATGATGAACAACCTAGCTCATCCTTCACCACAACAACATACGTTCCAGCAGTTAGATCGGTTTGATCCTCATCATCATCAAAATCATCCGTTTCATCAATATACCAGTCATAAACATACGGTGCAACACCACCTGTAACCGTTATATCAATTGCTCCATCTGATCCTGATGTCTCGTCTGTAGTTGTGTATGTTATTGTCGGTAATTCATTCACGGTAACATCGATGGTTGCCGTATTTTGACAACCGTTATCGTCTGTTCCTGTCACTGTATAGGTTTCTGTTCAAAATCTATAGATACGGAACTATCCTTAACAAAACCCAGATGAATTAGAACTAAGGTTGCCCCTACTATAAAGCATAAGCCTCCGGTGATGAGTCTAAATCGCTCCCAACCGGAAGATGCTGCCAGTTTTTTATCTAAATCTAATCGCTTTTCTTCTTTGATCACCGTTTCAATATTTATGCAAAAAACCAATAATCTTTTACGGGTTCTTTGTTCCAAACTTTCAATTGTTCTTGTATTTCTATTTTACCATCTGGTGAAGCCACCACAATTATTATCTGTGGATTTTCGAGGGATTGGATGTCTTTAAAGTGAGCCATTTTGATCCCATAAATATCTTTCCCGATCTTATTTTCATTATCACAAACCCAATGAATGGAATCCTCCTGTTTGAGTATGAGTTTTGCCATATCTTTTCCGTTTCTCCCTGCTCCCCAGAGCACCAACGGTCGATCTGAATCCCGATCCAATTCGAAGAAAAAACGCAGTTTCATTTCAAAATAACGATTGTCTTTATATTCCTCCCAAGTACGTGATATGCGATTAGAACGATCTCGCCAATGATGCAATACCTTGTCAATACCAATTACTTTAAGTCCTTTTCGGTACATGCGAAAGCATAGATCATAATCTTCTGGATAGATAATTGGATCAAAGGCTTCAACGCTATCAAAATCTTCTTTATGCATCATCCAACAATGCGAAGGAATGACGCACTCTTTGTAGATCTGCTGATAATGACTACCCGTTCTGGCAACTTCATTCAACCAACGTTCATATCTTAAAAAGCCATCCCCTACTTCGCCTTCATCCACAAAATGTTCAGTTCCCCCGGCAATCACATACCCTTTTCCGTATTTTAACCATTCATTAACGAGCACCTCAATTTTATCAAGTGGCATCCTATCATCTGAATCCATCCGATTGATCAAATCTCCTTTTGCTGCTGCATATCCAACTTGTAAAGTCGGAATTAATCGTGGTTTATCACTATTTAGAAAACGTATGCGACTGTCCTTTTCTGAATAAGCTTTTAATATCTCAGGTGTTTCATCTGATGAATGATCGTTCACAGCTAATAGCTCCCAATTAGTATAGGTCTGATTTACGATCGAGTCGAGACATTCGGGTAAATACGGTGCCGTATCTTTAACGGCCATTATGATCGATACTAATGGTTTCTTGTCCATAAACTATTAATGCCATGCCGGTGGCAGTCCTTTTTCAATTTCTATCTCTTCAAATTTGACTGTTTCTCGAGCTCCTACTTTTTGTACCCAATCAGCCATTTCAATCAACCCCATGTTTAATGGTGTTTCATTTTCAGGTTTAAACACTTGATTAAAGAGGTGATGATCGGCATAAGCATGGATCATTTCATGCCGCTGTTCCTGATATTCACATTGAATCGTTTTCCCCATTGCCTTAGCTATTGATTCCGCCAAAACATTGATTGAAATGTGTTTATCTGAACCGATATTAAAGGTTTGATTGTAGGCCTTTCTATGGTTTATAGAATGTGCAATATACTCCGCTACGTCATTTACATGTGTAAATGCTCTTGTTTGCTCTCCGTCACCAAAAATAGTCAAAGGGTTGCCTTTCAATAATTGATTCATAAAGATGCCCACTACATTGCGATATTTATCACCAATATTTTGACCAATGCCATAGACATTGTGCGGTCGAAAAATAATCGAATTTAACCCAAACTGCTCCAAAGCGTTCTTTAAATCTAACTCCACAGCATATTTGGCTATCCCATAAGGATCTGTTGGCTGCGGAATTTGTCTTTCGCTGTAAGGCAAGGGTAAATCTCCATAAACCGCGATCGACGATGTAAAAACAAAACATTTAATCTCATGTTCAATAGAGGCATTAATGAGATTAATACTACCAATAAGATTATTAGAATAATTAAACCTTCTAATGAAAGGACTTAGTCCCTCCGCAGCATAGGCGGCCAGATGATAAACATAATCAAAGCGATATTCTCTGAATAAACGATCAACAAGCTCTGAGTCTGTAATTGAACCTTTACAAAAAGAAACGCCTTCTGGCAAATTGTCTGTAAAACCACCTGATAAATCATCCAAAACAATTACCTCATGTCCAAGAATTAGCAATCTTCGAGCTACATGAGATCCTATAAACCCCGCTCCTCCCGTTACCAATGATTTTAATTGTGCCATCATGGCAAAAATAGCATTTCAGATTGGAGATGGCTTTGGAGATTTGATGATATTTTTTATTTTTGGCCGCACCGTACCCTCTCAATGCATTGAGAGGGTACGGTGATGGCTATTTCCCATTCAAATCCCAATCATAATCCAAAAATTCAATCTTCGCATCTGCTTCTAATTTGACATCAGCATACTGATTGATATACTCCACAATACTCATTCCAGAAGAGGTAAAATCTCCCTTGTACCAGCGGAATATCTTAGATAGTTTAGCTTTTTTGGTGGATTTAATCTGATTTTTGACTTTGTTATTGATGAAGTATTTTGCTTGATCTTCCAGTTGTTGATCGATTGTTGTTCCTACATACGCTTCATTGCGCAACTTAGGACATGATACTGATGCACAATTCACAGCAAAGTGAATACGCGGATCGCTAAATTCTTTTCGAATCATTCCATGTTCAATATTATTGAGATCGTAGACCTCTTCACCGATTTTAATAAACTTAATATCCCATGGGGTGTTTACTTTGTAGATTGATCCACCCAAATCTTTAATACTTTTTACGGGATAATTCTTAACAATCAATTTTACTGTGAACGCGTTGTAGGCATTAATCCAAAAGGCAAGTCGATCATTTCTTTTCCATGAATTGTCCGGATGGTTTTTACTAAGCACAGTTAAATATTCATTCAAAGCTTTTTCTTCGGATTTGAATCCTTTATAATCTACATTTCCAGCTTCGTCCACATGTTTATTTAGAAGCGTGTTCCATCCCTTATGTGTAAGGTGTTCATTCGCTACACTACTAAATGACAAACCGAAGCTGACGAGAACAGTAATAAATTTTATTAATTTCATAGTCTGAGCCTTGTTTTGTTATGAACCTATCTATAATTATACCAACACTTAATGAGGGGCAAAATATTGGTCGTTTGATAGATCGACTCCTTACAGCTCCAAACAACCAAATTGAAATCATTGTTGTTGATGGTGGTAGTAAAGATAATACATGTGCAATAGCGAAGGAAAAAGGAGCACTAATTATTCAAGCAGATAAATGCAGGGCCATTCAAATGAATGTTGGCGCCGAAAAATCAGCCAATGAACATTTATATTTTGTGCATGCCGACACAATTCCACCTTTGGGTTATTATGAAGATTTAAGAATGATCCTGAAAAAGGGATTCAAAGCGGGTTGTTACCGTAGTAATTTTATTGGAGGACCATGGATTTTGAAATTGAATGCATTTTTTACACGCTTCAACTGGATTGTTGCTCGAGGAGGCGATCAATCCTTATTTATTGAAAAGAAATATTTCTTTGCGCTAGGAAAGTATGATGAATCCATGTGCATCATGGAGGAGTATCCGCTTATTGAAAAAATGATGAAGGCTAAAACATTTTGCATCCTGACCAAGAGTATTGAAATATGCACTCGAAAGTATGTCGATCGCAACTGGATCAAGGTAAGTCGAGCAAATTATGTAGCATTTAGGATGTACAAAAAAGGTGGATCGTCCGAAAGTATAAAAGCAAAGTACGAAGAACTGCTGAATTCTTAAAAAGCTTCACCGATAGTCATGTAAAACTGAAAGCCTTCAAACCCATGCGCCACATCTAATCTTAAATGACTCATTTGTTTTTTGCTTAATTGAAAACGCAAGCCACCTCCATAAGACCAAATCTTTCGGTTCGTGAATACATCACCATATGAATTACCGACCGAACTTAATGAAGTGAAAGCTGCGCCCCTAAAACGTTTGTAAATTGGAAAACGATATTCCACTTGCAGCATACCTATATTTTTATCAATGAATCTGCGATCATTAAACCCTCTTCCTTTTTTACCAGATGAGACCCAGAAGTAGGAGAAGAAGGGTGACTCTCCTACAGTTCCGCCAGTATACAAATTCGCAGCAATGGTATGTTTTTCTTTTATTGTATGATAGTAACTCATATCAAACTGAAAGAGCGAATAACTAAAATCTGCTCCGATATAAGGTCCAGAATTTTCAGCTATGAAAGTGGCAAAAAGTCCTGACCTCGGATAAAAAATATCATCCCTGGTATCATAAGTTGCGGACAAACCCACTGTACTCACCATACCACCGTCGACACCAACCGGATTGTCAACCATGAGTAATGAATCCGTTCGTGGTATATCAAAATAATCAAATCGATACTGAATCCCCAGCAGAAAAGGATCACTGAACCTATATGATAAAGTGCTCAATAAACGAGGAAAATTCGCATCGTACGATTCGAGGTTTTCTTCCTGCGTATCACTACCAATACCATAATAATTAAAGAAATATCGATAATAACCTACTTCGCCGTTAAGCTTCCAATTCTGTTTAAAATACAATTCGTAAGGTACAAAGTTTAAAATTTGATTTTTTAGAGTGTACGCAAAACCTAGGCTGATTTGGGACTTCCGCCAGGCTTTCTTTTTACCTGCATTAAAAACCAATATACCTGCTGCTCCAAAGGACAAGCTCGTCTCTGGTAAAAAGAAGACGACAGGAAAGCCCGATAAACTCAAATCGTCTTTTGGTTTATAGGTTGTCGTATCATTTTGACCATACACCAATCCTGCAAAAAAGAACATGATAAAACAAACCAACGTTTTCATACGGTTTTTTGACGATCGAATTAAATAACCTTACAAGCTAAGTTTTTTAAATATCGCTCAAATCTTCTAAATTGCGTAATAATGAAAGCAATCTTATTCATCAGTTTATCATTGATTCTTGTTTTTTCATGCGCTGATCTCAGGACGGATGTTGTTAAAAAAGAAATGAATGAGGACAAGGCGCGCGAGCTAATCAGTGCAATGGAAAAAGCACATCGGATAGATCAATTGGATTCTATTCAAACCTACAGCATATTTTTTCAAGATCACTTTTATGGTAGGATTGGGAAGGTAGCAAATCCATTTCCGGAGGAGATTACAAAGATGCGATTGGATTATTTACCTGGTGACTTTAATGGGCGTATTACATTCCAAGAGGGCGAATGGAAAGGCAAGCAATGGGGTTTCTTTTCAAATCATAGTTATGAAAACATTAATCATTCAGACACCTTGCAATACAGTAAAGAGAAGGATATCCGTTTCTGGGTGACATCTTACCAGTACTTTTTAGAGTTTCCAGCGAGAATAGCAGCAGCGACAGCAATAGGCTATGTAGGAGAAAAACAAATTGGGCAA
>JAURQI010000032.1 GCA_030836155.1 Crocinitomix sp.
AATTGTTCCAAAAAAATTCGCAACAATATCGACAACATCAAAATGCCTTCGGTATATGAGCGTTCCTTGAATAATTTCGATCGCTGTGCCAAACAAAAACCCTGCTAATATCACTCCTCCGTACAACCGAATTATCGATTGGTTCATTTTTTTTTCACGCTTTATAAATCCAAGCAATAATGACCAAGATAGTATCGAGTACATTATCAGATGCGCAAGCGTATCCGGAGATATCCACGTGAGGGTCAAATCGGGAATTCGATCCCCTGGCATTAAACTCAAAACCAGAATAATCAAGCTCCATAAAACCCATGGAATGTGATACCGGTTTTGCTTAACCAATGAGGTCTTTGTATTCATCTGCTGACAAAAGCCCATCTACTTCGGAAGCGTCCGATAGTTTTACTTTTATCATCCATCCCTCACCATAAGGGTCAGAATTGACTACCTCAGGATTAGATTCTAATTCTTCGTTGAATGCAGTCACTTCACCACCCACGGGCATGAATAAATCTGAAACAGTCTTAACAGCTTCGATTGATCCAAAAACCTCTTCTTGGTCTAATGTCTCACCCTCAGTCTCAACCTCTACATATACGATATCACCTAATTCGCTTTGTGCGAAATCAGTTACGCCAATGATAGCCGTGTCGCCATCTACTTTAACCCATTCATGGTCTTTTGTGTACTTTAAATCAGCAGGTACATTCATGTGTATTCTCTTTAAAAATAGTTCAACACAAAATTAGAATAATATTGCAATTGATGAAGAAGGTTTTGAATAACTTAATTTTCTGTTGATAAGTTCAGTATTCGTAACCATATGTGATTTGCGTGAGGATTTCGGATTTATTCCGGTCTTGAATAGGTGAAAAACGAAAAAAAAATATAATTTTTGCAGTATGGTGACACAAGATCAGTTAAAGGACTTTGAGCGAAGAGTTGGGGAGCTTCATGGCTATTTAAACATAGAAGAGAAGCGTGTTGACGTGCATGAAGATAATTTGAAGTCACAAGATCCAACATTTTGGGATGATCCTAAAAAAGCTGAGCGTATTTTAAAACAAATGCGAGGTAAAAAATTCTGGATTGATGCTTATGAAGGCGTCAAAACTGACTTAGAGGATTTAAAAGTCTTGATCGAGTTTTATGAAATGGGCGAGACTGAGGAGTCGGAAATAGAGAAGCATTATGAGCAATCAATTGCGAAATTAGAGGAGCTGGAATTCAAAAATATGCTCAGCGCTGAAGAGGATAGTTTGAAAGCGGTATTGCAAATTACGGCAGGAGCAGGCGGAACAGAAAGTTGTGATTGGGCATCTATGTTAATGCGGATGTATATGATGTGGGGAGAGAAAAACGGGATGAAAATAAAGGAACTGAATTATCAGTCAGGAGATGTTGCTGGTGTGAAAACAGTAACGCTTGAATTTGATGGTGAATTTGCTTTTGGTTATTTAAAAGGTGAAAATGGTGTTCACCGCTTGGTTCGAATTTCTCCCTTTGATTCGAATGCAAAACGACATACTTCTTTTGTTTCTGTTTACGTTTATCCTTTGGTAGATGATACCATTGAAATTAATATAAATCCGTCTGACATTACCTGGGAGACTTTCCGAGCAGGTGGTGCAGGTGGACAGAATGTCAATAAGGTGGAAACGGCTGTGCGATTGCGTCACGCACCATCCGGTATTATTGTTGAGAATTCGGAGTCACGCTCACAGCTTTCGAATAAGGAAAAAGCCATGCAGCTTTTACGTTCGCAATTATATGAGTTAGAATTGCGCGAGAGAATGGCAAAACAAAATGAAATTGAGGCCAATAAGATGAAAATCGAGTGGGGATCTCAAATTCGTAATTATGTTATGCAACCCTATAAATTGGTGAAAGATGTCAGAACAGGTTATGAAACATCTAATGTCGATGCCGTTCTTAACGGAGATATTGATGAATTTTTGAAAGCCTTTTTAATGGGAAGTCAAGGTCAAAACTAAGCGAGTTTCATCGATATATTCTTGTTGGTGACTAGGGAATAAGTCTTCTAAAGATTTTATCTAAGCCGTTCACAGTCTGAATTATTTCCCGTAATTTTGCACCTCATTTCAAGAAAAGATGTTGGTACAGGTTTTAAAATCAAAAATACATAGAGTTAAAGTTACGGAAGCTGATTTGAATTATATTGGCAGCATCACAATTGATCCTGATCTGTTGGAAGCTGCAAATATGATTGAAGGGGAACGTGTTCAAATCGTTAACGTCAATAATGGTGAACGCATAGAGACCTATGTAATTGCTGGAGAAAGAGGTGGTGGAGGTATTTGTCTAAACGGACCAGCGGCCCGAAGAGTAGCGGTTGGAGACATTGTGATTATCATTGGTTATGGCTTTATGGATTTCGAGGAAGCGCGTAGTTTTAAGCCAAGCTTAGTATTTCCGAATACCGAAACGAATCGATTGGATTAGGCAATTCTTGTTCTTGTCCACCGTTGTTATATTTTTAAAGCAATATTAAATTAGTAGCATGCGCTCAAAAATCATTTCAGGACTCAAAATTATACTCCCACTTGGGTTTGGTGTTTTTTTGATTTGGTTATTTTACGATGCGCTTTGTGAAGATCAGAAAAAGGACTTGTTCGAAGCCTTTGGTAAAGCCAATTATTTTTGGGTGTTTATTGCCTTGATTTTCGCTTTCCTCAGTCATTTGAGCCGCGCTTATCGCTGGCGCTACCTTTTGTCTCCAATGGGTTATAAGGTGCGATTTTGGAATGCTTATCATGCATTGATGATCGGCTATATCATTAATATCGTTTTTCCGAGAGCAGGTGAAGCAAGTCGAGCTGGAGTATTGTCACGAACTGAGAAGGTGCCTTTTCAGAAAGGATTCGGAACTATTCTTGCAGAGCGTGCTGTTGATGTATTTATGCTGGGAATCGTTTCGCTTATTGCGTTAGGTTTGCAGTACGATAAAATTGAATTGTTTCAGCATAAAATCGAGACCTTTAATGAAGGGATGTCTCAATGTGGGAATGGGGCGATATTTGATATCCTTGGTGCTGTTGTAAAATATGCGATCATTGTCGGATTTATTGGCGCAGTGGTACTGGTGATCTTTAAAAAGTCATTTAGAACAAAAATTATCGATTTTGTAAAAGGTCTTTTTGAAGGGGTTTTTTCAATTTTCAAAACAGATCAAAAGTTGCCATTTATTGGGCATACGTTTTTTGTTTGGATAATGTACGTGGCTAATTTTACCGCTTGTCTATATGCCCTTGATTCAACCGCTGCGCTAGGTTGGGATGCTATCCTTGCAGGATTCGTGGCGGGAACTTTGGGAATGATTCTCGTACAGGGCGGAATTGGTGTTTACCCAGCTTTTGTAGGTTTGATTTTAACGATCTACATGGCTAGTCCAGATTATAGTGGTATCCTTCCTGACGCATTAGCAATTGGATGGATCAACTGGACAGCGCAAACAATCATGATGATCTTACTCGGATTAATATCGTTAGCCGCGAACGGTAAAAATGTAAAAATTCAAAGTGATGGAGCACCTGAAGAACCTACAACATAAGTTTACATCACCAGAAGAATTAACGGAGCGTATTGCATCCTTTCGTCAAAGAGGAAAGATGGTTGTTTTTACAAATGGTTGTTTTGATATCCTGCATAAAGGCCATGTGATGTATTTGGCAAAAGCGGCTGAGCAAGGTGATGTTTTGGTCTTGGGTTTAAATAGTGATGCATCTGTCAAGCGTCAAGGAAAGGGTGAAGAACGGCCGATAAATCCGTATGATGCCCGCGCGACTGTTCTTGCCGGTTTGGGTTTTGTTGATTTAATTGTTGAATTTGATGAAGAAACGCCTATAGGGTTAATAGAGTTGGTAGTGCCAGATGTTTTAGTAAAAGGTGGTGATTATGATCCTGAGGAAGAAGATCATACACAGAAATCCTACATCGTTGGTCGTGATGTAGTATTAGCAAATGGCGGAACGGTAGCGACGATTCCTTTAGTGGATGGTTTTTCAACAACTGGAATTATTAAGAAATTAAGAAGATGACGATAAAAGAAGCACAAGAGCTAGTAGATAATTGGATTAAGACATACGGCGTTCGTTATTTTAATGAACTGACCAATATGGCGCAGTTGACGGAAGAAGTAGGTGAGGTTGCTCGTATTATTGCTCGTCGCTATGGAGAGCAATCAGAAAAAGAATCTGATAAAACAAAAGACCTGGGAGATGAAATGGCAGATGTTTTATGGGTATTGATATGCCTTGCCAATCAAACGGGTATAGATCTAGAAGAAGCCCTTCAAAAAAATTTGGATAAAAAGACCAAACGCGATAATAAGCGTCATCATGAAAATGAAAAGTTGAAGTAGAGTTTACTTCCTGTCTTACTATAACTTCTTAAATCGAAAAGAGCCATTCACCTGCAGATGAACGACTCTTTTCTTCCTTTTGGTAGAAGTAAAACCTTTAAGGAATATTTCTAATACAGACGGCTGTTTATTTAGCAACTTCTTCTTCTAATACTTCTTGGTCCGTACCTTTAATTCTTGCAATAATTTTTTGCTCTAATTCATCCATTAGTTCTGGGTTGTCTTTAATCAATACCTTAACGGCATCTCTTCCCTGTCCTAATTTAGTGTCACCGTAGCTAAACCATGATCCACTCTTTTTGATGATACCATGATCTACACCAAGGTCAAGAATTTCACCAACTTTAGAAACGCCTTGCCCATACATGATGTCGAATTCAGCTTTCTTAAATGGAGGTGCGACTTTATTTTTTACAATTTTAACACGCGTTCTGTTTCCAACTACTTCGTCACCGTCTTTGATCTGGCTTGAACGACGAATGTCAACTCGGATTGAAGCATAAAATTTCAATGCATTACCACCAGTTGTAGTTTCCGGATTTCCAAACATTACACCGATCTTCTCTCTCAATTGGTTAATGAAAATGCAACATGTATTCGCTTTATTAATTGAGCTGGTCAATTTTCTTAAAGCTTTTGACATTAAACGTGCTTGTAAGCCCATTTGAGAATCTCCCATCTCTCCTTCGATCTCAGCACGTGGTGTTAATGCTGCCACTGAATCAATTACTAAGATATCAACAGCGCCTGAACGAATCAAGTTATCTGCAATTTCGAGGGCTTGCTCACCATTATCCGGTTGAGAAACGAGTAAGTTCTCTGTGTCAATCCCTAATGATTCTGCATAATAACGATCAAAGGCATGCTCAGCATCTACAAATGCCGCAATTCCACCTTGTTTTTGACATTCTGCAATAGCATGTAGCGCTAAAGTTGTTTTACCAGAAGATTCCGGTCCATAAATTTCAACAATTCTACCTTTAGGAAATCCTTTTACCCCTAATGCTAAATCTAATGTTAATGATCCTGAGGGAATAACCTCAATATCTTCAATTGCATTGTCGCCAAGTTTCATGACCGTACCTTTACCGTATGTCTTTTCTAGCTTGTCAAGCGTCAATTGTAACGCTTTTAATTTTTCACTTTTTACTTCTGCCATAATTCTAATTTTAATACAAAGGAATGGGGGTAAAACGTAAACGATTTACGTTCTACATTTTTTTTATTTTTTTTCTACAGCGATGCTACCAATCACCTCTGTTTATTATTCGGCACCTTCCAACTCTTCCAAAATTTGCTCTGCATGAGCTTTTGTCTTCACTTTTTTGAAAATCGCCTCAATCTTTCCTTCACCATCAATCACGAAGGTGGTGCGGTGTATCCCATCAAATTCTTTACCCATGAATTTTTTCGGTCCCCAAACGCCATACGATTTAATCACTTCTTTTTCGGTATCTGCCAAAAGATGAAATGGCAATTCATGTTTTGCAATAAACTTTGCATGTCTCCCTTCATCATCGGCACTAACTCCTAAAATTTCAAATCCTTTCTCTAATAGAGCTTCATAATTGTCACGCAAATTACACGACTCAGTTGTACAACCGGGTGTCATATCTTTTGGATAGAAATAAAGAATTAAACGCTTTCCGGAATAGTCACTCAATTTTACTTCATCACCGTTTTCGTTCTTTCCGTTCAATGCTGGAGCTTGATCTCCTACTGTTAAATGTGTCATAGACGAATAATTAATCATTGTTCGACACAAAATTAATCAAAAAACTAATATCGTTGTCGAAAAAATTGGAATTTCTTTTGAAAATTTCTTGAAAGCCTTTTCATTATTAGACTTTCGAGTCGTTTAAATAAATACTACCTTTAAGGCATCGAATGTAAATTATGGCCAGTTTTCTGAAAAATATTATTTCTGAGATCTTTCAATCTGAAGAAAATGCGTCGGATAACGTGGCAATCATTATTCCTAATAAAAGGGCCGCCGTGTACATTCATGCCTACCTTTCTAACATGAAAGGTGCAGCATTGTTCGCGCCAGAAATTGTCACTATAAATGAATGGGTCGATCATTATACTGATACTCGAATTGTTTCTCAAACAGAATTGCTTTTCCTGCTCTACGAAGTGCATCAATTCATCGAAAAAGATGCAGCCGAGAGTTTTAACGATTTCATTAAATGGGGAAAAATCATGCTCTCCGATTTTGACGAAATAGACCGGTATCTCCTGGACGCAGACATTGTCTTTCGTGATCTTCAACAAATTAAAGATATTGAAGATTGGAGTTTTGATACCGACGAACTTTCAAGTGGACAGCAGGAGTTTATGCGTTTGTGGGATAAATTGCCGACGTATTATAGCGAGCTAAACAGTCGATTAGCGACTAATAATGAAACCTATCAAGGAGCAGCATATCGTGATTTTTATACGCGTCTGACAAAAAAAGATGTCAATATTTTATTGCGTAATCACTATTATTTTATCGGGTTTAATGCCCTTTCAAAATCAGAGGCATCGATTATTGATGTTTTGAGAAAGGATAAAAAAGCGTCCATTTATTTTGATGTGGATCAATTCTATGTGGATAATGAGGCGCATGAAGCGGGTCATTTTTATCGAAAATTAACGAAGCAATGGAAGCCTGATAACTTGATGGGATCCGATTTTAATCAAATTCCAAAACATATTGAAATCATTGAGACAGCACAGCAAATTGCTCAAACTAAAATTGCGGGTAGTGTTGTTGCGGATATTGTAGCTGAAAAAGGAGACGCGCAAGAGACGGCGATCGTTTTGGCTGATGAATCATTATTGATTCCGCTGATGCAGTCATTACCAGAGGCTGTTGGGAAAGCGAATATTACTATGGGGTATCCCATTAAGTTTTCACACTTAAAAGGCTTGGTAGATATCGTTTTTGAGATGCAGGTGAATTTTCAAAAGTTCAATGCAACAGATATTTATCACAAATCTTTATTAAGTTATTTAGATCATCCTTATTTTCAAATGATCACGGGTGATTCGGAACGGGTCAACCAATTCGAATACGATATCATTCAACACAATAAGATTTTTATATCATTGGATGAACTAAGTGCCGCATTTCCAATTTTAGATGGGCTATCGATGGTTTTTAAACCATGGGAAAATCCACTAGAAAATGGCTTTCAGGCGTTTAATCAATTGGTAGAAATAGTGTATGCAACGCTGTCCAATCAAGGTAGGGCTTATGAGATTGATTTGGAAATACTGTATCATTTCACAAAAGGTTTTCAGCGTTTCGAAATGATTTCAAAAAAATATCCGCATGAGCTTAACCTCAGATCCTTTAAGCAACTTTTTTATCAGTTTTGGCAAGCAGAATCACTATCATTTTTAGGAAATCCTATCAAAGGATTACAAATTATGGGGATTCTAGAAACGAGAACAATTGATTTTAAAAATTTGATTATTCTCGGAATGAACGAAGGCAACTTACCTAAAACAAATGTGGTCAATTCATTCATTCCATACGACCTGAAGAAACATCATGATTTACCTGTAGAGGAGGATCGTCAGGCGATTTTTGCCCACCATTTTTATCGTTTGCTCCATCGTGCAGAAAAAGTTTGGATGACCTATAATTCGGCAGGAGAAGGGATGAGTGGAACTGAAAAGAGTCGATTCATCACACAATTAGAAAATGAAATTGATCCTGAAAAGGGACATGTTTTAAAGTATTCGACCTACGCTTCAAAAGACGAAGCGGCAGGTGTCAGTGTTGTTGGATATGAGGTTTCGGATGCAGCGCGAGAAAAATTAATGGCGTATATGGATAAAGGTGTTTCACCTTCTGCATTAAATAAGTTAGTGAGGTGTCCACTTGATTTTTATTACCGCTATGTTTTGGGAATGAAAGAGGGGGATCAAGTAGAAGAGAATATTGAGTCTTCAACTTTTGGTACAAAGATTCACGATGTGCTGGAGCGAATTTTTAGAGATGCTTTTTTAGCTAAAAATAAAGCAGTTGACGTCACGACATTGGCAGAGGAGAGGAAAAAAATCAAGTCATATTTATGGGATGCGTATTTAGAGGATTTTTCAAAATCGGATATGAGTTATGGACAAAATAAACTCTCGTTTGAGGTCTCCTTGCAATTTCTAGATCGCTTTATTCAAGGTCAAATTGATGAAGTCAAAAAAGCACCGGGACCTATTTTTATGATTGATCTGGAGCGGACGATTGCTGTTGATTATCATTGGGAAATGGGAGGTGAAATCGTTCATGTACGATTAGAGGGGAATGCAGATCGAATCGATCAATACGGTTCTCAATATCGCATCATTGATTATAAATCAGGTAAATGCGACAAGGATAAAGTTTCAATTAATCAGAATATCTTAGGAGAAGGTCAAATGCGTATTTTCATGGATCATGATAAAAAAGGATATGCGAGACAATTGATGATGTATGCCCTGATGTTTCGTGCTACTTTTCCCGAATATGCAACCTTTACAGCAGGAATTATTTCAATGGTCAATATTGATAAGTGGATTCAGAGTTTAATTCAAAACGGCAAAGCTATTATTCTGTCAAAAGAACTATTGGATGCATTTGAAGATGAATTGCGAGAATATCTGACGGAATTATATATGGACGGATATACTTTCAAGCATAATGACAAATCAGAGTATTGCGAACATTGCGAGGTATGATAAATTTAAGCTTTGCCTGCTTCAATCGCTTTTCGAACACTTCCGTGATCTAATAATAATTGTTGTGCTGTTTTATAGTCTGTTTTGAGAGCGTTCATAACCATTTTCGTTCCACGATCAACTAATTTGTCATTACTCAATTGCATATCTACCATACGATTTCCTTTAACACGACCGAGTCCGATCATCACACTAGTTGAAATCATATTTAATACCAGTTTTTGAGCTGTGCCTGATTTCATACGTGTACTGCCTGTTACAAATTCTGGCCCAACGACAGGTGTAATGGGGTATTGCGCTAATTCAGCAAGAGGACTGCCTGGATTGGACGTAATTCCAGCAGTTGTGATCCCTTTTTCATTCGCAATTTTTATTGCACCAAGCACATAAGGCGTTGTTCCGGATGCAGCAATGCCCACCAGACTATCCTTTTTATTAATGTCAAACTCTATGAGGTCTTTCCAGGCTTGTTCGAAGTCATCTTCAGCAAATTCAACAGCTTTTCGCATGGCTTTATCACCTCCAGCCATCAACCCAACCACCATTCCATGATCAACTCCAAAAGTAGGAGGGCATTCTGATGCATCAACAATGCCTAAACGACCGCTGGTACCTGCGCCAATATAGAATAGTCTTCCGCCGGTTTTCATGCGTTGGATAACCTCTTCAACAAAAGGAGTGACTTGTGGAATACAGGCTTCAACCGCTATGGCTACTTTTTGATCTTCCCGGTTGATATTGGTCAAAAGTTTTTCGACACTCATTTGCTCCAAATTGTCAAACAAGGAGGATTGTTCCGTTATTCTATTATCGTTATCCATATTTCTTCTTATTCCAGCATTAATGTAGCCAATTCTTTACCGACCAATGATCCAATTGCGACACCCATTCCGCCCAATCTAACGGCTGCATATTGATTGGAGTTGATTTGTTTAATAATTGGTGATTTTGATTTTCCAACACCCATAATTCCAGCCCATCTCTGTTCGATTTCAAAAGAGGTATCAGGTAAAATTTTCGTTTTGAGCAAATCTTCCAGGTGGCCAATGATCTTTTCTGTAGTTTTAACCTGTGTTGTGTGCTCGCCAGCAATATCTTGATTTCGACCGCCTCCGAATAAAATGCGATTGCCGACATTTCTGAAATAATAATAGCCCGCATCAAAATGATAGATTCCTTTGATCGTTAGATCGCTAATAGGTTTTGTAATAAGTACCTGAGCTCTGGCTGGTTCGATGTCTTCTTTTGGTAATAAATCACTGGCAAATCCATTGGTACATATCGCAAGCTGTTGAAAAGAAAGGTCGCCGTAGTTAGTTACAACCCGCTGATCATAGATCGCCTTAACGGAGATATTGTTCAAGATTTGCACCCCAAGAGATATTGCCTTTTTATGCAGAGCGACCATCATTTTTCCGATGTCCAATTGGCCTTCTGCATGATGTTGAATGGCCTTTGTAAACCCATTAAAGCCATTTTGAGCAATGACATTTTTGTTCGGTTCGAATACTGTCTTTATGCCCGTGATGTCCTGCAGTATATCATTGAGATAAGGTAAACGATCTATACACTTTTCGTAATTCTCAACTTGAGTGGAATCGAATAATTCGTGGGAGCCTAATTCTTTATAATCAATAACAGAGGTACCTAATAATTCTTTTAAATAAAGCAGACCTTTCCATCGTTTTGCTATGGTTTCATATACCAAATCTTCGGAGATGTGGTTGAGATCATCGAGAATTTCAGATGGACTTCCAATGCAAGCAAATCCTGCATTTTTTGTGCTAGCACCAAAAGGCAAGTAAGAGCGCTCCAATACCAATACATTTCTACTAGGATCATTTTGTTTGATATGGATAGCAGTGCTTAATCCAACAATGCCAGAACCTATGATCACGACCTCGGCATGATTCATGTAGGATTCTTTTTCCCAAAAGCTAAGTTGATCAAAGGTTAACATAGTGTGGAAAATTGGCGAAAACCGGCAAGGAGTCGCTTTTTTTTCAGATATTTGTTTATTGTAGTTACACCAAATTTAATAATGGTGACGCGGTTATGCGCAGATCGATAATGAAAGTTGCAAACAGATTTGTGTTAAACCAAATAGTGACTTTTTTAAAGGTGTAACATTTTAATAGGAAAGCGTTCATGTTTTATTGAACCTTTCTGCACAAAAGTGGTATAAAGTAAAAGATGAAACTCGTTTTATTTCTTTTCGGACTAATTTTTAGCCTTGGCGTTTATGCGCAAGGGAGGTTTATCGAATTGAGACCGGCTGTCCGTGATGATGACAATGGAAAGGCGTTAGGTGGTGCTATCATTGAAGTGTATAAAGGCGGTTCTCTTTTTGCATCTGAAACTTCTGCGGCGAGTGGTAAGGTTAAACCGATAGAATTACCCGTTTGCATCGGATGTACTTATACGATCAAAATTAAAAAGAGTGGTTATGTTACCAAGACTGCCATCGTAGATGGTCATACCGATTATCCTGAAGAGATGCCTCCTGGTGCGGTAACACAAAAATTTGAGGTATCCATTTTTCAAAGTGTAGAGGGAATTGACTTTTCATTTCTAGATCGCGAGCCGATGGTGGAATTTGCTATTGATGCGTATGGCATTGTTTCTTTTGACCAAGACAAGATCAGGGTCATGAAAAAGAAGATCGATGACTTGAAGAGAAAGATGGAGGAGCAAAAAGAAAAGCTTGAGCAAGAAGCGGCTGAAAAGGAGAAGATGGAAGCTGATTTTAACGCTTATGTCGCTGCTGGTGATGCTGCCATGAAGCAGCAAGATTATGAAAAAGCAATTGGTCAGTATGAATTGGCTTTAGGTATTAAGTCAGACGATCAACCAACCAAGGATAAAATTCAGGATGCTAAAATTAAATTAGAAGAGCAGCGAGCAAATGAGCAAGCTAATAAAGAATTTAGCGATAAAATGTCTGCTGCTAAGCAAGCATATAAAGAAGATAAGTTAGAAGAGGCCCTTGGATTATATAAAGAAGCCTCAGGTATCAAGCCAGAAGAGCAATTGCCAAAAGATTTAATCAAGGAAATTGAAGCAAAAATTGCTGAACGCAAACAAAGTCAAGAAGCCTTTAATAAACTCGTAAAAGAAGGTGATAATGCAATGAGTTCAGAGGATTATGGTGAAGCCATGACAAAATATGAGCAGGCATTAGACCTAGTTGATGATTTGGAAGTTCAACAAAAATGGGACGAGGCCAAAAAGAAGAAAGATGAGATCGCTAAGGAACTAGCTGCTGAAGAAGAGAAACGTCAAAAGTATGAAGATTTAATGGCAACAGCAGACGCAGCCTTTGATACAGAAGATTTTGATAAAGCAAAAACCAATTATCAGTCTGCTATTGATTTGATTCCGGACGAGCAACGACCAAAAGATCGGATTACCGAAATTGATAAGATATTAAAAGATCGTGCAGCTGATCAGGCGGCGAAGGAAAAGTTAGAGACAGACTATAAGCGTTTAATGGATGAAGGTAAAGAAAAGATCAATCAGCGTGTTTATCCAGAAGCCAAAACAAGATTCGAAGAAGCTTTAAAATTAAAGCCTAATGATCCAGATGCCTTGGCACAGATAGATTTAGTGAACAAAGAAATAGAGAAAGAAGCGGCTCAAGCAAAATTGAATGAAGAATATGATGCATTGATGGCTTCAGCAAATAACTTGTTCGGACAAAAGAAATATGAAGAAGCCAAATCAAAATACAACGCAGCATTAGGTGTTAAGTCTAATGAGCAAGAACCCAAAGATAAAATTGCAGAAATCGAACGAATTTTAGCAGACGCTGATAAAGCTGCTGAACAGGAAGCCAAATACAAGGAGTTTATTAAGCAAGGGGACGCGGCAAAAGATCGAAAAGAATATACAGCAGCGCTGGACCAATATAGAAAAGCCTTAGAGGTTAAACCTGCCGATGCCGATGCGCAAGCTAAGATTGATGCCGTTAATGAATTATTGGCTGAAGAAAAACGGGCAAAAGAAGAGCAAGAAAAATTTGATGCTTTTGTAACGGATGGTGACCGCGCATTTAACGCAAAAGATTTTGACAATGCGAAACTGAATTATAATAATGCTTTGGAAATTAAAGATGATCCGGCATTGAGAGATAAGATCAAAGAGATTGATGATTTGATTGCTAAAAATCAAAGTGAGGCAGAAACAAAAGCTAAGTATGAGGCTGCAATTAAAGAAGCGGATGATTTTTATGCTGCTAATGATTATGAGCAAGCACTCGGGAAATATAAGGCAGCTTTATCCATCAAGGATGATTCCTATCCAAAAGAGCGAATTTCAGAATTAGAGGAAAAAATTTCAGTACAAAAGGCGGCGGAAGAAAAAGAAAAAGAATTTAAGCGCTGGGTGTCAGAAGGCGATGTGGCTTATGATAGTGAACGTTATGACAAGGCATTAGAGAATTATAAAGAAGCCATTAAAGTTAGACCAGATGTAGATATTTCCAGAAAGATTGCTGAACTAACAACGAAGCTAGCCGAGCAAGAACAAAATGCAGCTAAGCTAGCCGAATATGATGCTAAAATAGTTGAAGCGGATGCTGCTTTTAATGATGAGAACTGGGATGTTTCTCGATCACTTTACAAAGAGGCACGATCGATTCTGCCGACCAAAACGTATCCGGATGAGCAAATTGCAATCATCGAAAAGAAGTTGGAGGAAGAAGCAGCAGCTGACTTAGAACGTAATTATCAAAAGATCATTAAAAAAGCAGATGGTCTGTTCAATGAAGATGAATTGGATCAAGCCGTCGCATATTACGAAAGAGCATTAAGCTTTAAGCCTTCGGATCCTTACTCGACAGAGCAGATCGCAAAAATCAATCAGATTAAAAAAGATCGAGCAGATGCAGCGTCAAATGCAGCTCAATTAGAAGAGCAATATAACGCCTTAATTACCGATGGTGATCGTGCGTTTAATGCCTCGAATTGGACAGAGGCTTTGGCTAAGTTCGAAGAAGCTTCAAGATTAAAGCCTGCGGAATCTTATCCGAAAAATAGAATCGCTGAAATCAAGACAAAATTGGATGCTGATGCGCAAGCCAAGGCAAAACAAGATCAGTATGACCGTATTATTGCTGAAGCGGACGAGGCATTTAATGATCAGAACTATCAAGGTGCCATTAATAAGTATCGTGAAGCATTAGGTGTGTTGCCAGATGAGCAATATCCAAAGGATAGAATAACGACTGCTGAGGATATGATGAAGCGTGAAACGTTAAATGCAGAAGAGGCTGCATATCAAAAAATATTAAAAATTGCACAAGAGAAGTTTGATGTAAAGGATTATGAAAAGGCGTTAGATTTATATTTGAGAGCTAAGACAATGAAACCTTCTGATCCAATGCCGCAACAGCGCATTGATGAGATCAATCAAATCATCAATAAACAAAAAGATCAAGAGAAATTAGAGGCCGACTATGACGCCTTGATTGATAAGGGGGATAATCTATTCGAAAAAGGAGAGTGGAAAGATGCAAAAGAAGCATTTACAAGTGCTTATAATATTTTTAACCGTGAGTATCCAGAGCGAAAAATTGCTGAATGTGAAGCCAATATGCGTAAATCGACAGATGAGACAGTTGAGCGCAATTATCAAAAAATCATTGCGAAAGCAGATGAGCACTTTGGAAACAAGGCGTATGAAAAGGCCAAGAAAATGTATAAACGTGCTCTAGGACTTAAACCAAGTGATAAGTATCCTAAGGAGCAATTAAAAGAGATTGAACGCCTGTTAAATCCAGGTTCGCTCTCTCAGAATAAATCGAATCTAAAAAATTGGGGAGATCCTAACCGATCGGTTAATGCTATTGATGTGGATGCCATGCTCGCGAATGCAGAAGCGCAACGTGAATATGTCAGAACGCAGAAAGCAGAACAACAAGAATTAGACGCCGTCGAAGCAGAGTCGTTAGTTGATAGCGCCCAAATTGATGCTATACACGTTGCTAGAAATGAATCAGAATCTATTCGAACAGACATTGAGGAAGCAGATGTCGTGGCTGAAGAGAAAAGATCAGAAGCTAATATTTACGTCGATGACATGCAAGTTGATCTCAGTGATCGGGATCGTGAACGGGTGGTGATGAATGAAAATGATGTCCAGTTACAGAATCAAGTGGTTAACAATATTGCAGTTGAAATAGAAGAGCGGGATGATGAAAATGATTTACCGCGCGAAGAGTATTTAGCAGATGTTGAGCAGATTAGAACGGAATTGGTGATTGAGAATAAGATCGAGGATAACGCTCAAACCAATGCAACATTTGATCAAAAGGATTATCTAGAGCATTATGTGGAAAACCGTATAGAGTCGAATCCTAATATGGATGTGGATAGAAAAAACATGGAAGTCTACATCGAGGATTACAATGTCATTTTAATCAATGAAAAGAACAGCAATACATGGAATCAAGAAGATGAGATCATGGAAATAAAAAATGAGGTGGAATATGAATACGATGTGCGCCAAATTAATGATTTGAACAACGATATTCCGCGTGTTGAAATGGAAGGGCATATAGAAGAAGTTAACTTAGAGCGCATTGGTGTGGAGTCTGGATTTCAAGATAATCAATACGATGTTAATATTGACCAAAAGAAATATACAGAAAACCTGATAACAGAAATCGATATCGCCAACATCGGTAATGATCAAGGACGTTTGGATATGGAAGTATTTGCGGAAAAGCAGCAAATTGAAAATAATATGGCAGTTGAAGAATTAACGATTGACCAAAACAATGAGCTGTTCGGTATAGAGGATTATGTGGAGAATATGGAATTGGATCAGGAGAATAACCGCTTGGAAGATGATAAAAATAGAGAAGGTTACGAGCGCACAGTTGAAGGGATAAAAGATGACAAAGATGGATTCTTAGACGATAATAATACTGAGGCTGTAAATGAATCATACTCAACAGTTGATTACCTAGAAGGTAAACAAACCGAGCGCATTGATAGAGATAAGGAAGCTGACGAAAAAGCAACGGATAATATTGACGATACCAAAGACATGGTCGATGATATTGTGGAGGAGAATGGCGAATGGGATGAAAAAAATAAAGAAGAATTGGCAGAAGCTGAAGATTATGTCGAGTCTATAAAAGATATCAAGGTTGATAAGATTGATGAAAAAGCCAAAAATGCACTGGGCAATCAATTTCCTGAAGGCGTTACGGAGGAGATCTATACCATAAATGATGAAGATGGACTTATTTCTTCTTATGTCGTGAGAAGAGTCGTGGTACGTAATGGAACGGGCAATGTTTATGAAAAAGTTCAAACTCGCTTTGGTACTGTGTCATACTCATGCAATGGTAACGGTATTTCTGAATATGATTGGCAAGATCAAACGGAAGCTGCTGATTTGGTGCGTAACTAATTTCTTTTTTAAATCACTTTTTAAATTCAGCTAAACATTATTACTGTTTGCAAAAACCAATACCTTTGCTACCATGATGTCTAATATTCCTGTCACTCTAAAGTGGATTCCATTCTTGTTTTTATTAATCGGCTGTGGATCTGATTCCGAGGTTGATTTACCGTCTGGTGAGACTGAAAATGAGGTGGTAGGACCGGTTGAGTACTATGGAAATACACAGGGCACAACCTATGCGGTCATTTGTAACGATCCCATTACACTTAGTCATGATGAAATTGATCAAACCTTAAGTGATTTTGATCAAGCGTTGAGTACTTACATCTCCGAATCAGTAATCTCACAATTAAACAATCAAGGAGCGGGTTTATTCACCTACCGTGATTCAAATGATTATTTTAATCGCTGTTATGCGGCAGCCCAAGAAGTTTATCAGAAAACAAAAGGTGCTTTTGATCCGACTATTTATCCATTAGTTGATGGTTGGGGATTTATGAAAAACGACGAATTTGTTCCTGATTCAGCAACGGTAGATTCACTCAGGACTTTGTTAAGTTTTACCAATGGATACCATTTTACGCTGGAACAAGAGCAATTGAAGCAAGACTCTATTGAACAATTTCAAATCACGAAGCATACCCTAGGAGCAAAGCTTGATTTTAATGCGATTGCACAGGGGTTGGCAGTTGACGTCTTAGCCGAGTTGATCGAAGCGAATGGCGGTGAGAATTACTTTGTAGAAATAGGAGGGGAGATTCGTGTTAATGGAGTCAATAGCGAAGGTCTTGTTTGGAAGATCGGTATTGACAAACCCATTGAAAATTCAACCGCTGAAAATCGTGTGATTCAGGAAGTGGTGGAGATTAAAAATAAGAGCATCGCCACATCTGGTTCTTATCGGAAATTCTATGAAAGAAATGGGATTAAATATTCGCATACCATCGATCCGCGAACAGGTTATCCGGTGCAGCATTCACTATTAAGCGTTACGGTTGTCGCTGATGATTGTGCCAAGGCAGATGCAATGGCCACTGCTTTTATGGTGATGGGTACTGAAAAATCAAAAGAGTGGTTAAAAAATAATCCGAAAGAAAAAATAGAAGCCTACTTTATATTTATCAATGATTATGATGAATATGAGGTGTATTACACGCCTGCTTTTGGAAAGATGATCCTCTTATAGAAGCAAGCCTATTTTTTAGTGGTTTTCGCTTTGCGCCTCCCCACCTCCTTATTCTTTACATAAATCAATTTATAGCGGGTGTTAGAACCTTCTCGTTGTTCCAGATCAAATTTACCTGTAGATTGAATCAGTGGCGTTAATTTAGCAAACCCGTAGTTACGTGAATCAAAATTAGGTTGTTTTTTCTGCAATAAACTGCCGACATCACCCAAGAAAGCCCAGCCATCATCATCGGATAAATCATCAATTGAGCTGGCAATTAATTTGATTTCATTATCGGTGATTTTATCGACGTTTGAATTCTCCGCTCCCGCAGCTGTGCTTGATTTTTCTGACTTCGGTTTGAGTATTTCAAGGTAGATAAACTTGTCACAAGCTACAATAAAAGGTTTAGGTGTTTTCTTCTCCCCAATTCCAATGACCTGCATACCGGCTTCGCGTAGGCGTGTGGCTAATCTCGTGAAATCACTATCACTCGAAACCAGACAAAAGCCATTCACTTTTCCGGAATATAACAAATCCATGGCATCAATAATCATCGCAGAATCGGTGGCATTTTTACCAACCGTATAGGCGTATTGTTGAACCGGAGTGATTGCATTTTCGAGCAATACATTTTTCCATTTGGTTAAATGGGGTTTCGTCCAATCACCATAAATTCGTTTGATTGTTGGATTACCATATTTGGTAATCTCTTGCATCATTTCTTCAATATACTTGACCGGAATATTATCCGCATCAATTAAAACAGCCAAATTATTCATAACTCCTCTAAAGTTATTGAATAATCTGGCTTATTACGGAAGAATTCAAGAAAGTTGTCATAACCTTCTTAGTTTGACTTGACTTCGCTTGGAATTAATTCTGTTTTAATCACATTCTCCAAGGCAGATTTTGGCAAAGCACCAGCCTGCATCATCGGTTGTTTATCCATAGGAATAAATAAGATGCTTGGTATACTGCGGATACGAAATACAGCAGATAATTCTTGCTCTACTTCCGTGTCTACCTTGTAGATGGTTACTTCATCTTTATACGTATCAGAAAGTTCTTCCAAAGCAGGAGCTACCATTTGACATGGTCCGCACCAATCTGCATAAAAATCTATAATCGCAGGTTTGTCTCCTTTAAACTTCCAATCCTTCTCTTTTGTATAATCGAAGACCTCTTCTTTAAATCGGTCTGCTGTTAATTTTACTGTAGGCATAATTTATGTTTTGTACAAAGGTAAGGTATATGTTGAGCGGCGTTAGTGAGGTCTATCACAAAAGTCATGAAATAAAGGTATAACAGGATATGTTCTTGGTCAATGGTCCCGCTGTCCATACTTTCGCTATTTTTGTTAAAAATTCTGGTATGGGTTTCAAGAAAATCAATGAAAAAGTGGAGCAAGCGCTCGTTCAGCGAAATTGGCAAGAGCCAATTGAAAAACAGAAAGCATTTTTTTCTGCGGTTAAAAGTGGACGCCATGTTGTCTATCAGGATGAAAAAGGTAAAGGCAAGTCAACCGGCTTATTAATTGCGGCAATGCATCAATTGAAAATGCAACCAGAAGGAGATAATGCCCGCCTTTTGATTTTTGCTCCGGATAAAGAGACGGTCTTAAAACTCGTTGAAGCGTATCAAGATTTTGCAGAGGATGAAGAACTACGTATCTTTCCCGTATTTGAAGGGCCTGCCCTAAATAAACAACGCGATTTAATTTACCCGGGTGCAGATATTGTTATAGGTACGCCCCGATCGATTGTCAAACTCTATTTTCATAATGGACTTAATTTAATGTCTTGTAAAATTGTTGCCGTGGATGATGCCCATGAAATGACAAATTTAAATTGGCATACCGAAGTGCAACGCATTATGGAAAGTCTACCTAAAGCACAACGTATATTAATTGAGGAAAAGCCAACCACAAAAACCAAGCAATTGGTTGAGGTTTGCTTTGAAGCGTCGCAGAAGGTCTAGTTTTGCATTCAGTTTTTGTAACCGTTTTTTTAATGCTGTGTTATGTAGTTAGCAAGGAACATTAAACACAAGGGTTATGAGCAGAGGAATTAAGCAGATTTTATTCGTTTTGGGAGTTTTTATGGTGAATTTTACACAAGCGCATCCCATTCAAGATTTTTACAAAAAGCACAAAAAAGATAAAGATATGGAGGCGCAAATCGTGCCACCAAAAATCGCTGCCATGTGGGTGGATGAGGATTACGAAGAAGCAATTGATATCCTTAAATCCATGACGGCCTTAAAATACCTGAACTTTCAAGGTGATCAATCGGCCATCAGTCGTTATGCAAAGAATGCGATTGCTTCAAAAGGAGGTTACGAATTGCTCTTAACCGATCAAGATAAACGTGGAAAGATTAAGGTCTTTGGTCAGCGAAAAAATGGATTTGTACGCAAACTATTCGCTGTAGTCGAAACCTCCAGTGAATTTGTGCTGGTTATCGGGAAGGGTAAGCTTTCTAGCGATCAAGTGGCTGCCTTACCAGCGCTAGCGCGTGAGATCTAACGGATTCTTCAATGAAATAATAGAACCACTCAAAAAAAAGTCGGTTTGATGATTCAACTATTAATTTTTTCTTAAATTTGCCGTCCGCAATTGGGATGCCGATCCCTTGAAAATTGCAAGATATTGAGTCTCGCCAGAGACCAATGCCCGAGTGGCGGAACTGGTAGACGCGCACGACTCAAACTCGTGTTCCATTGGAGTGCCGGTTCGATTCCGGCCTCGGGTACTAAACCGGAATTTTTCGTTTTCACACGAAATTTTCCGGTTTTTTTATTGTCAACATCTTTTGTTATGACTGGGATGTAGGAAAAAAACGAATTAACTCTTAAAGTTCGATATTGGTCAGTTTTA
>JAURQI010000033.1 GCA_030836155.1 Crocinitomix sp.
TAGGTTTATTTGAAAAAATAGGAGAAAAAAATAAAACAATCTATCGATTAAAATAACTGGATACAAAACCATAGCTTAAACATGCAGCTAAGCGTACACACAAACCCTCACCCTACAGAACGAATCTCCTCCTTAATATCCCTTATCGGTCGAATATAATCACTGATCAACGGCCACTCTTGTGGGAATTTTTCTAATAAACGTTGGATTTTATGGCGGTGTTTTTTGATCGCATCCGTAATGGCTGGTCCGCTGATATCAAGCGCAGCCGCTAGGTTTTTTCCATTGATATGAATGCCGTCATTATCGAGCTGTCGCGCAGCAGCTTCGTACCGACTGAGCAGTGCTTTTGATTTGTCCAGCTCAACCATTCGGGTTGATTTTGAATAGTTGGCAGGAACGGCTTCACGTTGCACTTCGATTAGGTTGCGCGTTAATTGAATATGATTTGGATTGATCGCTAAATCATAAGCCGTCCTGAAAGCACTAGCGATTCGATCTTCAAGTTGTTCAATCGGAATTTTAGTCTTTTTGATATGCTGTACAAAATTATCCTCCATTTCCACCGCACAGTTTAATTGCTGCGCTTGAGCCTGAATGAGTCCGTACACATACTTCTCTAATAATTGCTCTCCAGCTGCTGACTCTTCTTTGAGGCGTTCTTTCAGCACGTTGAGTTCATCGGCATGCCTTAAGTAAGCCTTCTGAATTCGTTTTACATTGTCAGATTGTTGATCGTATAATTGATACAGCCAGTTTAATTGTCCACGTATCGTTTTACCGAGACTCTGTTTTAATTCGGATGATAATGCATTTCTGCCGCTCGGAATGTAAAAGTTGCTGAAAGATTTAGCGAAACGAATAACAAATACATCATTTGAATCATCCTTTAGGCTCGGTAAACGAATGATCAAAACATTCTGCTCAATTTCATCTTGTATAGAAAGTTGTTGAATTGTCTTTTTACTTTTTTTGATGACATCAACTCTTGCCGGCAGATCATCTAAATCTCCCCAAAACACTTCTTTCTTTAATTGACGAAAACGTTGAATGGAAGGTCGGTCATCAACCGCCTCAAAAGATTGTGGAAGAAAATCAACTTTATATTTTCCTTCCGTATAATATCCTTTTACATTCTCATCCATACAATAGAGGTAAAATTCCATGGCACCAGGAAATTGGTCATACAACGATTGTAGAGCCAAAAGTGCTGGGTGATATGAAGTTAGAATATTCAAAGCTGACCGATTAAGCTACTTAATTTAATGCTAAATCAAATTTAAGCAAAATACTTAAATTAAGTTTAATTAAGTAGAATTTTAAGTGTTTTACTTAATATAATTGGTTGCCGTATCATTAGTTACGTTGTTTGCAATAAAACAATAACAATGGTGGAAGCAAGAATAGAAATAGATAGTCAGTTTATATTAAGGTGGTTTCAGAATTACTTAATTAAGTTATATGACGCATTCGTTAATCAGTTAGCAATAACCGCTGAGCGGGGCAGGGAAGAGATTCGATTTTTAATGGAGTTTGAATATACCCGATCGAATATTATAGATCACCTCTGTCAAAAAGCAAGTCAATTTTTTGGATATGATCCGGAAGAAGAAGGGAGCTTTAAACGAAAATTAACACGTCGAAAAAAACATAAAAAGAGACAGCAGATATCCTTTACGAAGACCATAAAAGGCGTAAAAAAGAAGTCGAATGTTTTAGGTCTTCGAAAAAAGTCAAAAAAAAATAAGAATTATTTCATACCCAAGACAGAATAGCTAATCATTTGTAAGTCAGTGTAATTTTTACTATCAATCAAAATCTGGCATGTCTTTTGAATAACATGTATTGTGACGTTTTACGAAACTAAAGGAAACCCTTTTTAAATAGTTGCCGTAAAGTATGCCACCAGAAGTTTTAAAAACATTTATTATGATGAACTCAGGAAATTTAAAGCAAACAGTAATTCGATCAGCAAAGAATCAATTAGAAGCTCATAAGAATTTAGGGCAACGTTCTAATTTATCAATTTTACAAGTTGCAGAACTTTGGGATATCGTCTCTGGACGATCAGAAAAAGCAGCAATGGCTGAATTATTCTTAGACCAACCTTACAGTTTGAATTAATATAGATTTAAATGGGACTGCTCTTTAAGAGTGGTCCTCATTTTTACGAAGCAATTGTTCCAGACCCGATCAATTCTTCTCCCCGATACCACGCTGCAAATTGCCCAGGGCTAATGTCAGTGACACGGTGTTCAAAGTAAATATACAATCCTTCTTCTTCTTGAATGAGTTCAGCTTTAATCAAAGGTTGACGATAACGAATGCGTACTTCGTATGCTGCACGTTCGCCTATGTTGAGCTTTAGTTCTGGTCTCACCCAATGGATGTCATTGGTTTCTATAAATAATACAGAACGATTTAAACCAGGGTGTTCATGTCCTTGTCCCGTGTAGATCGTATTAGTTTCCGTGTTGGTAGCAATCACAAATAGAGGTAACGGCGTTCCTCCCACACCTAAACCTTTGCGTTGACCGATGGTGAAATAATGCGCGCCTTGATGCTCGCCTACAAGCTGCCCCATGGATTCAGTATATTCAAAAGGTTTTGACATGCCTTTATAATCCTTTTCCTGTTCGAGCTTGTTGTAAGCTTCGTACATCTCGAGATCCGATGGAACTTCTATAATATTACCCTTCTTTGGTTTTAATTGTTGTTGAAGAAAAACGGGCAGTTTAACTTTTCCAATAAAACATAACCCTTGTGAATCTTTTTTCTCTGCCGTGATTAAATCTTGCTCAGCGGCGATTTTTCGAACGTCAGGTTTTTCAAGGTCCCCAATAGGAAAAAGGGCCTTACTCAATTGTTCTTGTGTTAATTGACAAAGAAAATAGCTTTGGTCTTTATTATTGTCGACACCGCCTAGCAATTGATATTCACCCGATGTAGCCTGACCTTTTCGGCAATAATGACCCGTTGCAACATAATCAGCGCCTAGTTTTTCTGCCGCTTCTAGGAAAACATCAAATTTGATCTCTCGATTACACAATACATCAGGGTTGGGTGTGCGCCCTGCTTCGTATTCAGCGAACATATAATCAACGATGCGCTCTTTGTATTCTAAACTCAAATCTAATGTTTGAAATGGAATACCCAGTTTCTCCGCAACTAATAAGGCATCTTGACTATCATCAATCCAAGGGCATTCATCTGAAATCGTCACCGACTCATCATGCCAGTTTTTCATAAAAACACCAATGACATCATAACCTTGCTCTTTGAGCAAATAGGCGGCAACGCTCGAGTCTACTCCTCCTGATAATCCTACGACAACTTTCTTTTTCATGACAACAACGACTAATTCTGCATGGAGATTTTGATTTCCGCTACAAATTTATGAGTTTTATGCTGAATCTAGGCGGTATTGCGCAACCTAATCATTATATTTCTGTCACATTTTAATTATTCAGTTGATTTATAGGGTTTATGTCTGTGAACATTACAATAGATGAAGGATATACGTATGATTATTTAGCTCATGGTCTTGGCACTATTTTCCTTTTGGCTATTATAGGTGCTATATCTAGTGGACTGATAATTGTCTTAGGATTTATAATTGGAATTAGCTTGATGGCATTAAAAACCGGAGTAGAAATAGATGCTACTAATCGAAATATAAGGCGATATTTTTCCATTTTTGGTTTAAAGTGGGGTGGCTGGAAGGACTTATCCAGGGTTGTTTTAGCAAAAATGATCTACAAAAATGAAAGAGGCTCGAAAGAGTCTGTATCCTCGATGATAGCTTTACCATCGATGAATTCTAATGCAGGTCCAACAGCTGTTCGGAGTTATACGCTTTCATTTATAGATGATACGGAAAATGAATGGGTTTTTAACGAATTTATAGAAATGAAATTTGCACGAAAGACCATGGAAGCTCTGGAAAAACACTTTGATTTTGAAATTCAAAATGATATTCAAAAGATGATGGAGCTTATGAAAAGCCAAAAAATAAATCGAAGAAAATAATAATATAAGTTATGATGATGACGGATCGCTAGTAAAGGTGCCAGAACTTGTTTTAGAGTCTGAAGATTACGTGCGCCGTTTCTATGATGCCATTCACTTACGCAAAAAAAGAAAAGAGATTTCAGGATTTTTATCGAAAGAAATCAAACAAATTTCTTTCGATAAAATGATCAATTTAGTTGCTGAAAACCGTTGTGTAATTAAGCTATAGGTTTTTATCTATCTGATTTACAGTATTTTAAAATTTTTTAAGAAAAAAAGCCTAACCTTTTGGTTAGTTGTGCGTTAGAGTATATA
>JAURQI010000003.1 GCA_030836155.1 Crocinitomix sp.
AAGAGCGCTACGCGATAGGTGAAATTGAGAAGGATCTTTACCTCAAATTCTCCGAAAGATTCAAGTGTGAAGTAAGTTCATTGCAAGCAGAAATTCAGAATCCTGAGATTTCGAGTTCAAACCTTCAAAAAGCAATTGATAAAGCTTTGATGATGTCTTCAAAGCTCCATGAAACATGGACGTTTGGAGATTTGGAACAAAAGAGACAATTGCAAAATTTAGTCTTTCCATCCGGAATAGGTTACGACAAACAAAACGACAGAGTTCAAACCAAACGAGTGAATTCTATTTTCTCTGCAATCCCTTTACTAACAACGGATTTGGACAAAATAAAAAACGGAGAACCAATCAATTTTGATCAATTCTCCGCTCTAGTGACCTCGGCAGGATTCAAACCTGCAACCGCCTGAGCCGTAATCAGGTATTCTATTCAGTTGAACTACGAGGCCAGTACCCTTTCCCATTTAAGGGGTGATTCCGTTGAATCGGGGGGACAAAGATACAATTTTTTTCATATTGCCATTCAAAAATGCCAATTTTTGTTTAGTGAATTTTTGCGTCGATACCACGTTCGTTTAAAGCGCGTCGCATAGGTAATAAATCATCCATATCACCTTCTTTTACAGCACACTTCCCATTATAATGGATAATCCATGTGCATTGCTCTGCTTGAACGGTTTCATGTTTACATACCTTCACCAATGAATCAATGACATGGTCAAATGTATTGACTTCATCGTTATATATGACTAGGTTCTTTGAATACACCGTTTGTTTATCAAACGCAACCTTCTCATCTAATTCTATTTCTGTACTCATCGTTGCTATATTATTCTTGTTCTAATATTTCACGAGCCTTCTCAATTGAAATCTCATCATACTTATGGTAAGCGATTACTTTGGCATTCTCAAATCCTTTTTCTTTCAAACGCTCTGCTGCAGTTGCAGCTTCTTGGTATTCTCTCACCGAACCTGTAAAGAAGACTGTTAAGTCATCAATGGTCTCTTCTTTGTAGATGTTTTCATCCGCCTCATGCAAAAATAATAAGTTTGTGAATTCTGACGGTATATTATCCTCAAACTCTCCTAATTTCACCTTGAAATATACGGCATCTTTTTCATAGATGAAAGGGTTTGCACTGATTCCCTGCATCTCGTCATACGGGTTAAGCTGATTTAATTCTTCATCATTCAAGATCTTTTGTCCTTCGTCGTAAGGAATAACATCATATTTATAATAAGTCAAGACTTTCATATCCTCGATTCCTAAATCAGCAAATTCACGCAAACGATCAACGAGGTCGTCATTCGTCGCTAATTTTGTTGATACCAGACAAGACCTACCTTCGATATCTACCTCTATTTCGAATACATTTTCAGTCTGCAATAAAAGTGTTGCAAACTCACCTGGAATAGCATCTGCGTATTTCCCGATTAAGATTTTATAGAATACACCTTCTTTAAAATAAGTGACCTTCTCCTCTTCTACTTCAACATTATCCGTTGCATCTGTATTCGCTGCTTGTTTACCAACCAATACATCAGCTCCATCTCTGGTCAAAATCGCTAAAGCCTCTTCTAGTGTGATGCGCTCACCATTAAAATAAGCGGTTACAAAGGCATCTGTAATTCCAATTTCAACCACTTCATCCTTGCGGACGGTTGCCTCTTCTTCTGACAAGAAGATACCCGTTGAATAACGTATATAACCATTGTCTGTTCGCTGCGAGTTCAACGGCTGAATATTAAATAAGGCGTTATTCGGAACAGGTTTTGAATAAACCCCGATCTGCACCGTATAGAATAATCCATCTATAATTTCAACTTGGTTAGCTTTCGCAGCATTTGGTGTATTGGTATAATAAGCAACCTCAGCACGCTCCGTGTCATTGTTTGGTGTAAAGTCAAGTGTATTGCTTTGATCTGTGTATGTTCCAGCGTTGCCGTTGTTGTTCGTATTGTCTGTATTATTTGTGTTGTCGGTGTTGTTTGTATTATCGGTGTTGTCCGTATTATCGGTTAGATCTGTATTATCGGTGTTATTCGTGTTATTGCTATTATCCGAATTATTGACGAACTGTGTTTCATCCACCTCTCCGATACATTCAATGACACCTGCTTCAATTTGTCGTGCACGATCAACGGTGATGCGATCTCCATTGCAATAAGCCACTATAAATGCGTCAGTATAACCGATTGGTCTAATTTGATTTCTAGCTCCAAATGCAGCATCAAACTCAGTGAAATACCCAACCATATATCGTGTAATTCCATTCGCTAATTTCTCACCTGAGATTGGAGCAAATTCTTTAAAATGATCTTGCGGCAATGGTTTTCTAAATGCTCCTACCTGAACTTTATAAACTAATCCACTTGTTTTCTGTCCTACTGGAATCGGATTTTCTTCGTTATAAACCTCTCCTTCGGTACGACGGAAGATATTCTCCGTTACCTCAATTGGTGTTTCGAAATCAGTATTGACATCTGGTTGCTTTTCACGCGGCGCAACGTCTTGTGTGGCCAATGCCATCATATTCTCTTGATCAGTCTCAGACTGTGTATTCAAAATATTATTCGCTTTTTCGTAACTGGCCAGTGCTTCGTCTCTCAGTGATTTTTGCGCTGCTTTTAGTGAATCGATACGATCAGCCGTTTCTTGGTAATCTTTGTTGTTCTCGACATTATCAATCGGATCACCTTCTAGTAGAATGGCTTCACGATACGTGCGCTGTTTTCTTGCGTTTAATTCTTTTAATTCATCATCAATGGCCTTGGCTTGATTCATTTTCTCATCACCGGCTAGTTGGTTTTGATAATATTCTTCGTAGGTTTCTGATGTCGCCAATTCTTCTGTTGTCTCTTCATCAACTGTAATATTAACTTCCGTTGGAACGGTAGCTAAAACTTTCTCTTCATCAGCTGCTGCGCGTTCTGCCTTCGCCTCTGTCTGATCCGCTCTGGACTGCAATGTATTGGCTTTGTTCTCTGCTTCATCGGCTTCTAATAAAATGGCTTCTTTATACTTCTTTTTGACGGTCTCCGCACTATCTCTTAATTCGTTGGCGCGATCGTAATAATTATTCGCTAGTTCACGTAATTCCGCAGCCTCATCCATTAATTGTGTTGATTGACGATCGGCAGGATTCTCTGCGACATCTGTAACGACTCCCGGCTCCTCTTCTGCTGATAATAATATTGCTGAACGATATACGCGCTCTGCACGTTCTGTGAGGTCTTTCGCTTCTTCTTCTAACTGCAATGCTTCACTTAATAATTCATTCGCTTTAACAGGGTCTTTCTCATCTGCTGCATCTGCCCGCAATGACTTGGCGTGATTCATCTTCACTTCTGCAGTTGCTAGATCCTGATCGGCTTGCTTAACAGCGTCTGCCAGTCCTGCGCTTTGAATCTGGGCAGAATTTTCTGCCGATTGTTGATCTACTGTTAAGTTCTCTTTGGTTGTTTGTACCTCAGCTTCATTAACCGGGCCGAGTTCTTCTATAATTTCATTTTCAATCTTCGCTTTTTTGCTTTCGATCTTTTCGATTTCTTTATCGATTTTCGCCTGTTCTTTCTCGTCGTTTGTGGCTGCTCGTTGCGCTTCTAGGTCTGATAAATCATTATCCAATTCTTTGACCTCCTCAATGTCTGCTGCAAAATCCTGCATCACCGCCTTACCTTCTGGGCTGTTGAAGTTATCAGCTTTCATTTCTGTAATCTCTACTTCTTGTCCTTCTACTGCAGCAATCGCGGCATTATTTTGCTCGATTTCACTTTTAATTGACTCTTGCAATTCTTCTAATTTATCTAATTCTTCCTCATAAATATATCCTAAGGTGGGGTCTTCTTCCCACTCTTCCTGAACCGTTTCGATTTTAGATGAAATGGCGGCAAACAGCTGTTCATTCAACTCATTTTTACGTGTTAACTTATCGATTTCAGACAGTTCACTGTTGTCAATATTTGCAATTTTCGCCTCATAATCTGGCATTAACTCTCCAATACTAATTTGAGGACGCGCTTCTAAATTACCTCCTAATTGTGCAATCTGATCATCGTTTATTCTAATTGCATTTAAGGTTGATCGTTTGATATTTTCAACCTTCAAAATATCCTGATCAATGAGTGCCATTTCCTCTGGTGAATTCGCTTCAGCACGCTCATTTTTCAAATCATCTAAACGTTGGTCGACAAGGGACATCAATTGGTCGCTTAATTCATTTTCACGCTTCATCTTGTCAACATCCGATCCTTCTCCATCTCTGATTGCCTTAATATCCCTTTCATAATTCGGCATCAATTCACCAATTGATATTTCAGCACGTTGATTGTCTGAATTATTATTATCTGGATTATTGTTCTCAGCCACCTCATCTGCATTAGCAAGATCTGTTTCCTTCGATGCAATATCTTCTTCCACACCATTCTTGATCACTTCCAACTGTGCCAATTGATCATCAATTTCATCCGCTCTTTGAGGCTGCTCATTTTTCTCCTTTTCCAGTTGATCTTTTTTCCAATTAACTGCGGCTAACAGCATTTCATGCAAGTCAATTTCTTCTTGCAAGCGCTGTTTAAGCGGGGCTCCACTTGTTCTAACTTTTTCTAAATCTGACGCATAATCTGGCATCAAATCACCAATTGAAATGGTTGCTCTGTTATCTGGATTATTATTGTTATTGTCCGTGTCCACAACATCTGAAAGAGTCGAAGCGGTTTCGGTATCCGCCATAATTTCCATTTTCAACTCTGTTTGCAATGATTTTAGGGCTTCCTCGCGCTGGGTAATTTCCTCTTCCAATTCAGGGTGCAACATTTTCATTTGCTCTACCTGCTCCAACTCAGCCTCTATTAAATCAACACTTTGTTCTTTGACTGCTATTTTGTCCAACATTTTTTGTTTATCGGATTGGTTGGACGCTTCAATCGCTTCGATTTGCTCTTCGTAATTCGGAGTAACATCAGCTAATGTTGGATTCGTAATGATTGTCTCTGCAGATGTAGCAGGTAACAATGGTAGATCAGGGTTTTCTTCGATCGTTGTTTTGATCTCGTTTAATCTTTCTTTTTCTTCGGCTTCTGCGACGGTCAAATCACCTGAAACTTCTTTGGATGCAATTTCTTCTAGACGCTCATTGATCTTTTCTAAGGTTTCTTGATTCAATTTCTCAGTCGCTGTCCGTTTTGTTTCGTCACTCGGAAGTTTTTCGATTTTATCGATCTCTATTTGATATTCATTATTTACCGCTGCAACATTCGCAGGTGACTCATAATTCATAACCAACGGTTGATTTTGATCTAACCATTTTTGGTTGGAGTCTATTTCATCCATTAAGTCTTCCTCTAATTTAGACAAGGACTTCTGACGTTTTTTAATTGTTTTATTATCCGGATTTTTAGCTAATAATCGTTCCATCCGCTCCATTTCGTTTCGCGCAGCGACTAATATTTCTTGATTCAGTTTATTCTCTTTCGATTTACGATCATACTCATCTGTGATTCCTTCAATCACCTTCATCCGTCTCTCGTAATCGCGTACCAAATCAGAAGCCGAAACGTCCGTACTCAATGATTCAGGATCAATATTCTCAGGCTCTACTATGGCTTGGTTTTTATTCGCTTTGAGATCATCTACCAATTCTTCAAGAATGACTAATTCTTCTTTCGCTGTTGCATTTTCCGGATCTGAGGCGATGATCGCATTCAGTTCTTGAATTCGTTCATTCCCTTTTTCGATCATGATCTCATTGGCATCCTCAATGGCTTGATTCCGCTCATCATCGGCCAGCTCCCAAGCTTCATTAATTTTACGTTGATAATCTTCATCCAATCCTACAATCACTTCATCTTTTGATGGACCTCCTTGATTATCATTAGCTGCTAGCCAAGTGCTGTTTTCATTATTTTCGTTTTGGATATCACGTTCCAAATTCGATAGATTTTCTAGACGTTCTTGAATATTCTTTGCTTTCGGATACTCTTCTTCTAAGCGTTGTAGTTTTTTCTTTTCTTTTTGGATTTCCTGAATGAGTCGGTTATTCAATTCATTGGTCGCTTTTCTGCGATCAGCTTCATTCACTATTTCTCCAATCGCTTCTTTTTCGGCTTGGTAACCTGGCAGGATCGTTCCTTCATCAACCGAAGCTGATATATTGTCTGGATCTTCATCAATGACCGTAAATTCAGACTCTTTTTGCGCTCTTAAATCTTCCAAGCGCGCTAATTCTTCATCTATTTGACGCTGTTTCTCTGCAGATGCGAGTAAACGCTCTTCCTGCAAACGCTGACGCTGTTTATCGATAGCCTCGTTCCAATCCTGCAAGTTATAGTTGTTTGTAGTCTCATCACTTGCATAAAGGTCAATATTAAAGGAGGAAACATTGTTCGACTCTAATATTTGATCGACTACTTGGAGGTTCTCCGTTAAATCATTGGTCTCTACCTTATTCGCTATAGCGCTCCGCTCCTGTGCCGATAAGTCTTTTGTTAGTTCAGGTGTATTGTTTTCATCTTTTAAAATAGTGGCAGCAGCAAGTCCTTCTCTTACGGTTTTGTTTTGCCCCATGACTTTATCTAGAGCTTCTTTCTTAGCCTCTATTTGCTCATCAAATAATAGAATATCCGATTCATTTGCGCTAATCTTACGCTCCAATTCTTCAATTACTTTTTTCTTTTTCTCGTTCTTGATGCGCTCTTTCAGTCGTTCGTTTTCTTTTTGTAACTCACGCTTACTGCTCACCAGTGTTGAAATTTCTTCACTTAACTCTTGTACTTTCTTCTGTTCATTAGCTCCGGATTTTAATTTTTCAACCAGTACCGTTTCACCATCAGCATCCACTGCTACTTGCTCTTTAAAGAAGGATTGATTGTTTCGCACCAAGCTCGTAATAGCGGCCCTATCGTCATCAGGCAAGGCCTTTGTCTGTTGAATTAGACTTTCAGTTGTTGCCAGAATCTGTTCTTTTTCTTGGATGGATTCCTCGAGGATATTCGTTATGCTCATCAAGTTATTAGCTTCATCATTTAGTCGTTCGATCTCTGCTTTTTTCTCAATAACCTTTTCTAATGTTCGGGTCTTTTCAGCGCCGGATAATCCTTCAGCTTTTTGAATTAAAGCATTTAACTCAACCATTTTCTCATTGGCTTCATCACTTTTTTGTTCGGCTAGGTTATAGGCAATATTTAATTGTCTTTCTTCTTCCAGTTTAACCTCCAGTAAATCTTCTTTCTCATCTATTAGAATGGTTTCTAAACTCTCTTTTGTAGTGTAAGGATCTAGTCCGGCATCAACAAATATCTTATCCGTTTCCTTTAATGCATCTAAAGAGTCTAAATTGAAATCAGCAGCGTTAGGTGGCAACTTTGACATTTCACGGTAAACCTCGGCCATAACAGCCAATGGGTCATCAACATCATTCCCTAGCGCACTAATCTCAAGATATTCTTGACCGTCCACCAACTTTAAGGTCATGGTTTGCGAATAGGGCAAAAACTCGCGCCTCCCTGGCACATCGATTACTTGTCCGAAGATGTTTTCGCTGTTCTTGGGTTCAATGGCAAAACGATATTTACCGCTCTTTGGTAAGGTGATTAAATAATCTCCATTTGATTTTTTCGAGTTAAAGGTTCCGATTTGTGTACCGGTAGAAAAGTCGGTGATAATAATGGTTAGTTCTTTATCGCCTGGATCAATTTCATTAAAGAAATTTCCTTTAATCACAGCCATTTGCATAGGTATACGCTCTACCCGGACCTTATAAACGGTTAGATTTCCTTGCTTGCTCTCTCTTGAAGAGGAGAAATAAGCGTTACGATCGAGACTATCGACTACAAAAAGAAGATCATCATCAGGCGAACTGATGGCAAAGTCCATATTCTCAGGTGGGCCAAAACTTTGTGTATTCGCATTGTATTTAGAACGGAAAACGTCATAGCCCCCCATGGAGTTATGCCCTTTTGAACAGAAATAAAGGTATTGTCCGTTGGGATGCATATAGGCAAAAGCGTCGTCCTCATCGGTATTGACTTGCCCTCTTACCTTTTGCGCCATTGACCATTCACCTCCAGGTAGTTTTTGCTTGACGTAAATATCTAATCCGGTTGTACCATCTTCACCATAACTGGAATAATAAATATATGGTGACTCAGCTGGGAAATGAATGACTGGACGGTGATTCATTTTCTTATCCCACTTCGTTTGAAATTCGTCGGTAACGAGCAATGTTCCTCCGATATCACTTAAGTCGTATAGGTCATAGAAATTATCACTTCCCAATTCGCTCTTCCCCATTACTACCATGTCGGTAACGGTTGATAATAATTTCTTACCACTCTTACAGGATTCAATATCCACATCCACCGGATACTTCTTTAGATCTTTTGGAGGTGCAACTTGTTGGTATTTTTGATAGGCCCTTAGGGCTTCATTAAATTGGTAGTTTAAGTGATAGGCTCTACCCAAAAAATAATGCGCACGAATATCTATCCCACCACTTGAAGTAGCGTAGACGAGGCGATTAATGGCGCCTTCTACATCCTTTGAGCCGTTCAGCAAACAAACACCGTATCTAAAATTTAGATCATAGTCTCGCGGACGACTGGTGATGACACTCGCGTATAATTTTTCTGCCGCTAGCCAATTTTCATCATCAAAATAAGCATCCGCTTGTTCGCGTTTTTCCTCAATAGTCTCCTGAGCATAGGACAGACTGGTTGCTGTCCAGCAAAAGAAAGTAGCTAGTATGACAATTAAAGAATATTTCATTTTTCATTCATCGAAAACAATCGGCTTATATGGTAAGTACGGCTTTTTCGCATAAAGGTTCAAAAATCGGTAGAAATTTTTATCGTAAAAGCATGACTGCATTTTAGATTTTTAGCCCGGTTTTAAAATCAAAGAAGATGGAAATTTCCATCTTCTTCATGCGAAAGCCGCCTAAAACTTTCAATATATTTCTAAAAATAACAAAACTTCGCGTTAATATTGATCTCTCTAAAGGGCTATGTTTGCTTATTCTCCAAATAAACCTCGGAAGACGCTCAAATAGGTTGCCTTATTCTTTGTTCTGAGGGCATACAAGAAGTCTTTTTCTTTCCGTTTTTCGTCGCTTAATTCCAGTAATATGGCTTCTAGCTCCTTATTACTCGTCATGACATCCATTTCTGTATTCTTCTTCACACGATTCATAGCGAAATAATAATAATTACCTGGTTTTTCGCCGCCTGGCAGCTCGATTAATAAGCCCAGTTTATCACCTCTTAATCCACCAGGAACAGAGTATTGAATAGCTAATTTAACGGTGAAATCTTTAAAGATTGGCTCACCGTTCATTCCAACAATCCCCGTAATTGGATTTGAAATCAGAGCAATGTCATCTTGAGACCAAGCCAATTTCATATTTGTCAAATAGAAGGTCTGCTGCATTTCTTTGGGCAGTTTTTTCACTTCACCGTCTAATGTATAATCGGCTTTTAAATTTTCTGCTTCTTCCTTTGAAATTTGCTCTGAGACCGCTTGTTCCAAAGTAGTTCTTCCAATATCAATACCACTCAACCCTTCAGCTGCTTTAATATCTGTAGCTATTAAGTCCATTGCCTTTTTATCAACAAAGAACGACAATGCCCCAGACAGATTCATGGTCGTCAATTTATTGGCTGCGTTATAATTCACGACACCGTAAGTCTCTAATTGAACCCCTGGCAATTCAACACCAAGATCAACTAGTCCATCGCCCTGCATTGAGCAACTCTCAATGTGTAACGCTAAATAGTTTCCGTTTTCAGCGCGATTGATCAACTTCTCTGGACTCGCGATTCTAAATTCTTTTGCCTCTTCATTATAATTTAATACACCCGAAGACGTAAACATAATGTGATCATCAGGGTTGCCAAGTGCAGAAAGGAAAGCTGGATAAATCTCTAAACTATCCGAATCCAATGTATTTCGTTTCACCAATCCAATTGCAATTCCATTTCCTTCCAAATCGGTCAGGTTTTCTGACGCCACCGGAATCTGGATATTATTTGGGTCAATTGGCGTACGGAATGACAACCAGTTTCTAGCAAACTGATTACATTCATGATTAATTCGCGTTGCACCGTCAAACGTTAGGAATTGTTCAGCAGCATAGAGCTCTACTCCTCCGTAAAAATCAAATTTATCACTCAATTTAAAGCCTGCCTCCTCTGCTATTAGACCTTTTGCAACGGTCTGGTAAGCTGAATCTAAACCAATACTTTCAAATGTGATAACTTGCTTATTTCCTTGACTATCTTCGTACGGATATTTTCCACTTGCCTCGTATTTTCTTCTGGCAAGTACCTGTACTTTTGCTTCTGTAATGGTGTGATACTTGGTCACGAAGTTGGCTAAAATCTCTGCGTTTTCAAACGGATCCATCTTCGCCTTTTTACGGATAACAACTTTCTCACCTTCCGGGAAGATACGCGCATCCGCGACATCTAAAAATTTAACCTTTTCGCAATCAATGACGTTTTCACTGAGATAGAATTTGGCTTTTGGCGCCCTAAAATTGAGGGAGTCCTGTTCTGGATGAACCGAATAAAAGTTGGATCCCGCGAGATCAAGTCCCGTTTCAATCGAGATATCGGAGTCTTCAGAGATCGATAATTCCATTTCGTCTTGATCCATTAACCAGGTAAACATGTCGTTGTAACAGATGTATTGGTTTTTTGGGAATTTAACGATCGATGTTCCGTCATTCGATTTAAACTCCCCTTTACGCGCTTCAAAATCAACATGGGCATTTAAGTTTCTAGAATCGAATGCCAATGGATTTTGTACATCTCCTTCTTCTGTTTCTTGTTTCTTGGCTAATAGGTTAAAGTCAGAGGTATCAGCATCGATGGTCCAACGCTTGAAATTAAAGTCTTTAGATCCAAGCTCTGCATCTTTAAAGTACATCAGTCCCCGACCTGTCATACCTTGCTCTGTCAGTTCTGTTTGGCCGTTCAATTCTGCTTCTTTGTCAAAGAACTTTAGCGGATTTTTTATGGTTCTTACCCGCAATTTTTTCTCATTCGGCACATAAGTCACTAATACACCGTCTCCTGTCACATCAGGCACAGATATGCCCTCTTTTTTTGTTTGCGGATTATTCACATATTGCGAAACACCCATTGTTGAATCTGGGAAAAAGACAAAATCCTCTGAGACTGATTTTGAAGTAACAAAGTTAATTTCACCTGCGCCCCTTAATCCTTTATTGCTCAATCGTATTTCATTATCAAATTTGGCTTCTTCTCCATAAAAGTCAAAACCTGTTGGAGGGGCCTGCGTTTTAAATCCGAATGAATAATCTTCTTGTAAAGAAATTTCTTCTTCGAAAACTGGAAAAATTCCAGCTGAGCGCATTTCTCCGCTGAACTTCATTGTTCTTTCATCAAAAGCGTTTAAACTGTCAAATTCGAATGGATCAACCTTGAAATAAAAATCAGCACTATCATAAACACTTTCATAAATCGAAGGGTGATCATAGAAGACATAACAATCTTTCGTTGAACTCAATAAGGGTAAGTGATCAAAGTCTTCGCTCTTACCAGAACGGTTGGTTGGATCATCAATTTGAATCGCTCCTTTCAATGCGCTAAAATGCGAATGCATCGGAATCAACCGATCACTACCTCCAAAAATCGGAGCCACTCGGAAAAGTGCTGCATCTACATCTAATAAATGAACTTTAAAATTTTCATAATCAAAAGCGGCATCATTCAGGTAAACTTCGAGTTTACCTGCCATGACCGCACCTGAAAACAAAAAGTCTCGCCCTTCTTTAATCAGTAAATTTCCAGCATCAGGAAAAATAACGACGTTTTTAGCCGGCGAAACTTCAATCGGGTCTACCTCATTCAAGGTAAAATCTAAGGACTTAATATTCATACGACCAAACTCAGAAGCCGTCGCATTTCGACGATTCAAAGAGTCAGCCATTACATTAAAAGAAGCCGCCTGCTTATTCGGTGTGCCATCAGGGTTCATCTCTGGCTTTTTCTTTACTTCTAGCAAGTTGCACACAAATGAAATATGATCATAGTCGCGTTTGCCTGCGCGTGCATCAATATATTTTTTGGTCTTTGGCTGAATAGTGATGGTCTTTTTCGACTTATTATAATTGATAAAACCTTGATTGGCTAGGTCTAATAAAATCGGAATAGCTTGTTCGTTTGTATAATGCATGGCCGTTGCAGCCTGACTTACAGGAATGACATCTACATCATATTTATAAGCATAACCGTAAATTGCAACCAAAGGGTTAACTTGACTCATGCCTTGAATTTCGTTGTAAACTCTCAAATCAAAAAAGTCTTGTGATTCAAATCGAGCGAGTTTTCGAGAACTCAATGGATGCCATGTCAAGGTCAAATTCGGGTCTTCTTTTGTCCATAAGATACGATCAACATACATATCCAATTCGTGATAGGAGTCTTTAAATGGTGCTTGCGCAATCCCCTCTTTCCCCCTTGCCATTTGCAATTGCTCCGTATCATAGGATAATTCAAGTCCTGGATGAAATAAAGAATCATTTTCAGAAATATACATGGTAACCTCACATTCACCAGCTGAGATACCTTTTTGGTTCGCCTTAATTCGCAACGCTTTAGCAACAACAAATGGCTTGTCTTCTTTATAAAAAACAAGTTGTGCCGGTTCTGAATCATATCCAATACCGCTAAAATCTGCCCCCTCTAGAGCAAATCCACCAACATAATCAACCTCTGGAAGAATGTCTTTTCGAACAACATGTTTATTAAAAGAAATGAAAGAAGGATAAACACGATCGACCTCTCGATTGATCTTTTTAGCGATGTCTTTTAGGTTGCCGTAAAGCGGCTTTTCATAATAATCCGTGTACACCAAAACAGAATCTGATTCAATTTTTGATCCCTTCAGGGACATCATATATCTAGTTATTTCAGCGTAATTCGTTTTAGGATCTTTCCCTACTTTTTGCCAATCGATAATACCACCTTCACCCGTCCATTTATATCGAAGGGGCTCATATAATCCGGATGTATTCCGAACGATAGTAGAATCAAAATAAGGGTTCTCTTTTTTACCAGCTTTACGATTGACTGCATAACATTGTAAGTCAACATTTTCAAAAGAAATAGTTGGGTTGTTTTTTTCGAAATTAAAAACATACTTTCCTCCTCGAACTTTCCAAATATGGTTGGTCGAATAATAAATCATGCCCTTCGAGAAGAAGTCAGCACATATTTCGATAAAATCTCTAAATTTCTTTACTTTCTTTGAATCGAGCAAGGCGTCAATGGTTTCGTGCCATGAATTAAAACTCTCTTCGGGCTGATTCGTCAAAACAAAGGAGTGCACAGACAATAAATAACCGTACAATTCTGGAAATGGCGGAAGTCGTTTAGAAACAATCAAGTTACTCGTTGCAACAACTTTACTTTGATAGGCTGGAGAGAAGTTGTTGAGCCAATTGGGTTCAAACTCCTCCATAAACACATTCGTTTTCGCGCGATTAGAGGCTCCTAAATACTTTTTTACATCTTTGAGAAAGGATTCAGGATCTCCAGAAAACTGAGCGTTTGCAGTAATTCCTAACAATAGTAATAATCCCAAAAATAATCCACTTTTCATCTTAAGTACGTTTATTCATTCTGAATTGAATGAGCGCCCACTCATCTTTCGTAAATATATATTCAAAAATAAAGCCAACTTTGCTTGCGGCCTCTATTAGGTCAGCTTGATCGGTTTCAAAAAAGCCACTAATCAATAAGGTTCCCTCATCGACTATAACCTCGGCATAGTTGGCAAAGTGTTGCAATAAAATATTCTTATTAATATTGGCTACAATAACATCAAATGTCCTCCCTTTTAAAAGCTGGTCATCACCCAAGGCCACTTCAATATTCTTACAGTTATTGAGTGCTAAATTTTCTTGCGCATTATGGTAAGACCATTCGTCAATATCCGGAGCAAACACTTCTTTAGCTCCTAATTTCTCGGCTAAAATGGCCAAAATACCAGTTCCAGTGCCCATGTCTAAAACACGTTTCCCTTCTAAATCTAGATCAAAAAAACGTTTGGACGCCAGCCAAGTCGTTTGATGGTGGCCCGTACCGAAGGACATTTGGGGTTGAATTGTAATCACCATTCCTTGCGAAAATTCACCCGTGTGAAAAGGCGCAATGATGGCCAATTGATCCTCAACCAGAACAGGATCAAAGTTTTCTTCCCAAGTCGCATTCCAGTTCTGATCCTGGATCACCTTCGTTTCCAGTTTTTGGATGGCTTCCATATGTTCTAAATCGACTAGCATGCTATCCTCAAAGTTTTTCTGAGGGATATAACACTGCAATCCTGTTTTGGTTTCAACAAAACTTTCAAAACCTTTTTCTGCCAATTGAGAAACAAGAATATCTCTCCAAGGTTCAAGGGTTTTTAATTCGATATTAAGCTCTACGTAGTCCATTAATATGCATTCGCTATCGCAACAAAACTTTCGGCTTCTAATGAAGCGCCTCCGATTAAACCTCCGTCAATATCTTTTTGAGAAAAAAGCTCTCCAGCATTGTCTGAATTACAGCTGCCGCCATACAAAATACTGACTTGATTTGCGGTATTCTCATCATACTGAGAGGCAATTCGATTTCTGATCAACTGATGGATCTCTTGTGCTTCTTCAGCGCTCGCGGTTTTACCTGTCCCTATTGCCCAAATCGGTTCGTATGCAATGACAATTTTCTGAATTTCCTCAGCACTAAACTTAAACAAGCTATCTTCAATTTGTTTGATCACAAACTCCTTGTAGACATTGCTATCTCTAACTTGCAATTGCTCTCCACAACAAAATACGGGTCTAATTCCGTGTTTCAATAATGCTTTTACTTTTTTGGAGAGAATGCCATAATCTTCATTAAAATCATTACGCCTTTCACTATGTCCGACAATACAGAAAGAAACACCTAAACTCTTTAGTTGTGTTGGTGATACCTCTCCTGTATGCGCGCCACTATCCTCAAAATAGTTGTTTTGCGCTCCTAACTGCACCCACCCCTGATCTTTTAACACTTCTGAAAAAGCGCTTAAATAGGGTGTAGATGGGCAAATAATAATGGTTACATCCTCTGGGAATTTATCTTTTTGTCCCATTAGAGACTTTAAAAGGGTCTTCGCTTCGTTGTAATCGAGATTCATTTTCCAGTTTCCCGCTACGATTCTTCTTGTCATTCTTTTTCTTATAATTGGTTGGGAGCACGCCAATGAGCGCATCCATAAAATTGGTTGCTAAACCACAGTTTAGTCTTCTGACGCTGGCAGTTTGATATGTGCTTCGAATATATCTTCGAATTCTTCAACACTGCGAGATGGCCATTTATCCAATACTGTTCCTTTTTTCAGGAGGATTAATCCTGGGTTTGATCTTACGATAATTTTAATTTCCGTTCCATCAAAACCTAAAAACGTTGCGTCAAAATCATGCTCAGCTTTAAAAGCATCGACAGCAGCCGTTGTAGCAGGTGAAAGCACATAAAACGGAATACCATTTTCTCGAGCACCGTTGAGCACTTCTTTGAAACTGTCCAAGCTTCCGAGATTGGCTGACTCCATATCGCGTATTGTCATTAAAAAGATATAGTCTTCTGAGACGATATAATTTGTTAAATCCATCGAGAACGGCATAGAAGCATCAACTAATCCATTATACTCAGAAACAATCGTGTAAATTGAATCAGGATAATAAAGGGTGTCGTAGTCCATCGCCGCGATGGTATCGGTATATCCTTCTACTGACTTTAAGACCATTTTATCTTCGTAATAATTCTCAATCTCCGCTTGGATAATTGAGTCAATCAGCGGTTTCTGACGTTCTTCTTCCGTCAACAACTCATAATCAACTCGCGCGACAAAATCAGAGATCGATGCTTCTTTTCCTTCTGAAATCACATCCAAGTATAGATCTTCATATACATACTGTGTAGTATCAGAATATTTATCCTCCCAATTTAAAACAGAGTCAATTTTACCTGTTTTTACATTTTTATATAGCATATAATAATCTGCCACTTGAGGTTCTGAATCATTCATTTTCTCGGACAAATTATTGCCAATAGCGTAAGGGCGGTAGTCTTTAACCGGCAAATAAGCAGTTGTATACGTACTAAAAAGCAAAGACACAATTCCCACAAAAATCGCCATTTTCCATGGTTTACCGATCTTACCAATATTGAGGTTTGCGGCGACAAATGCTCCCAACACAGCAATCAATGTAAAGAAGATTGGGAAATACCATCCGAAAACCCATGAAAAGAACACAACTACTAAAAGCGAAGCCGGAACCATGATCCAGTTTTCTTTAACTGTATTGAGTTCAATTTTCCATTGATTGATAAAGATGATGAAGACAAAATAAAAGAGCACTAAGTCTTTCCAAAATGATTCGTAAGGTGTTAATGATCGACCGACGGATCCACGCAGTGCATCACCAAAACAGCCACAATCTGTAACACATTGTCTTGAAAATTCTTCTCCCAATTCCATGGCCATGGTTTGGTCCACATTACAAGAATGTGTATACCATGTTAACCATGAAAAAAACATCATCATAATCACCAATGACCAGGACGCCAGTTTAATTTTACCGCCAACAATAATGGCAACACCAAGCACTATTTCTGCCACACAAATTAAGATGGACAATGGGAGCACATAGTCACTAAATGCCTCAAAAAATGGAAAGTCAAATGACAAACCATTCGGCTCAAAATATTCTTCTAATTTAAATGCAAATCCCCAAGGGTCGTTTGCTTTGACTAGCCCCGACACAATAAATAACCCTCCAACCAAAACGCGAGAAACGTATGAAAATAGGAAAAGCCCCTTAAGGGCCAGCATGGTTAATAATGAGATAACGATTAAAGCACTACCGCCAATCACCATTAAATTTTCATAATTCACTGTACTTTCATGTGCGCCCTTTACTACAAAAAACACACCTATTAAATTGAGTACAATAGCTGTGACATTCAGAATCGGTGATCGACCGATAATATCGCGCTTTGTATTTCTTAGTCTCATTTCGTCCATAACAAATTTTAATCTAAGTTACTGCAAAAACTACTTGCTCATTTGGGTTTAACATTCTGCTAACAATCCTCTCCTTCTCCGATTTTAATCAATGCAAAAACGGCGTAATTCAACATATCCAGATAATTGGCGTCTATTCCTTCCGAAATCAATGTTTTTCCTTGATTATCTTCAATTTGTTTGGTTCTCAAGATTTTCATCATGATCAAATCGGTGAGTGAGCTAATTCGCATATCGCGCCAAGCCTCGCCATAATCATGATTTTTCATCTCCATTAACTGAAAAGACTCTTCCGTTTTTTCATCATATCGTCTCATCGCTTCTTCCATCGACATTTCTTCAGATGCTGTTCCAAGATCTAATTGAACGAGCCCCATGACACAATAATTGACAATAGCAATAAACTCTCCTTCAACAGATTCTCCAACTTTATTCTCTCCTGTTTCTTGTATTGTTCGGATACGCTGCGCCTTAATAAATAGTTGGTCAGTTAATGAACTTACTCTCAAGACGCGCCATGCGGTACCGTAATCTTTCCCTTTTTTTTCAAAAATGGAGCGGCAATTCAGAATTACTTTTCTATATTGATCGGCTGTTTTACCCATTCAAACTAAATCTATTTTTAGCTGTGAAAGATACATTTTTTTCCTCAGACTTTACTTTTAACGCGAAAGGTATTTTACACACTTTCGAAAAGCCTATTGTCATGGGTATTCTCAATATAACACCTGACAGTTTTTTTGCCGGAAGTCGGGTCAATGAAGAAGACGGAATACTTACACGCGCAAAAGACATGATTGACGAGGGTGCGAGTATCTTAGACATAGGAGGTTACTCCTCGCGACCTGGCGCGGAGGACATTTCTGAAAATGAAGAAATAGAACGTATTATCACCCCCATTTTAATCATTCGAAAAGCTTTCCCTGAGGTACTCATTTCAGTGGACACATTCCGCTCAAAAGTTGCTCGCGCCGGCATTGAGGCTGGTGCAAATATGATTAATGATATTTCAGGTGGGCAGCTGGATGCGGCTATGTTCAGAACCGTAGCCGAATTGAATTGCCCTTATATTCTCATGCACATGCGTGGCACACCTCAAAACATGTCGAATAATACGGATTACAATAATATTATATCAGATCTTGTTCAATATTTTTCGAAGCGAATTGCCCTTGCACATTCGGCAGGCATAAAGGATATCATTATTGATCCTGGATTCGGTTTTAGCAAAACGGTTGAACAGAATTATGTTGTTTTGAAAAGCTTGGAATACTTACACGTTCTTGAAAAACCCATTTTATTGGGTGTTTCGCGAAAATCAATGATTTACAAAACATTAAATACATCACCAGAAGAAAGTCTAAACGGCACCATCATATTAAACACAATTGGATTAATGAAAGGGACTCAGATTCTTCGGGTGCACGATGTAAAAGAAGCAAAGGAAGCAATCGATTTGCTTCACAAACTAAACACTTCGGATTAAAACTTATGGAGCGTCCAAGACAAAAACACGAAAACTCAGACGTGTTCGTTTTTTGACGTTAGAAATGATTTCGATTTTCCGACTTTGAAACCCCTGTTTACCTGTCGTATCAAACTCTAAATGAATCTTGCCAGATTCACCGGGTTGAACAGGTGTTTTAGGAAAAAAGATCTTCGTACACGTGCATGCGACTTTATAATCGGAAATCAGAATTGGCTGGTTACCAGAATTGGTAAAGGAATAGTCATGCTTTAAAACGGTTCCAGCCTTGGTGTCCGTGAAGTCATGATTTTTTTCAGAAAAAAAGAATTCCGCACCGCCACCCAAAGGGTAAGCAAATGCGGAACTCAGCGCTATTATGATCGCAAAAAATAGCCTCATTAATTCGTTGGAGGTGGAGTTGTAATCGTCGAGTTAGACGCTTTCGCTTTTACTACACCTTTAATCTTTACTCTTTGAGACGGTGCATTTACCGCGTTAGAAGTAATGGTAACCGATTTATTAAATGGTCCAGTTCTTTTTGTGTCATACGTTACTTTAATTTCAGCTGATGCACCAGGAGCGATAGGCTTCTTAGGGCAATCAGGAACTGTACATCCGCATGAACCTTTACACGTTGAAATAATTAGCGGAGCTGTCCCAGTATTTGTAACTGTAAAGATACATGATCCATCTGAACCATTTTCAATTGTACCGTAATCGTGTAATTCTTTATCTACAGTGATTACTGGCCCGTTTTCTTGGATAGCAACTGGCTGTCCTTCCTGCGCCATAGCCGTTGAACCAATCAAGGCCATTAATGCTAAGCCGAATGATAATAATGCTTTTCTCATGATAATTCGTTTTTAATATTTCGTTTTTGTTTCTTTAGTTTACAGTTGGCCCACCTGTTGTTGTTGGTGCTCCACCAGAAGGCTTAGGTTTAACCTGCCCTTTAATTCGAACTGTTTTCTTAGGCGCATTCACTGCATTTGAGTTAATGGTCACCGTTTTATTAATCATTCCTGTTCTTTTTGTGTCATACTTGACGGTAATCTCAGTTGATGCTCCTGGCGCCACAGGCTCTTTGCTACAAGTTGGAACAGTGCAACCACAAGAACCTTTACAGAAAGAGATAATCAATGGCGCATTACCTGTATTTGTTACTGTAAACACACAAGTACCATCTCCATATTGTTCAATTGTACCATAGTCGTGTTCATTTTTATCGATAGAAATCTTCGGGCCATCTTTTGGCTCAACAGGTTCTTCTGTTGTGATTTCTCCAGTAGTTTGGGCATAAACGCCATTCATTCCAACAACTGCTAAAAGCAGTAGACTCATTGTAAAAAACAGTTTTTTCATCTTTTAAATTTTTAATTGCTTACTTTATGCTGAATCAAATATATAAAGGTTCTTTAAGTGTTAAAATAGTTTAACAGAACATTAACAAAACGAATAAGTTCTGACAACGTTGCTTGTTTCCTCATTTGCTTGGTAGGGTAAATTCAAAATGAGTGCCAAATTCAGACTGAAGAGTATGATATGTTTGTGATTATCTCATTGATAAGCAGAACATCCACCCTTAAATGGCAATTAAACCGATTGAGTAATTGTTAAAAACCCTACTAAAACTTTTTTGGGGCACCTCTTTTATAAGTCAGCAAATATCTTATCTTTATTCTAAGCAATTGTTATGCATGACGAACAAATCAATTAATTAAGAAGTTCATGGAGACCAAAGATGAGTTAGATATCAAAGGATCATTGAAGAAGTATTTTGGATTCAATGAATTTAAAGGTGAACAAGAAGCCATCATAGCAAATGTAATGGCGGGTAAGAATACGTTTGTTATTATGCCTACAGGTGGAGGTAAATCTATGTGTTATCAACTACCGGCTTTAATGCTAGGAGGAACAGCTGTCGTCGTTTCGCCGCTTATTGCACTCATGAAGAACCAGGTTGACGCCATGCGTCATACTTATGGATCCGACTCCATAGCACACTTTTTGAATTCCTCACTGACCAAAACAGAAATCAAACGAGTTAAGGAAGATATCACAGACGGCAAGACAAAATTATTGTATGTTGCTCCTGAGTCACTCACTAAAAAAGAAAATATTGCTTTTTTAACTGGTGTAGGCATATCCTTTTTTGCCATTGATGAGGCGCATTGTATTTCTGAATGGGGACATGATTTTCGTCCAGAGTATAGAAGACTGCGCGAAATATTTGAAGCGATCAGTGATGTTCCGATCATTGCGTTAACGGCTACGGCAACGCCAAAGGTGCAGCATGACATTCAAAAGAACTTACACATGCTTGACGCGACTATCTTTAAGATGTCGTTTAATAGAGAGAATCTTTATTATGAGGTAAGGCCAAAAGAAGATGTAGAAAAAAACATCATTCGATTTATAAAAGAGAATAAGCTCAAGTCAGGCATCATTTATTGTCTTAGCCGTAAAAAGGTGGAAGAAATCGCAGAGGTTTTACAAATTAACGGAATTAATGCTTTGCCCTATCATGCAGGATTAGATTCTAGCGCAAGAGCTAGGCACCAAGACATGTTCTTGATGGAAGAAGCCGATGTTATTGTTGCAACGATTGCTTTTGGTATGGGCATTGACAAACCTGATGTGCGTTTTGTCATACACCATGACATTCCAAAAAGTTTAGAAAGTTATTATCAAGAAACAGGGCGAGCTGGTAGAGATGGGGGGCAAGGTCATTGCCTTACCTTTTACAGTTATAAAGACATTGAAAAATTGGAAAAGTTTCTTCATGGGAAGCCAATTGCCGAACAAGAAGTGGGAAGACAGTTATTGCACGAGATTGTGTCTTATGCCGAAACCTCTGTATGTCGAAGAAAATATATTCTCCATTATTTCGGAGAACGGTTTGATGAAAATCGTTGCAGCGAAATGTGTGATAACTGTAAAAACCCAAGAGAAAAATTTGAAGGGAAAGACGCCGTTCAGCTTTTCTTAAAGGCCGTTGATGAATTAAAAGAAAAGCAAAAAGCTAAGTACGTTTGCAACTACATACTCGGAAAAGAAAGTCAAGAGACAAAGTCTTATCGTCATGATACTCTTGAAGGATTTGGAGCAGGGAAAGACCAAGATTACAATTTCTGGAATGCAGTTTCAAGACAATGCCTCGTGCACGGTTTCTTGAGCAAGGAAATTGAATCATACGGGACCTTGAAACTTACAAAAGAAGGACGTAAATTCATCAATACACCTACTTCATTCATGCTCTTAAAAGAACACGATTACTCAAGTGGTGAAGAACATGCTTTTATCAATCCAAAAGGAGGAAATACAACAGATGATAAGTTGTATCAAATGTTACTCGATTTAAGAAAACGTATTTCAAAAGAGAAGAACGTGCCGCCTTTTGTCATTTTCCAAGAGCCTTCTTTGCAGGATATGACAATTCAATACCCAATAACATCAGAGGAGCTAGCGAATATCGTAGGTGTTGGAATTGGCAAAGCTAAGCGTTATGGACAGCCATTCATAGAATTGATCGCTTCTTACGTCAAAGAAAATGACATTGAACGTGCGCAAGATTTTGTTGTAAAATCGATGGTCAATAAGTCTGGACTCAAGGTACATATCATCCAAAATATTGACCGGAAAATGCCGCTAGAAGATATTGCCTCTTCAAAAGGTAAAAGTGTTGATGAAATCATCTGTGAGATAGAAGGGATTGTTGGTTCAGGGACTAAAATTGATATCGATTATTATATCAAGGATCAGCTCGATGACGAGGATCAAGAAGACATCTACGAATATTTCCTAGAAGCCGAAAGCGATAGCTTGGAAGATGCTTATGAGGAATTTGAAGGAGATTACGAAGAAGAACAACTTCGTTTAATGCGCATCAAATTCATGAGTGAAATGGCGAACTAATGATCGGAGGTTTTACTATAAGACGTCCTTTTCAATTGGGCAACCTTTTATTCGCTCTTTGTTTTTTGACCATTGCTTGTCAAAAGATAACAGAACCCGATCCGACAAAACTAATCAGCGACCAGGAATTCGAAGAGACCTTAAAAATAGATGGTCATGATTTTGACAGTCTCATTATTGAAAATTGCACCTTCATAGGAGGTGGTTTATCTATATGAGATGCAGATCACGTTATTATACGCAATTGCACATTCGAGGATATTCTTCTCAACGGAATTGCTGTAGGTTTCACCGGACCTGCTTCGCATATACTTATAGAAGACTGCTCGTTTGATCGGATCAGCTATAATGCTATCGATAGCCATGAAGACGCCCCTAACGGAACGATTTGCGGGTGCATCATTAAGAATGCAGGACTTAGTGAGACCGGAGCTGCAATGGGTCAGCCGCATCACGGCATATATTGGAAAGGGAAAGATGTTCTAATCGAAGAAAATCGATTTGAAGCAGGTGAACAACCACATGGTAATGCTATTAGCGTTAGAAGCTCGGGTATTATTAGAAAAAATATTATCCTCACCTTTAATACATACTGAATCAGTTGCGCAACGCTTGGCAATTTAGATTACCATAACGAAAATGTGATCATACACTTTAATACGGTGCTCAGTGCAGCCAACTATTCCGTTTATATAGCAAAAGATTATGAAGCGACAACCAGTTTTTCAATTTACGGGAACCTACTTGTCAATGCTACAGAAGAATACTTCACCACCTTTTATGATGTCTCAGGCATTGAAAATAATCTGGCTGTTGCCGGAGGAATAGATTTTATTGACCCGACCAAGGGTGATTTACGTCTAATGCCTGGATCGATTGCAGGAGATTATTGCGCAGGATTAGCTTTTTTTCCATTGACAGACATTGATGGCGATATGCGCTTAAGTGAAACACTAAATGCGGGAGCAGATGAATAGGATCGTCATATTTATTTATTTTTTCGCATCATCCTACTCGATCTGTCAAGACACTGCGCGAAGGCCCATCCAGCTCAGCACGCAATTTGATTTGAGTTTTTTTCATTTGGGTAGTTATGGTAAAGAACGATCGATTATCTATCTAGAACAGAGTCTTGATTACCAGTTTGATAACGGAATAGAAATCGGAGGCTCATTTGGGATAAACGCCTACCCTGCCCTATTAGCTTTACCGATTGGTGCGCAGGTTCGCATTCCCTTATTCCCAAATAGCCTAAGAAATTGGGTGCTGAGCCAATCCATTCATAAAAATCTACCGGTCGGAGATATATTTTACAATGGGAATCGTTACCGTGGTGGATTTAGTATGACCGTTTACGAAAAAGACAAAATCCACATTTCACCCGAATTGGGTTATAGCTTCGTTTGGGATCGTTACGGTGGAATGGCACTTAGTTTTTTGGCCGGAATACGCGTATCCTATTAACCAGCAGACACCATTAATAAATCTGCTCTATTCCAATATTTATTCGCTAATCGTTTTAGATCCTCAGCCGTGGTATTATGAACTGCAGCAATGAAGTCATTGTAATAAGATGTTTTCAAATCATTAAAATGAATATTCTTAAAGTTCTCCATCATGGCGATGGAGCCATCTGCATGTCTCAGAAAATCACCTAACATATAGTTCTTCACTTTTTGTAGCTCTTCATTATCTACCAACTCTTTCTTAAGCTGTTCCATTTCTTTAAATATCTCTTCAATAGCGGCATCTCGAACATCTACCCCTACTTCCGTTGAAATGAAAAAATAAGCTGCATCTTGCATAACAGACATACCCGACCCAATACCATACGTATATCCTTTATCTTCCCGAATGTTTGTCATCAAACGCGAACCAAAATAACCTCCCAAAAGTGTATTTAACAATTGGAATTTAAAATAATCGGGGTGATTTTTAGAGAACATTAAACGACCTACCCGAATGGCAGACTGAATGGCATCTTTAACTGGAATGTGTTTTGCACCTTTTTCTTGAACCTTTACAGAAGGTTCAAATTCAATGTCCCGTACCTCTAATGAGGCTGCCCATTTTTCAAACTCTTCAATTAAATCAGGTTCCGCGTCTCCTACTAAGAAAATAACTGGAGCTTGACTGCGATAATACGTTTGGTAGAATTCAAGAATATCTTCGCGTTGAAGATTTTCAAAATCCTCATCTTGAGCAACGCTACCGTATTCTGTATCAGCTCCAAAAAGGGATTCATTAAACACTCGTCTGGCAATTGTCTTGACCTTCTTCGCATCTATCTGAAAACGTTTTAAACCAACCGTTTTTTCTTTTTCAACTTCTGCTTCTGGAAATTCGGCATTGATAAATGCTTTGTAAAAGCACTTAAAAATGTTGGTCATATTTTCTTTCAGACCATACAGTGAAATTCCGGCATGATCTCGGTCGATTTCGTGTTGCACATAACCGCCATAGAAATCAATCTCTTCTGCAATCTCTCCCGCACTTTTATCCGCGGTACCTGCGAGCAATAGTTTATTCGTATATGATCCAACGAGTCTTTTTTCTTGGTATTTGCTACCAGCTGTCCATTCGATATCCAATTTAATGGACTCGTCTTTATTGTGCTTAATCCAATAAAGTTCCATTCCATTAGCTAATTGGATTCTTTCTGGAAGAATTAAATCCAATTTTTCCGCTTGTTTAAAATTAGGTGCTATTGATCTGTTCATGACGTCTTTTTTACACGTAAGATGGATTGTTTATTCGGGCTGATTGTCCTTTGTAAAAATAATTGCAAGTTCAAAGGAGTAATTGCATCGTAAGCCTCTAATTCATTATTCAATTCTTCCAATTTCCCCATATTCTCGAAAAAAGCTATTTTCATCATGCGATTCAGTAAGTTCTGTTCGCCAAATACCTTACCTGTTTTATGTTTATTCTTTACTTTTTGAAGCTCCATCTCCTCTATTTCATGGATCATGAGTTTTTCGAGCTCTTCCCAGATAGATCTTTCGGCTTGTTCAAAACTTATATCGTCAGAAAGATGACCATTTATAATTAAGAGTCCGTCCTCAAGCGCTCCTGTGATATAAGATGAGATACTTGAAAATAAACGATCTTTTACAACCAAACGCTGATAGAGCCGAGAGGATTTACTGCCGGCTAAAAGGTCCGTACAGAGATCCCCAAAGTAATGATCCTCTGAAGTTCTTCCTCCCATTCTAAATGCAATATAAACCGCATTGGAAGGAACATCACGTTCCAATTCCAATTCTCGTTTATCATTTTGTGGCGCTTCTGGTTTCCAGTTACGCGGCTTAATCTCGCGTCGCGGTATGTCACCAAACCATTTATTGACCATTGATTTTACAGCCTCCAATTGCAAATTACCTCCAATAACCAAAGTTGCATTATTCGGTGCATAATGTTCATAAAAGAAGTCTTTTACTTCCTGCATGCTCGCACCTTCAATATGCTCTATGGATTTACCAATGGTCGCCCATTGATAGGGATGTGTTTTATATATGAGCGGTCTAAAATTTAACCAAACATCACCATAAGGTTGATTCAAATAGCGTTGTTTAAACTCTTCTATCACCACACCTCTTTGAACCTCCAAACTTTTCGGAGTAAAAGCCAATTCAAGCATACGATCACTTTCTAGCCAAAGCGCTGTTTCAATATTCTCTGCTGGCAGTACCTCGTAATAATTCGTGATGTCATTATTGGTAAAGGCATTACACTCACCACCTACCATTTGCAGAGGTGCATCAAAATTTGGAATATTTGCCGATCCGCCGAACATGAGGTGTTCAAATAGATGTGCGAACCCTGTTCGATCTTCTTCCTCATCTCTTGCACCAACATTATACAGTAGATTCACGACCGCTAAAGGCGTTGTTTCATCCTGATGAAATAAAATCTTCAGGCCATTTTCTAATTCAAATTTTTCGTATTCAATCATGTAAATTGAAATTTTGATCCTGTTAACTCTTGTCGAGCGGATTCAAACTCATTTATAATTTCTTTGACAATTTCCGCTGCCGGCTTTACTTCACTAATAATGCTGGCAATCTGTCCAATTTCAAGTTCGCCTTCCTCCAAATCTCCTTCAAACATCCCTTTTTTTGCACGCCCTCTACCCAATAGTTCTTTTAGTTCTTCAACACTGGCTTCGTTTTGATAAGCCTGTTCCACTTGCTGGAAAAAAGAATTTTTAATCAACCGTACAGGTGTCAATTCTTTTAAGGTCAATTTCGTTCCGCCATCTTCAGTTTCAACCACTTTATCTTTAAACGCTTGATGCGCCGAAGACTCGTCAGATGCAACAAAACGACTACCTATTTGAACGGCATCCGCTCCTAGCGCCATCGCAGCCAGCATTCCTCTTCCAGTGCCAATTCCACCCGCTGCTATTACAGGTATATCCAATACCTTTTTTACAGCTGGTACCAAAGTCAAGGTTGTCGTTTCATCTAAACCGTTATGTCCACCCGCTTCAAATCCTTCAACAACGACAGCGTCCACTCCCGCCGCCTGAGATTTGATCGCAAATTTCTGACTTGAAACGACATGCACGACAGTAATCCCATTCTCTTTGAGCATCGAAGTCCATGTTTTCGGATTTCCAGCTGAACTGAATACAATGGGAACTTTATATTTAACAATGGTTTGTATGTGTTTATCAATGTCCGGGTATAACATCGGCAAATTAACAGCAAAAGGTTTGTCCGTTGCTGCTTTACATTTTTGCACATGCTCCTCTAATACCTCTGGGTACATCGAGCCAGAACCTATTATACCAAGCCCACCTGCATTGCTCACGGCCGCTGCTAATCGCCAACCCGAACACCAAATCATACCTGCCTGAATCAAGGGGTAATCAATGCCGAATAATCCAGTAATACGGTTTTTTTCGTTCGTCATAATGATAGGATTCGCGCTTCAGGTCAAAACTTCTAAAAGCGCCTATTGATTGTTCAAAATTAATGATAATAAAAGGTAAATCAACATCACTATGGAATGATTCGTTTTTTTTTTTTATAAATTAGATGGTTTAGAATGACACAAAAGATTAACTTTGTGGTAAATGACTATGAACGAATGAGAAGACTGCTCCTACTATTCACTTTACTATGTTTGGCAACAAGTGCTAATGCGCAGCGCTATAATCTGGGTTTTGGTATTAAAGCAGGTGCTTCCAACTTTTTAGGAGATATCGGAAGTGGTGATTTAGCACGTGATTTCGTTTACAATATGGAATTGCGTGACACGCGTTGGGCCGTCGGTGGTTTTTCACGTTATCGTTTTCATCCTTTATTTGCCGTATCGGCATCTTTTGACTGGGTGCGTGTTCAGGGGATGGATGCTAATTCGGATAACCGAGCGCGTCTAGGTCGTAACCTCAGTTTTAGAAATGACCTTTTGCACTTAAATGCTAAACTTGAATTTTATCCGCAAATCTTGTCGGTTTCGGATGTAGGTTACCGTGGACGATATCGAACAGATTATCAAACGTATTTCTTTGCAGGTGTTGGAGGTGTTTTTAACAATCCTAAAGCTGAGTATGGTGGATCATACGTTAAACTTCGCCCGCTAATGACAGAAGGCGTCAAATACTCACCTATCGCGCTTACTTTCCCATTTGGAGGAGGGTTCTTTTTTACGCACAAAAAAATGCATCGTTTTGGTTTTGAGTACGCTTGGAACTGGACGATGACCGACTATTTGGATGACATCAGTACAAGCTATGTTGATCCTTCCCAAATGACCAGTGATCCGCTTGCACCCGTTTTAGCTAATCGCTATGCAGGGTTTGGAGATGTTCCAGCCGGTGTTCACTACGGTCCAGGAAGTCAACGTGGTGATCCCACAGATCGTGACAACTTCATGACCATGACTATTTCATATAGTTACCTCATCCGAACAAGAGGAAACTTCTATCGTAGAAACTATTCTTGGGTGTACGGTCGTCGTCGTCGCTGGGGTAGTACAAAAGCGAAGTTCTAAGGAACTACTCTTGTTTCCATTATTTTTGTATTCGTTTATTAACAATTTTAACGATTAAGCCTGTAATGCTTTGATCAGTTCGTTTGTGAGGTTTTCAATACGCAAACGATTGAAATCATAAGAAGGATTAAACTTATGTTGATCCGGGTTTTCAACTAAATTAATCAACGCTTCGTATATCGTCGTTTTCAAGTCTTTATCAGAGCGATAAAATACTTTCCCTATTTGATGGGTATTGATATAATCTGTTACTTCCCCTTTTACGGAAAACGTCCAAATAAATTTTCTTATTGAAATATAGTCGCCAAACTTGGTTGCAAAATCACCCGGTGAGCCGTCATATTTAAACCATAGCGCCACGTCAGCCTGATTTAACTCGCTGTAGGCTTCAAAAGGTTCTAATATCCCATGAATCTTTACATCTAAATTCTTCGATTTAATATAATCACTGACTTGGTGTGGACAATACCCCACTAAATCTATTTCAAGTTGATTATAATATGCGGGTTTATTTTTTTTTAATTGCTCATATGCCTCAAAAAAAGGAACCCAATAATAATCCTTCAGATAATGTAAAGTGCCAAAATGAACGAGATTTATTTTATCAGACTCCGCTTTTGGCCTGAGGTTATCAGCATAATCCTCATGATCGAAACCATTTGGAACAATATGAATGGGTGCTGAACTTGGCTGATTTTCCTGAATTAACCCTTTTTGAAATGCCGATACAGTAACGATCTTATCCACTTTTTGAAGCATTTCTTTTTCTAAACTGCGTTCGAACCGGTGTCGATCTTCCGTGATTGGAAAAGGATCATTAAAATCATTCCAAGGATCACGGTAATCCAGGATAACCTCTAGTTTTGGAAACTGCTCTTTTAGTTTTTCTGCAAAAACGATATATTTATAAGGTGGTCCGGAAACGATGAGCTTGGTAATCCCTTTTCTTTGAATCAGGTCTGGAATAGTTTCCTTAAAATGCTTTTCCCAAAAAACGCTAAAATCCCAATAATTTCCTTTTACCTTTTGTTTTAAGAAAAAAAGCTGATAGCGAAACATGATTTTCCGCCAAAGCGAGGGCTCAGAAAACTCAAGAAATTCTAGGTATTTTGGATATCCAGAAGGTAGTTGAAGATGGTAAAAATCAACCTTACTTAACTCTTCTGCAAAACTTGACTTTACGTCTCGAACAGTATTTTGAGCCGAAACCACAGATACATTGACCCCTTCTTTGCGACTAAGATACTTGACGAACTTTGCCCAGCGTCTACCCCCCACTCCAGGAACAGGTGGAAAATAATGTGTGATTACTAATATATTCAAATCCTTCGGCATTTGATTTTAAGGATTAGTTGATTTCAAAATATTCATATTGGTCAGATTCAGCCTTATTTACATTTTCAAATCTTTCCGCTCTTTCACAACCTTAGCAGGATTTCCAAACGCGATCATTCTATCTGGTATAGACTTGGTAACAACCGCTCCCATGCCAATTTGGGCATTATGCCCAATTCGAATTCCGTTCTTCACAATAGCATTCATTCCGATATATACATTATCCCCCAGAACAGAAGATCCACCCGTTGAAATATTGCAGGCTAAAAAGGCATTTCTGCCAAATACGCAATTATGCCCTACGTTAATATTAGCTCCTATTTTACTCCCATCATTAATTATAGTTTGGCCTAAGGAACCTCTGCGGATTGTAGAGTTTGGCCCAACATCTACATGATTACCCAATACAACATGTCCTATTTGCGGTAGCTTTTCATATAAGTCGGTTTCAGCATTGTGTGCGATCCCTATCCCTTCGCTTCCAATAGAGGTATGTGGTTTAATGACACAATTCTCACCAATTACAGAATCTGCTTCGATAACTGCAAACGGATAAATAATAGTCCCGTCACCGATGACGACATTTTGGCCAATAAAAACGTGATTCGCTATTTTTATAGTTGGATTCTTACGATGGAGTTCGGTATCATCCTTTAAATAATAATCTGGTGAAGGTGCAAAGAAGTCCTTCATGATGAGGGATAGTGTTAGCTTTGGGTCCTTTTTTGTCGTCAAGTAAGTAACACCTGATTTAGGCTCAAATTCTGTGTCTTCGTGCAAAAGAATGCAACCCATTTCAATTAAGTCTACATATTTCTCAGCCTTCGCCCAGGTTAAACCATCAGAAACCTGGTTTGAAAGTGCTGTAACGCCAGAAACTTTTCTATTTAATTCGCCAATAACCTTGAGGTCAAATTGGTTTACGATATCAATTAAATCAATCATCGTTATTATTACAATTCATCTATCATTTTATGAAACTTCGCTGGACTGCCAAACCAAACTTCATTTGCTCCAACTGCATCACGAACTTGTGAGCAACCACCGATCATTGCTCCCTTTCCTATGGAAGCTCCAGGCATCAAGGTTACATTAACTCCGACAATAGCTCCATCGCCAACCGCTCCTGCGTCTAAATCTTCTCGCGTTTTAAAATCAAGTGTTGTGGTCACAAAGCCATACTTTACATCGACATTGCTTCCGATTATTGTATCGGCACAAAGCGTACAGCGACTACCGAAACTTGAATCGTCTCCGATAGTAACATTGGTCCGAATCTCATTATAAGATTTAATCCGGCAATTTTTACCAATCCTAGAACCTTTACGAATCAACGTAAAATCACCAATAGTTGTTCCATCTCCAATAACGACATCATCTTCTATGATGACAAATTTACCTATTATTACATTTTCGCCAATTTTGGCTGAAGCAGCAATATCCCTCATAGTATCATGGTTTTTAATCGAAAGTAATCAATATTTTCTGTACGCTACAAAAGAATCTCTGACAATTTTGTCGTGTAACGTTTTTCACTATACCTTTCTTCTATCAATTGCTTTGCCCTTTTTGCCATTTCTTCACGCAATGAAGGATTCTGATATAAAAAAAAGACTTCTTCGCACAACGATTTAACTTCGTTTGAAGCATCGATATATCTGCAGTGTTCGCCTGACTTGAAAATGGATTGAATAGTAGGTGTTTCTGGCGCAATGAATGGAATACCAGACTGGGCATATTCAAATAACTTCAACGGACTGCCGTACCAATTAGACCCCGGCATAACAGCAATATGGCTGTTTTTTTTATATTTCAAAAGTTCAGATTCAGAGACAAATCCGGGCATATCGACATTTTCTTCGAGTCCTTTTTTATTGATTAAATGTTTGATGCTCTCCCACTCCTCACCATATCCTATCAATTGTAATCTCAGATTTGGAATGACAGAACGTAGCTCCTCGAAAACCTCTACTAATAGGTCTACTTTATGCCAAGACAAAAAAGAACCAATAAATGTTAAATTGAAAATGTCCGCGGCAGGTGCATTATTTACCCATGGCTTACTAACAACACAAGGTAAGATTCCGACATCAGACTGTATTTCATAACGTTTTATAATATATGATTTACACTCAGGCGAATAAGCCATTATTTTGTTTGCTTTCTCTAGTGTTTCTTTTTCCCTTTTTTGAATTTCCGTCCAGTAATAGGTTTTGGTTCCGTGCATCTCTAAGAACTGTTCATCAACAGGAGCATCATAAACAACAGACAATTTACATGTCCATAATTCAGCTAACTGCTTACCCAATTCCGAACCGACTGTATAAAACTCGATAATTTGGTCATACTTTTCTCCGGCTTTCACCTGTTGAATGAGCTTATCATGTTCTTTTAAATGCGCCTTCATTGAGAAGCTATGGTACAACCAAGGAAAACCCTTTAAAACTTTCTTAATCGAGTTAATTAACCTCTCTTTAAAACTGATATTTTGATCACCTCCTGTTACGAAATGCTCATTGTTTTCGGTTGGAAAATACGCTAAATGCCCCTCTGCCTCAACAGCTGTTTTTATCGTTTGTAAAAATGAACAAACGGCTGATTTTTCATTGGAATAATCAAAATGTGGGATACCCACTACTATCAAAATTCGTTTAGCCATTTTCCATTTTCTCCTTCATTTTTCGAATTCCGTCTTCAAATGTAAACAAAGGTTGCCATCCGAGTTCATCCGTTACAAATCTAGTATCACAACGTGTTATCGGAATTTCATTCTTTCGAACTTCAGCAGCACTCTCGACGGGTAAATTGGATCCAAAAACTCGTTGACAGACACCGATTACTTCTTCAACAGAAAGTGCTTCTCCCGACCCCGCATTAAACACCTCGTTCTTATCGTAATCCATCACACGAATTAATAGACTGACTAAATCATCGATAAAGATATAGTCGCGCTTAGGTTTAAGATCTTTGACTTTAATTGAATCTCCCTTCAATATTTGCTCAATGATTTCCGGAATAAGCAACGCTTTATTACCCAATGCTCCATAAACATTAAAGGGCCTCACAATAGCGTAAGAAAGGTCATAATAAGCTCCGTAAAACTGACAGAGTTCTTCGCTCATCTTCTTGCTTAACGCATAGGGATTCACTGCTGATAAAGGATGTTTTTCATCGATAGGCAAATACTTCGGAATCCCATAGGCATAAGAGCTAATCAATATAATTTTGCAGTCATGCGCGCGACAAAACTCCAAAGTTCGGGTTGTACCTAATGTATTAACTTCTATAAAATCACCGGGATTTCCCCAGCTATCAGGGACGAAACTTTTGGCGGCCAAATGGTAAACTACGTCAATAGTATTCGGATTTTTAACCTCAGAAAAATACCCCTTTTCTTGAATACGCAATCCGTTATGCGGAACACCTTCAACCTGATGCCCCTCGCGCTCTAAGCTTGAGGCGAGCTCGGATCCTATTGTTCCGGACATACCAGTTATGAGGACCCTAGCCATTCTTTAAAAATGTAGCTTTATTTTTTTCGAACTCGTCAATAGCGATCATATAATCATCTGGGCGACCAATATCTAGCCAATACCCTTCAAAAGGTCTTACTGTCGCATTCTTATTTACTTTTATCAAGTCCAACATTAAATGATCAAAACCATAAGGCTCGTTGTGTGGAATATATTCAAGGACTGCTTTATTTAGCATATAAATGCCCATACTCACTTCAAAGCGAGTAACAGGTTTTTCTTTGAAATCAACCAGTTTTTGATTTTCATCTGACTCCAAAACACCATAAAGGTTAACATGCTCTCTGATATATGAAGAAATCGTGAAAATATTCTTATTCGCTGCATGATCATTATAAAAAGCAGCAAAGTCTAAATCAGTTAAAATATCACCATTCATCACCAAGAAATTCTCAGGTAAGTCGTTGATTAAACTGAGCGGCCCCATTGTAGATAATGGTTTATCTTCCAATGAATAATCAATCTTAATCCCCCATTTTTCTCCAGTCCCAAAAAAAGTTTTGATTAAATCCGCCTGATGATTAACCGTCATCGTTATATGATCAAACCCGGCGTGCACCAATTGACGTAAAATTACTTCAAGGATAGGATAGTCACCAAGAGGCATTAAGGGTTTTGGCAAAACGACGGTGTAAGGACGTAATCGGGTTCCTTTACCGCCAGCTAAAATGACAGCACGTTTAGACATTATAGATGTTTGATTTATAGTGTTTTAAATTTTCTTTATTTATAAACCAATCTATGGTTTCTTTCAGACCGGCCTCAATGGTGAAGTCGGGTTTAAAACCTGTCAATTCATTTATTTTTGAATTGTTGCACCAAAGCCGTTGAACTTCACTTTTTCCGGGACGAATTCGCTGTGGATCTACCACAAAATCGACATCGGATTGCATGATTTTCTTAATCAACTCAAACGTGTCTTGTATAGATATCTCAAAATTAGAACCTATGTTGAAGGTTTCTCCAACCGTTTTGTCTGACTCTGCCAAAGCAATGAAACCGGTACATGTATCCAAAACATAATTAAAGTCTCGCGTCGGCGATAAATCTCCTACTTTTATTTCTTTGGTGCTATTTGCGATTTGGGATATAATAGTGGGTATGACTGCTCTTGCCGATTGTCTTGGTCCATAGGTATTAAACGGTCGAGCAATAGTCAAGGGTAAATCAAAGGCATTAAAAAAACTCATAGCCATATTATCGGCTCCAATTTTACTAGCGCTATATGGAGATTGGGGTTGAAGCGGATGCTTTTCATCTATCGGAACATATTGAGCCGTTCCGTAAACCTCAGAAGTTGACGTATGAATGATGCGCTCACATCCATTATCTAATGCTGCTTGACAAATATTTAGCGTTCCAGTGACATTCGTATCGACATATGACGTTGGTGCTATATATGAATATGGAATTGCAATTAAAGCAGCCAAATGAAAAACAACATCCACCCCTTTGGTTATATGTTTGCAATAATGTGGATCTCTTATATCTCCGGATAAAACTTCAATATCATTTAAACAAGATACCTGTTCTAACCATCCCCAATTATTAAATGAGTTGTATTGTGAAAGCGCCTTTACCTTGGCTCCTTTTTTAACTAGTTCTTCCGTAAGATGAGAGCCGATAAAGCCGTCAGCTCCAGTCACAAGAACAGTTTTCCCTATTAAATTCATATCAATCCTATAAAACCAAATTTAGTCATTCTTTTTTGAATTGCTTTGATGCGTAATACCTTAGCAACCCTAGATTTTTAATGGACGCCTTCAGTAGTTCTCTTTTCCCCAAAGTGCCATTATCAATTAATTTATAAAGTAATTTCTCCCTTTTTCTTTTGAGCACTTGAATCAACTCAGCTTGGGGAAAAAAACGCTTACCCTTATTGGCACCAAGCAATAGCGCTATATACTCATCTATTTTTTCCAAACCAAAAACTGGTTTGATTCGCCCTGCCAATTGGAGGTGTTTTTGAATATTTTCAGGTGAGGAATTAACTTCTAAATCGTTAAGTATTCCGTTGTAAAAGCTCATGTAAGCTTCGGTTTTCCGTGCTTCAATATCAGGGTTATTATTATATGCCGCCTGTCGGTACAAATAAAGTGGTTCATTCATACTGGTTGTTTTTGCAATATCTTTTAGCGTATAAAAAAGCTGATAATCCTCAAGTCTGTAGAAATCATTTTGGTATGCTATTTTATTCTCTTTTATGGTAGACGTTCGAAAGATGCATGACGCATGTCCAATTGAATGCCCAAAGATTAAATTAGCCTTGTTCACCTTTGAACTTGATGGATAAATCTGTAATTCTTCCCTTAAACCGAAGGTTTGAATTGCCGAGCCACAAATGTCAACATCTGGATTATCATCCATAAATTCAACTAATTTCTCGAAACGATCGCAGCGCATGCGATCATCACCATCGAGACGAATAAAATATTCTGTATCAATAAGCTCTAAACCGACATTCAGCGTTTCAACGATTCCAGAATTTTTTTCTTTTCTAATGACTCGAATACGTTCATCCCCGTGTTTATCCGCAATTTCGAGGCTGTTGTCACTTGAACAGTCGTCAACAAAAATGACTTGAAAATCAACAAATGTTTGATCCGAAATGCAATCCAGACACTCTTTGAGGTATGAAGCATTATTAAAATTAGGAAGTAAAACAGATAATCGCTTTTTCATTTCGGAAGATATGCCTAACTGTTAGTTATTAGTTTTTGGAATAAAGCCTCATAATTTTTTTCGGCGCTAAACTTATAGTAAATCTGCTTCTGAATTGTAGTTCGATATTCATTCGTGTTTTTTTCACTGTTCAAAACGCGTTTTATCGCAGCTGCTAGTTCAGGCCCCTCTGATTCAGGAGATAAAACTTCCCCAGTGGCTTCACTTACAATATCAGGAACACCTCCAACACCAATTACTACTGCCGGGATCCCAAAGCTTTGCGCCTCGATAATAGCCATTCCTAAGCCTTCCGTTTCACTAGTATGAACAAACAGGTTAACCGGTTCATTTTGGTATGTTTCAATTATTTCTGAATTCAACACATTCCCCCTTAAATCAACGTGAACATTATCCCCTAATTTTGAGGCTTTTTCCTTAATATCATCCATCAAATAACCATCGCCAAAATGAGTCCAAACAATACTTTTATCCTTAATTATTGACAGTGCAGAAATGATCTTATCAATTCTTTTCAAAGGTATCACATTAGCACATGAAACTATTCGCCATTTCTGGTCATCCTTTAATTTATTTTGGGAGTTTTCAAAAATACCGTAATGACTCAACCTTAATTTTTCAGGGTAACAATTCAATTTATGCAAGTAATTATAGGCTTCGTTTGAAAGAACAAAAACCTTATTAACCAAAGAGTAATTGTAGTAACGAAAAGGCATATATCCCGACTCCTGACGCTCGTTGAAAATATCAAACCCGTTGACACGAAAATTAAATTCCTCAATGCAGTTTTGGTCTCTTAAAATCGATAAGAGTAAAGCTCCGTCATTCATCCAAAAGGAATAAAAATAATTCTCCTCTTTTGAGTCAATTTCTTTAATAAAATTCTCCCCCAAAATACTGCACTGAATGATCGACACAGTCCATCTTTTTATTTTCTTTAGGATGTAGACTTTTTTATTTGACCTTGTCCACTCAAAAAAAACGATTTTGAGAATTCTGAAAACATATTTCAACACTTGCGACTTGGAGATTTTTCTTGGTGTCTTAGCCAGTACGTCATTAATAAAAACGTTTTCTGGCAACTCTCTCAGTCCCTCCCTCTTTTGAAGCGGAAATAACTGAATCTTATCAAAATACCTAGAAAGTTCTTTTACCTCCGCGTCAAAAAATTGTTCACCGGTACCGTAAGGATAATTCTCTGAAACAATATTTAGTACTTTTTCGGTGGCCATTATTTTCATCGTCAAATTTATAAAAAGCAATGAAACAGTCCACCGAATAATCCATAAAAGACCGTTTATATCTCTCTATAATTAACCTCTTTTAATCAGATTAGATTAGTATTATTGTAAATTAAAACGAAATTGAGAGGATTACATATGCGAAAAATTCTAGTAACTGGCGGCGCTGGGAATGTTGGAAGCACCCTTGTCAAAGGACTTTTAGAAGATTCAAACACTCAAATTACCGTGGTGGACAATCTTTCGACAGGCAGTCTATCTAAGTTACCTTCAAATAATGATAATTTTAAATTCATCAAAGCTGACGTAAATGATCGCCAGGAAATCACTGACATTATGTTGGCCAATCAATTTGATTATGTATTTCATTATGCCGCATTCGTTGGCGTTCAGAGAACGCAGGAAAACCCAATAAGTGTTTTAAACGATATTGAAGGGATCAAACACTTATTATCACTATCTAAAAACACGGGCGTTAAACGCTTTTTCTTTTCATCGTCTTCAGAAGTATACGGTGAGCCCGTAACGATACCTCAAAACGAAGAAACAACACCACTTAACTCAAGGGTACCATATGCAGTAGTAAAAAATGTAGGTGAAGCCTTTTGCAAGTCATACTTACAAGAATATGGTTTAAACTATACTATTTTTCGCTTCTTTAATACCTACGGACCTAATCAAACGACCGATTTTGTAATCAGTAAATTCATTTCTCAAGCTTTGCGCAACGAGCCAATTACTGTATACGGAGATGGCAGTCAAACACGAACTTTTTGTTATGTAACGGATAATATAACGGCTACGATTAAAGCGTTGAACCAAGATTTATTTGTTAACGATGTCATCAATATTGGTGGGGATGTTGTCATTTCAGTTAAAGAAATTGCTGAGTTAATTATTAGACTGACAGGAAGCTCTTCTGATATTGTTCATCTGCCGCCTTTAAAGGATGGAGATATGACACGTCGCCAACCGGATAATTCAAAAATGAAAAAGATACTTGGAAGAGAATTAATTTCGACTGAAGAAGGAATAAAAAAACTTTTGGCGAATAAGGATTTTGTTGATAAAATGAAAACATCCTAAGATGGAGGAGGAAAAATGGGATTTGGTAATTAAACCAAGAACAAGTTGGATGGATTTACGCCTAGGAGATGTATGGCGCTATCGCGATCTTCTTTTACTTTTTGTCAAAAGGGATTTTGTTGCCATCTACAAACAAACCATATTAGGTCCGCTTTGGTTTTTTATTCAACCCGTACTAACGACATTAATGTTTTGGTTGATCTTTTCATTTTTTGGAAAGATCAGTACAGAAGGAATGCCTCCGCTCCTCTTCTATTTAGCGGGTTTAACATTATGGAATTATTTTTCAGAATGTTTGACAAAAACCTCTGAAACATTCACTCAAAACCAAAACATATTCGGCAAGGTATTCTTCCCGCGATTGATTGTACCATTATCGATAACGGTATCTTCACTGCTTAAATTTGCGATTCAATTATTATTGCTTTTGAGTGTCTGGGGATATTATTATCTATTCGACACGAACTATACCATCTCGCCGAATTCTGCGCTC